>NZ_JCACIN010000081.1:0-105008 GCF_059504425.1 Drouetiella sp.
ACGCTTCTCTACCTCTACAATAATGTCCTAACTCGTTCTCGTAGCGCTATACCAAGCAGAGTAAACTATGGAGTATACTCCACAGTCAAGGGGCTTCTGGAAGATTTGGGTTACTGTTATGTTGATTGGTGAACTGTCCAAGAAAACAGGATTGTCGAAGGACACGATTCGTTTTTACGAAAAGATAGGACTTATTGTTGCCAGCGATCGACGAGCAGGAACAAGACTATACCGGGAGTACAGCCAAGAAACGGTAGAACGCCTTCTGATGATCGCTCAAGGCAAAGGATTGGGGTTTAGGCTCAGCGAAATCAAACAGCTGCTTGATGAGTGGGGAGACGGTACCCTGTCTAAACGCAATCAAGTTGCGATCATGGAGCGCAAGATTGAAGAAATTGTTGAGAAAACACAGCAGCTTAATGCAATCAAAACCTACCTTGCCACCAAGCTCAGCAAACTGAACGAAGAAATTTTGGCGGAATCTTGACCGCAGCCCTACAGTTTCAGCTACAGGGTTGTGGGTTATTTAGCAACTGTCTTGGCTGTTAGGACAAAGGACAGCAGCTACATTGTCAACTGTTTAACATGCTCCAGCATCTGCACCCCATGCACCAGCGAGGCACCGCCCCGAATTGCAGTTGCCACATGAATAGCCTCCGTCATTTCCTCCAGGTCAGATCCCTGCTTCAAGCATTCTGTACTGTAGGCATCAATGCAGTAAGGACATTGCACCGTATGGGAAACCGCCAGGGCAATCAGGGCTTTTTCGCGCACAGAGAGTGCTCCTTCGGCAAACACAGCTCCATAGTAGGCAAAAAACTTTTCGGCTAGCTCAGGATTACCCTGGCTGACCTGAGCAAACTGAGCCAAATGTTCCGGCTTGTAATACTGATCCATGCGATCGCCTCCCAAAAGTACGCTGCCACTCCCTCTAGAATAAAAGAAGAAACTGTTAAGAAGTGTACGGGATTTTCATGGCAGATCAATTGGTTCGGGCGACAGCCGCCGAGGGGGGCATTCGCATCGTTGGAGTCATTACCACTCGCCTCACCGAAGAGGCCAGACAGCGACACCAGCTTTCCTACGTGGCAACGGCGGCTTTAGGCAGAACGATGTCAGCAGGGCTGTTGCTGGTTTCTAGCATGAAGCGAGCTGAATCGCGGGTCAACCTCCGTGTGCGGGGCAATGGGCCTCTAGAAGGGATTCTCGTGGATGCCGGATTAGACGGCACGGTGCGCGGCTATGTCGGCAATCCCAAAGTAGAGCTGCCTCCTAACGAGAAGGGCAAACTTGACGTGGGTGGTGCCGTGGGCAGTCAGGGATTCTTGTACGTGGTGCGGGACGTTGGCTATGGCTACCCCTATTCCAGCACCGTAGAGCTGGTTTCTGGGGAAATTGGTGACGATATCACCCATTACCTGGTGAGTTCTGAGCAAACGCCTTCAGCGCTGATTGTGGGCGTGTTTGTGGGGGCAACAGGCGTGTCGGCGGCAGGAGGATTACTGGTGCAGGTACTGCCCAAAGCCGCCAGAGATGAGGCGCTTGTGGAAAAGCTGGAATCTCGCATCGCAGCGCTGTCGGGCTTCACGCCGCTGCTGCAAGCCGGAAAGTCTTTGCCGCAAATCTTTGAGGATTTGGTGGGAGATATGGGTCTGGAGATCTTTCCAGAAACTCAGATGGTACGGTTTCACTGCGGCTGCTCGTTCGATCGCGTCCTCGGCGCCCTCAAAATTTTGGGCAAAGACGAACTAATCGATATCATTGATAAAGAGGGGGAGGCTGAAGCCATCTGCGAGTTTTGCGGTCAGATCTACAAAGCCAACCAATCTGAACTAGAGACTTTAATTCAAGAGCTGCAATTAGAACATGCAGAACGTTAGCGCGATCGGAGTTTATGGCTCTGAAAACGCTAGGCTAATATGAGAGTGCTACAGGATTGCCAACCCTCAGATTAATTGTCTATGACTGCTTCTTCCGACCTGGAAATTTCTGCTGAGGCTGCTTTAGCCACTGATATGGCCGTCGAGGCGATCGGCGATCGCTATGGTGATCCCGACGACGATCTGCCCGATGAGGCAGAAATGTCGCTATTCGACCATCTTGAAGAGCTGCGGCTGCGAATTTTCTATGGGCTGGCGGCAGTCGTGGTGGGCGTGGTGATCTGCTTTATCTTTGTCAATCCGATCGTTGAGCTTTTGGAAGTCCCTGCAAAAGGTGCGAAGTTCCTTCAGCTGGCGCCGGGTGAGTATTTCTTTGTGTCGATTAAGGTGGCGGCATACAGCGGCATCTTGGTGGCGAGTCCGTTCATCCTGTATCAAATTGTGCAGTTTGTAGTGCCCGGTCTGACTCGCCGCGAACGTCGTCTGCTGGCTCCGATCGTCTTTGGCTCGACGATTTTGTTTGTTGCAGGGCTGGCGTTTGCCTACGTTGCCCTGATTCCGGCGGCGCTCAACTTCTTTGTCAACTATGGCGAAGGCGTGGTCGAGCAGCTTTGGTCGATCGAGCGATATTTTGAGTTTGTGCTGCTGCTGTTGTTTAGCACGGGGCTAGCCTTTCAGATTCCGGTGATTCAGCTCTTATTGGGAATGCTAAATATTGTTAACTCAAAGCAGATGCTAGCGGGCTGGCGCTATGTCATCTTGGGTGCTGCCGTCTTGGGTGCAGTTCTCACGCCTTCGACCGATCCGGTCACACAGAGCCTTCTGGCAGGGGCGGTTTTGGGACTCTATTTCGGCGGTATTGGGATGGTGGTTTTGACAGGAAAATAGAGTTCATCTCCTCGGTATGTTCTTAAAAATGCAGGGCTACAAACCCTGCATTTTTAGTTTTCTAGGAGCCATTCTGAGGCGCGATCGCCCAAATCTAGTGGGATGCTGACGGCTTTTCCCAAGCGAGGGCGCTCTTTCGTTGCCGCAATAAAACTTTCAACCTGTGCCAAGCTGTCCCAGGCGTTGAGGTAATTGGCGATCGTCTCCAGATGCTCCGCATACTCGGCTTCGCTCATGGGAAATGAGGCTTGCTCCAAATATTTCCACATCACTTGCAGAAACACTTTGTCATGACCTTTACGAATTTGCAGGTCATAGGAACGACCCCATTTAGTGAGTAAGAGCTGGTGTAAATCTTCGCCCGTCATAGATTTCTTGCGATGTCTTCTAGAATCTATCGCGTTTTTTACTTACTTTGTTTTAAGCTTGATGGCATCAATTAAGTTTGAAACATTAGATTGCCTGCAAACTATTCAAGATTTCTGCATAAGAAATTTGCGAATGTAGGTAGGATGGGAAAGGATTAAAAACAAAGAGATGACTTTGCAACTGGAAGTTTTGGGCTAAGGGTTTAATGGAAATCTGGGAAAAATTAAGCCGACAGCGCGTTAAGCATATTGTCAGCAGCTACTGTCTCGGCGGTGATGAGGTCAATCGATTTGATCTCTACTTGGATGAATTACTGCAACTTTATCCTCGCCCTTTGATCGAGCTGGCATTAATCGAAACTTTAATTGATTACTGGCTGACGGTGCCGCTGGTGAGAGGGGTAGAGTTTTTGGTGCAAGCCCATGATCGGCTCAAGGCTTGGGAAAGTCAGCCGATCGTCAGCACCATTACGCCCGAACAGTTTAAGCAAATTGCTGGGCTTGATCCCGCGCCTGTCTTTGGCTCGGCAGAGCTTCCTGCCTGTTCGATCGTCCGTCCGCTCTAGTACTCCAATATTGCATCGCTGATTAATATTGCATCGCTGACTTGCGGTGCTGAACTGCCGTCACGCCCACCGCTTCCAACACTTTGCCGTTGTCTACAGTGGCGTAGATCAGCCAATGATCGCCGCATTCCATCCGAGACTGCACCGTGCATTCCAGATAGCTCAGCGCCTCATCTAAAATTAAGCAGCCGTTATTTGCTGGGTGGGTGTCGATCGCCCCTAACCGATCATCTTCATTCGCCACAGATTTGAGGAAAAAGCGTCGCAGATTTCTGCCCTCTTTCAGAACATTTAGGACAAACTGACTGCCAATCGTCGGTAGCGTTGCTTCGCCTTGACTCATAGGCACGGCGATCGTCAGTCCCGGCGGATTAAAGGTGGCTTGCGACACCCAGGAGGTCAACATTTCCTGATGCTTGCTGAAACGGTGGGTGGTGATGACGCAAAGAGAGCCTGTAATTCGACCGACGGCTTGCTCTGTGCGATCGGCTTGCACCTCTACACCCGTCTGACGGGGTGCCCGAATTTTTTTAGTTTTCTTCAGGGTTTGAACAAACTCCGCGCCTGCCAGTTCGCACTCCCGCAGGGTTTCGTCTGTCGGCTTAAATTTGACGCGAATCGGCTCAAATCCCATGCGATAGCCCGCATCTTGCAGCTTTGTATGTACTAGATCGATCGCCTCTCCACTCCAGCCATAGGAGCCAAATACTCCTGCTAGCTTGGTTCTGGCGGCGCTAGAGAGAGCGATGCCTAATGCCGTCTGGATTTGCGTCGGCGCATGACCTGCTAAGGTGGGCGTGCCGAAAATAAAGCCGTCACATTCCTGTAAAATCTGAGTGATTTCTGCCGGACTTGCCAATTCACAGTTAATCGTCTGCACGGCTGCGCCCGACTGAATTAAGCCTTGAGCGATCGCGTTCCCCAAAATTGCCGTGTTGCCATAGGCCGAGGCGTACAGCACCGCTATGTTGAGATCCTGCACCTGCTGGCGTTCGCACCAATAGCGGTAGTCAAACGTGAAGCGGCTGACGCTGTAGCGCACCATCGGGCCGTGGTTAGGGGCATAGATTTTGGCGATCGCCGAGAAGGGAGCCAGCTTGTCCAAAGCCGTCTCGACCTGACGAAACTGGCTGGCGTGAAGGCAGTCGAAGTAGTAGCGCCGATCTTCGTCCAGCAGCTTCCACTTTTCATCGAATACTGGCTCATCGCAGAGATGAGAGCCGAACAGCTTATCGGTGTAGAGAATACGAGTTGCCGGATCGTAGGTGCAAAGCCCGTCGGGGTAGCGCGGTGTGGGTGTGGGAATGAACTGCAAAACGTGACCCTGCCCCAGATCGATTGTGTCTTCGGCATTGGCAACAATGACGCGCAGATTCCAGTGAGGGAATGCCGATCGCAGAGCCACCTCAGCAGCACGGGTGCAAACAAAGGTAATTTGCGGCGCGGCTTCTTGACCTAGCAATGCCTTCAGGGTGTTAATCCGATTGGAGTTGATGTGCCCCAAAATCACGTAATTAATCCGCTGGAGATAGGTGTGATGGTAAAGCTCTTCCAGAAAAATTTCCGTAAAAGATTCTCCGGGCGGATCGATCAGGACAGTCTTATCGGCTTGGATTAAATAGGAATTTGCCGTTGTGCCTTTCTGACGAGCATATTCAATCTCAAATCGCAGCCGATCCCAAGTGCGCGATCGCAACACGGTGGTGTTTGCACCAATCTCAGCCACTTGCACATCACGCGGTTTAGTCTCTGTCATGCCAGTGAGGGGTATATCAGGATAAAAGTACAGGTATGTCGGTTTAACAGTGTTTATGTCGTAACGGTATTCTCGACCTCATCCCGAATTTTGTAGCTCTTCTTGCAGCATTTCATCATAAATTTGGGGCAAGGCGCTACTCATATCATTGGTTTCAATCCCGTAGCCCAAGCTTGTCCAGGTGGGCGAAAGCAGATATAGCACCTCAGCTATCTGTCCGTCTTGCAACATCTGGGACAGATCAACTCCTCCCCAGGCGCTGGGGTCAGCTAGCCAGCGATAGACCACCTGATCTTGATCCTCTGGCTCAAAGCTGTAAGATGATCCCCAAAACAAGAGTGAACCATTTTGAGTGTGGTACTCTCTCGCTTTGTCCAACCAGGTTGAGGTCAACATTTGGTAGCGTCCTGCGGCTGTCGTGCAGTTGCCTGTGTTAGGACCTACTACGATCGTTACACACAGATCTGGATGTTGGCTCAAGTCGCTAACATGCTCACCGCCATAGAGCAACGAGTACGGACGAGCGCCATTCGACTCACTTGCAGAAATAGTGCGCATCAGTGCCCGCAAATAGGGATCGCCGCCCCTCATTACCAGAGGCGCAGGAGTAAAGTTCCATTCGGGTTCAAAGGGCGATCGCCACAATCCATGAAAGCCCTTGAGCTGAACAACGAGCGTCAAGATAGCTACACCACAGATCAGTGACCACCAAGCGCTAGATGAATCACTAGCGGGCTTTTGATCCGCAGAAGGGGAGGAGTGATTATTTTCAGACGACACAGCGTACCTGGCACGATTTTTTAGCTGGCTATAGCTTTCTTAATCTACTCGATTCATCCCGTTTCGGAACATCTTCAGCAGGTTTGTAGTAAACCTCTTGCAGATTATGATGTTTAGATTGGATTGGGTGGGGGCGTAGCTCCCGCCCAATCCAATCTGCAGCAGGTTTAGCGTTTCTCTGGTTCAGCCGATCGCCATCACTTTCACGCAACGTTAGCAAACAGAGCCTCCAAGGATTGCACGGGCGCATCGGGCTTAGCAATAATTTCAACGATTTTGTTTTTGGCTTCGGACTGAAACAGAGCCTCTACGCAAACCTGAGCCACTTTACTGCGGGGAATGCTGCCGTCAAATAGCGTGTCAGCACCCGATAGAACGATCGCATCGGCATTGTCTTCATTTTTTAAGCCACCCGGACGGACAATCGTATAGTCTATGCCGCTGCGCTGAAGGTACTCTTCTGCCTGCTTTTTCCAAACGAGAATGAGCCAGAACAGATTAAGGGGATGAAAGAGCTGAGAGGTGCAGAGCGAAGAAACCATGACAATCTGCTGAATGCCTTTCTCGCGGGCGGCATTGACCAGGTTTTTAGTGCCCTCAAAGTCAACTTTGTAAGGCCCCGTTGGATCAAAGCTGGGGGCAGCCCCCGTTGCTGAAATGAGAACGGTGGAATCGGCGATCGCTTCCTCCAACCCAGAGGGCTTTAAGACATCGCCAATTACTAGCTCTACGCCGTTGGGTAGAATTTGCCGCGCTTTTTCTAAGTCTCTGACCATAGCACGCACTGGAATCTCGCGCCGAACTAACTCTTGCACAATCCGCCGTCCAGTTTGCCCTGTGGCTCCCGCAACAAATACCTTCATAACTTCACCCTCTGCGAAACCCAATAAAATTTCAGCCAGTCATCAGGTTGGATTAGGTTGAATCAGAGTCGGATAGGGAGAGTTATTGCCAGGAACTTGAGCAAAAACTCTGCGTCTCCGTAAACTCGATATCTCCGTAAATCCAGTGTGCTCATAGTCTCACATCAGGGAATATTCATGCGTCTTTCCGTAGATCAGTCATGGTTATAAAAATAAATTCAGGGATATGCTGTGTTGGTGAAGAGACAGGTAGGGGGCTGACCCCTCACCTAATAGACTGCTAAGCTAGATCGCGTAACAGATTATTAAGCTCTAGCCCATCTTACCCCAGCGCTTGTGGGGCAGGGCAGACAACAGTACAGCAACGATTGCAGGAAAGCGTTTTATGCAGGCAAATTCGGCTGAATATTACTCCAGTGATGCTCAAACAACGCACAGCTTGATTCTGGGTGCTACCTCAGAGCATGTTGAGGGTAGTCTGGAGAAGGCGCAAAGCGGTGAAGTATCTTGCTTCCACGGTGCTTTTGAGAGCTGCATGGAAATGTATGCGGATGCTGCAGCCGTCGCTCGATATTTAGACGCTCATCGGGAGTGGTTTCCTCGCTGCGCCCATCCTATGAAGGCTGAGTTGATTGGAGACAATGGCTATGCTTTAACGATCGGCAAATTTGGCTCTTTTGGTTACGAGGTGGAACCGAAAGTGGGTTTGAACCTGCTGCCTCAAGATCAAGGCATTTACCGAATTCAAACCATTGCAGTGCCGGGGTATGAGCCACCAGGCTACGATGTCGATTTCCGGGCAGCATTGCAGCTTGTAGAAATTGCGTCAGATGCTTCCCAAAATGCAGGCACTCCTGAGCGCATCACGCGGATTGAGTGGGAGCTGGATTTGAACGTAATGATTCAATTTCCCCGCTTTATCCATGCCCTGCCTCAGCCGCTGATCCAAACTACGGGCGATCGCCTCCTCAACCAAATTGTGCGACAGGTTTCACGCTGTCTAACCCATAAAGTTCAGGAAGACTTTCACAGCTCCCTGGAAGTCACATTCCCCAAAAAGCGACGAAATCTCTGGAATCGCAATCAGGCTGGCTAAGAGTGGCGCTATCTCAATAAAAAGCTGAGCGTTTTCTGACGAGAACGCTCAGCTTTTTTAGGTCTTTCAAGGTACAGCCTGACCGCTGTGAATGCGGCTACAAAAGCCTGTTAGGGTAACGCTACACTACGAAGCTGCTGGCAGTTAAGCTGGTGGAACTGACACCAAGCACCGTTACCAGGTTGAGAAAGCCTCCTGCTCTGTCTCCGTTGCCATCAATGCTGACGATCGCGTTAGAACCCGATTGCACGAGCTTGATATACGTTCTAAAAGGGCTATTGCTGCCATAGCCGGACTTCGAGAAGAGGCTCTTGACGACAATTTTGTCTTGCCCGACCTGGAAGTCTGCGATCGTATCGATCGCATCTGTGGTGGCATTGTAGACAAATTGATCGCGACCTTTTCCACCCTTTAAAGTGTCATTG
Organism: Drouetiella sp.; assembly: GCF_059504425.1. Taxonomy (NCBI): domain Bacteria; kingdom Bacillati; phylum Cyanobacteriota; class Cyanophyceae; order Oculatellales; family Oculatellaceae; genus Drouetiella; species Drouetiella sp. The sequence continues at coordinate 8,623 of NZ_JCACIN010000081.1, forward strand.
CCCCGTGCCCCTGAGAGGATGTCGTCGCCGTTACCGCCGTTCAGTTGGTCACTACCCAAGCCACCTTGAAGCGTGTCGTTGCCATTGCCACCTAGCAGAACATCATTGCTGCTATTGCCGTTAAGCAGGTCTTGGTCTCTGCCGCCGTAGAGTGTGTCGTTGCTTAGCCCGCCCTTAATGGTGTTGTTGCCTGTGCTGCCATAGATACTATCGTTGCCCCGTCCGCCGCCAATGGTATCGCTGCCTCTGCCGCCATACAGACTGTCGCTACCTAAACCGCCGGAGAGATTATCGTTTCCTTTATCGCCTAGAAGCCGATCATTGCTCTGTTGCCCTTTAATCGTATCGTTGGCATCTCCGCCCGAAACCCAGTCGCTGCCTAGCCCTGCATCAATACGATCGCCACAGCCTCGACCCTTAATGCGATCGTCTCCTGCAAAACCAATGATCCGGTTTGCCCGGTTGCCACCGATCAAGTTCTCGCTGGGGGCATGACCTGGCATCGTGCGTCCTGTGACACAACCGTCAACGGGAGCAGGATCGTTGCGAATGCCTCTCAGCGTCACAGTTGCCGGGGTAAGGTCACTGGCTCCTGCGTTATCAGTTGCGGTGTAGGTAAAGGTATCAAGGCTAAAGGCATCTGTTGCCCGGAAAAAGAGCTGGTTGACTTGAGCAGGAGTTAACTGCTGCCCTGCCCGGACGAGAGTTCCCCCTGCTGTTGGATTACCCAGGAAGAGCGTGCCGCTGGCAGCCTTGGGTAGAGTGAGGAGGGTGTAAGAGGCGATCGTCCCATCTGGATCGGTTGCAATTACCCCAGTCACTTGTTTGGGCGTGTTGGCTTCTATCTGCTCAACGCTGGCGTCTTGAGCTACAGGAAGTTGATTAACTGCCCCCGGACGCGCTAGAGAAACGATCGCTGGGATAAGGTCAGTGCCACCACGATTGTCAGTAGCGGTGTAGGTAAAGCTGCCGCTGGTAAAGGTGGAAGTTGCCTGGAAGAAAAGCTGAGTAATTTGTCCGGGCTGGAGGATCTGTCCAGCGGTGACTGCCGTGCCGCCTGTGGCTGGATTACCCAGAAAGAGCGTACCGCTGGCAGCAGTAGGCAACGTTGAAAGGGTGTAGGAGACGATCGTGCCATCTGTATCCACTGCCGACAAGCCCGTCAGATTTACCGTCGCGCCTCGCTCAACTTGCACCGAGGCATCGATGGCATTGGGCAGAAGATTGGAATCAATGACCAAATTACGAATTTCGTGAATATTGGTTTGATTTCCTGTACCGCTGGCAAAGCCGAACTTAAAGGAGGTTGGCAATGCGCCATTGACCGCAGCGACGTTGAAATTGGTGATGGCCTGTTCGCCCGCATCCACAAAGTCACCATCTCCGTTACCGTCAACCTGCACGGTTAATACTCCAGCAGCAGTCAAGTCAATTTGTGCCGTGCGTTTAGAATTCTCGCGTGTGGCTCCTGCGCCCGGATTGTCAATGCTAAAAGGCAGTGTGCCTGTTCCGGTCAAATATTGATAGCCGTTGGCTTGGCTGCCCCTAACGGAAACGGAGTCTGGGGTTTGTCCAGGGCCACCAATGCGTCCTTCAGAGGGATTGGAGAAGTTGCCAAATTCATCAAGAGCAATACCCAGGTAGCCCCCAGCGATCCCTGGAACTGCGATCGGCGTTGATCTATTGGCATAGCCAATGGAACCTCCGAATGCGCCACCTGCTGTGGGATTAGCGGCACCGTCAATTAGGAAAAAGGTGATGCCATCTGCACCTGTGCCGCCATAGGAGAAGAAATCGAACGTGATTTGCAGACCGCCCGTTGCGGAGATAGGCGAGTTGTAGACGACAAAAGCTGCTTGGTCAGTTCTGGTGGTGGTCAGCCTTAAGGTACCGTTGCCTACCGGGTCTGGCGTACTGCCAGGAGGATTGCCCTGAAGCCCGTTGGCTGAGGCGGCTTGGGTGGGTCTAGCGGTCAGGTAAGGCTGGTCTTGCCCTGTAGCGGAGGCATCCACGCCAAACAGCCAGGGTGTTTCTGTGACATCTGCTAGGGAAAAAGTTTCGTTGATCGTGATGGCCAGCACGCCGCTATAGGCAGCGATCGCCTCTGCCTCAAAAACCAAAGGACTGCTGATCTGACCTGTCGTAAACTCTAGCTGCCAATCGCCACCCAGAGCAGAATGTCCCGTTAGGTTTGCCGATGCGGCAATGTTGGCTTGGGTGAGCTGACTGAGCTGCCGGACGAAGCTTTGACCGATCGCTCCTGCCCCAACTTGGCACCCATACAGCAAAATATCGGCACCCTCCACCAATGCAGCTGCCCAATTCTGAATCTCTATGGCGTAACGTTCAAAAGTTTGCCAGTTCAGTAGGCTAGAACCGAGACGCAGTTGTCCAGCCGCTCCATGGGAGAGAATGTGTAGACTTTTAATGCCGCTGTACTGAGATAGGATGGCGCTAATTTGGGCAACGCCTTCTTGGCCAGGGTTGAGGACAGCGACTTGAGTCTGAGGGCTAGCACCGTCAACGAGAATCTGATAGTCACTGACTGTCGGATCAACGACCAGGAGGGTAGTGCAAGAAAAGGTGGATGTCATAGCAGAATGGCTTTGGGTGATTTATAAGGAACTGCGAGAAAATAATGAGCGGCTCAAAAGGTTCTTGTAGAGTCTCAGTAGAAATAATGGATATAGAATCCAATGTTCTTATGGATACATTTTTTGCTTACGTAAATATACCCTACTCAGTTAAATTAAACACAAGTAGATGCCCGAAGAGCGTAAAACTCAGGCGGTTTGTCCAAAATTTACCTAAATAGGACTTCAGCTTCGCTGAGAGTTTACGTTTTCTCCAGATTTTCACGGAGATAGGTAGTGAGTCAGTATGCCAAACTCAGGAGCTAAGCCTAGCCAAAGATCATGCTTTTTGAGCATGCAGGGCTTTGTATAGCAACCGCTAAAGTGGTTGGGATGGGGACATTTAGGGTGGGGCGCTTCGTGCCCTACCCTAAATGTCCTAAGCAAACTGGCGACAGCTATAAAATCTGAAAAAAAGCTTAGTTCAGTGGTTTACGTGGCGAAAGAGCTTTGTTTAACGGATTTTAGAGATTTAGCTCTGGATCGCTGCGAATATTGAGCGATCGCTCCTAACTGCTTATCCTAAAACAGCTTAGAAAATTCCTGCCCTTTAACGTCAAAACGGTATATCTTTTAGCTATGAAATTGGCGCTAAAAAGTATATGTTTTATAGACCTAATGCTAGAACTCAGTAAATTTACGTATGCTTCTTGACCAGAGTGGCTCAGCAAGAAGGCAATTTAGATAAAGTAATTGGCTGTGTTCAGCGTCCCGGCGCTGGCATCGCCCGACCTCAAGCCGATGCCGTTGACGTTGATTACAGAATCACGAGAAGTTGAGAAACCTCGGCTGCTGTCATTGATGGATAGGTAGGTTTGCCCGCGCCAGTTGAAGAAGACAGCTTCGTTGCCCTGAAGCGATTGGGAACTCGAAGAGGTTTGGTTCTTATCGGCATATGCTGATCTGACTGCTGCGGTGAGGTTGCCGCCGCCGACTCTCCCTGCGTTAAATAACCTACTGGGGCGATCGCCTCGGCGATTATTGCCGCCGCTGAAACTAAGCTGGAACCTGTCGCCTTGAGAAAACCTGAAGCCCTTCACGAGATCGGGTGCATCCACCAGAGAATTGGACAAAGCTGCCGCCTGATTCGTTCCAGCATAGACAAAGCGATCGGCTCCAAAACCGCCATTCAGAGTATCCGCGTCTATGCCGCCCTCCAGCGTATCGTTGCCAGATCCCCCCAGTAAGTTATCGATGCCTTCGCCACCTATGAGGCGATCGTTGCCGCCATCGCCGATTAGCCTGTCTTGACAATCTAAGCCTGTCAGAACATCGTTGCCATCCAATCCTCGCAGCGTATCGCTGTCATCTGTACCTTGCAGGTTGTCGGCTCTGCGCGTACCGCTCAAATTAATTCCGGGGAGGCAGGCATTGACCGTTACCAGGTTTGTCCAGCGATCGCTGGCGTTGCCCGTCAAAGCATTCCCGGCAGCATCTCGGATGCCGCTTTCACCTGCCACGAGAGTCAGAGAATAGTCGCCCCTTTGGTTGGTCAACTTGCGGAGATTACCCAACGTCCAGTTAATGCCATCTGTGGAGGTCAGGCTTGCCTTTGCCAGAGAAATGTTGACATCGCCGCGAATCAGGCGCAGATCTGAGAGATTGAAGCCGCTGACTGCCTCGCTAAACCTTAGCGTCGCGCTATCTATCTTGTCTCGACGCGGGTCAGGAGCTACATCCACAATGTCTACGGAGGGCGCAGTGCGATCGAGACTGTAAACCTCGCCCGAAAAGTTTCCGTTGCCCGCACCTGTGCCGCCCAGCGCTACGCCCAGAGTGTTGAGAATCGAGTCATTGTCTGCCAGGCTGAGTCCAATGGAGCCATTGCCGCTGCCTGCACTCACCGCCACAGTGTAAAAACTGCCGTTGACGCGGGTAATGGACGCAATCCGCGCACCCGAAACGCCTTGAGCCGTTAGGGCAAAGTCGTTGGTGTCTACCTGAATCACATTTTCATTGAAGATGACAGCAAAGTTGACGGTGGCGGCATTGCTGGGGTTCGTGTCCAATCGGCTGATGGAGCTGACGCGTGGCGGCACTTTGTTGACGGTGTAGGTTTGCCCTACAAAATTGCCGTTGCCCGATCCTGCGCCGCCCAAGACTGTACTGACTCCATTGGCGATCGAGTCATTGTCCACCAGACTCAGCCCCAAGGAACCGCTGCCGCTGCCTGTAGCGACCGCAACGGTGTAGGTTTTGCCGCTGCCCGTCACGCCTGTAATGCCAGCTCCCGTAATGCCTGATGCCGTGAGGGCAAAGTCGGCGGCATCTACCCCGGTCACATCCTGGTTGAAGGTGACAGCGTAATTCACGGTGCCAGATGCCGTTGGGCTAGGATTTACCAAAGCGATCGCCGACACCACTGGGCTGCTCTTGATCAACGTGTAGGCTTGCCCAGTGAAGTTGCCATTTCCCGAACCTGCGCCCCCTAATGTCACCCCCAAACTATTGGCGATCGTGTCATTGTCTGCCAGATTTAGCCCTAAGCTGCCGTCGCCTGTGCCTGTATTGACAGTGACCGTGTAAACGCTGGTGTTTGAAGCATCTACTGCCTGTACAGAAGCAATATTGGCTCCTGTCACGCCTACCGTTGCTAAAGTAAAGTCAGTTGCATCGACTCCGGTAACGCTCTGGCTAAAGGTAACAGTGTATTGTGCCGTACTCGCCTTCGTGGGATTGGGATTTGCCAGAACGATTGAGGAGACAGAAGGCGGCGTTTTATTGATGGTGTAAGCCTGTCCGGCAAAGTCGCCGTTAGCTGCGCCAGCACCACCCAGCACCACGCCTAGGGTATTGGCGATCGAGTCGTTATCCACCAAGTTCAGCGCCAGATCGCCGTTGCCTGTGCCGGAATTGACGACAACATCAAACGTCTTAGAATTGACGGGCGTAACGGAGGTAACACTGGCTCCGGTAATGGTTCCTCCCGGTGGGGTGGCAGAAACCGCCAAGGCAAAATCAGCAACATCAACTCCTGTGATGTCCTGATCAAAGATCACGGTGTAGGTGAGCGTTGCTGCTGCCGTAGGATTACTGCCTTTACGGGCAATGGAAAAGACTTTGGGCGGCGTTTTGTCGATCGTATAAGACTGTCCTCCTAGAGCGCCATTGCCGACCCCTGTAGAGCCTAAAGGCGCCCCTGCCCCATTTTTGATCGTGTCGTCATCTACTAGATTCAGCCTCAGGGTGCCTTGACCCGTGCCCGTATTGACTGTGACGGTGTAAGTACTGGCGCTGACGGGCACGACTGAGACAATTCCCGCTCCTGCAATGCTTCCGGTGGACTGAAGCGTGAAGTCGGCGGCATCTACCCCCGTTACATCTTGATCAAAGATCGCCGTGTAGCTAACGTTGGTGGCAGCTGTGAGTTCGGGCTGAGCGCGATTCAGTGCGGTAACAGTGGGCGGAATCACCACCGTTACTGCGCCAAATAAGTTGGCATTGTCTGTGTCGATCGCCAAAGCGCTAGTTGCAGTGTTGCCGTTAAAGGCGGGCGTACGTTCGGAAATAACCGTTGCGCCTGTGTTGACGAAAATTGCGCCGCCTTTGCCCTGCCCCAGCAAGCCATTTGTCGCTCCAGTGCCACCTAATCCAGCAACAGCAGAGTTGCTATTAAAGCTGGTGGTGCTGATGCGTAAAGTTCCAGCACTAACGTAGACCGCGCCACCCTGCCCACTGCCACCGCTGCCGCCGCTCCCACTGAGGCTATTGCCGCCCTGACCGCCGATCGCCTGATTGCTCTGAAAACTGGTGTTGACGAGCGAGACACTACCACCATTGATTAGCAGACCCCCGCCTCTACCAAAGCCGCCATCGCCCCCCGCCTGATCGGTGCCAGGAACTCCGGGCGTGCCAAATGCCCTGCCGTTGGCGATCGTGAGATTGGAGAAGACCACCGTGCCGCTGCTGACGGTAAACGGACGATAGGTATTGCTGCCGCTGACTGTGTAGCTATTGCCAACAAAGGTAATGTTGGTGGTGATATCAGGCAGATCCGCCGTCAAGTTAATGTTGCCCGTGAGATTAATCACGTCGTCTTCGGGCGTAGTCTGGGAGGCGCTAATGGCATCCTTGAGCTGAGTGTAGGTGCTGACGTTAAAGGTATTTAATACGCCAGCGTAGGCTTCTAGCGTTTCGAGCTGGAAGGCGATCGCCGACTTCACCCTGCCCGTCGCGAACTCCAGATCCCAGTTGCCGCCCTGTCTGGCGCTGCCTGTCAAGCTTTCAGATGCTGCAACTTCTGCTCCGGTGAGGTGGCTAATCTGCCGCACAAAGGCTTTACCGTCCGCTGTAGAGGCTACATTGCAGCCATAGAGCAGAATGTCAGCATCTTCAGTCAGAGAGTCTCGCCACTGCTGAATTTGCGCTGCATACTGCCCCAGATTGCTCGAATTGAGCTGCGTTGATCCCAGACGCAAGCTGCCTTCACTGCCGTGACAGACGATATGCAGACTGGTAGATTGGCGATGGGTGATGCTGCGATTGCTCTCTAGCCCATCGCTAATTTGCTGAATGCCGTCGTAACTGGGGTCAAGAACAACAACTTTAGCGGTCGGATTAGCACCCTGAATGAGGCTCTGATAGTCATCGACCGTAGCGTCAACAAAAATCAGGATAGAGGCAGTCGCAGCAGTCATGGTCAACGCTCTTACAAGTAGGGGAATTTGGGAATATTTAGGCTTGCTGTGGGCTGATTGAATAATGGTTGCCCAGGCACTATTTAAGTCACCATTTAAGTGAAGACCGGGCTAAGTTAAGGTCAGATTGCCAAGATCAGGCTTTGCAGAATTTGACTTAGCTCTAGGAGAATATGGTTTTCTCACAGCGAATGATAACGCTACTAATAGCGGTATGAACGCATTTTTTTGACGAAAGCTCCACCTTTAGCGTAGCTCTGAGTCATTGATCCAAAGCGTAATTCATCAGATGCTTATGAAGGGAATATACCCAGTTGGCAGTAGAAATCCTTCACACAAATTTCAAGAACTGTTGAGAAGAGTGGATCATTGGGCACTCTTAGGGCATAACGAAGCCGAATATCTTGTTTGGCCAAATGTTGTTTGGCTGAGTGTTGCTGTTTGGTTGAGTGTTGCTGTTTGGCTGAGTGTTGCTGTTTGGCTAAGCCGATCCTGCTGAACTCTTTCCGCTGTTCTGAATCACGATGGGTCGATTCATGACTATCTCCTACTCGAATACTCAAGCTGATGCCCAGAATTGCGACTCGGTGCTGCCTGCTTGCAAGATATCTTCTGAGGGTAAGTCCCAGCGACGATTTCAAAGTGAGACTCACTCCCCAGAGCTTTCGCTAGAGTCAACTCTGGCAGAATTGCCACTGCATCACTGCCAAGTTTCAGACGAGACTCTTGGTAAAGCGTTAGCCCAAGTGTTTGAGCGCTATCCTGCACTGCCCGGAGCTATTTTGCTGGAAGGCGATCGCTTTTTGGGCATGATTTCTCGGCAGCGATTGCTGGAGTTTTTGATTCGTCCTCAGGGAATGGCGTTTTTGCAGCAGCCGCTGTCGGTTCTGTATAGCTATGCGCGTAGCTGTAGCTTGATATTGCCCGCTACAACATCGATTATGGTTGCCGCACAGATGGCATTGCGGCGATCGCCCCAAGAGCGCAATGAGCCGATTATCGTTCAGAGCCACGAGCTTCAGAACCATGAGCTTCAGAACCATGAGCCTCAGACCTATCAGTTGCTGGATGTCCATGAACTCAACATTGCCTACTGGCAAATTCGGGGTCTAGAAACACAGGTTCGCTATGAGCGCGCCCAAGTGCAGATGATCCAGACTGAAAAAATGGCGAGTTTGGGACGCTTGGTGGATGGCGTTGCTCACGAGATTCTTGATCCGGTCGGCTTCATCTGGGGCAACTTAGTGCATGTCTCTCACTACACAAGCCAGATCTTGACGCTTTTAGAAGCCTATGAGCAGCACTTGCCAGAGGTTCCGGCGGCGATCGCTCAGATCCAGGAAGACATTGAGCTAAGCTATCTGCGGCAGGATTTGCCCCAAACTCTGATCAGTATGAGAACCGGAGCCGATCGCCTTAAAAAACTCTCGGCTAGCCTCCAAAACTTTTGTCACATTGATGAGGTTTACCCCAAACCTACTAATCTACATGAATGCCTTGACAGCATCTTGCTGCTGCTTAAAAGTCGTCTGAGTAGCGAGATTGAAATTGTTCGTCACTATGGTCATCTTCCCCCGATCGCCTGCTACGCCGGACAGCTGAATCAGGTGTTCATTAACATTCTCACGAATGCTGTAGATGCTTTGCTCAATCGATCGGTCAGACAGGGCATTGCCGCAGAGTTGGGTCAGCAGCCTGCATCAAGGCTTTCTAAAGCCCGAATTGTCATTACGACTCAAGTTCTTGCCCATTCTGACGGCAAAAATACAGCCCGTGAGCGCTGGGTGTCGATTCGAATCGCTGACAATGGCTCAGGAGTCTCGCCTGACAAAAGAGAGCAGATTTTAGCGTCTTTTTCCACAGAGCAGCGAGCGGCTAAGGAAACCAGTTTAGGGGTAAGCTATCAAATCGTCACTGCAAAGCATGGCGGCAAACTCAACTTTCGCTCTTTAAGTCCAGAATTAAGTCCAGAAACTTTAGGCGCAGAAACTTTGGGCGCAGAAACTTCAAGTCCAGGAACCCTATCTCAAGGCTCAGCTGGCGATTCAGATGTTGACTTTACAGAGATGCAGAGCGGGACTGAGTTTGAAATTTTATTGCCTCTGGTGTAGTCGGCTAGCTTCGAGTGGCGTTTACTGAAGGCGATCGCCTGCTGCCTGCGATGCGGCTTCCTGACCTGAATACATGGCTTGCAGCACATAGGCAGGGTCTACCCAATTGCCGTCATACTTTAAGCCCCAGTGCAGGTGTGGCCCTGTCGTCCGCCCGGTCATGCCCACGCGCCCAATTCTTGCCCCCGCAACCACTTGTTGACCTTCGTAGATCTGGAGACCGCCTTCGCGATCGAGCATGAAGCGTCCCCGGCTATCTGTTTCGACATGTCCTTCCATATGGCAATAGATATGCGTCCAATTGCCCGATTCCACCACAACCGAAGTCCCACAATTGCTCTCATCCGAGACTTCCACCACTTTGCCGCCCCACCAGTTGCGCACATAGCTGCCCTCTGGAGCCGCCATGTCTAGCCCGTAGTGAAACTCTTGGCTGTAGCCGCCGCTAGGGGATTGTCGGTACCCAAAGGGTGAGGTGTATGCCTGAAAGCTCTCGACGGGAAAAGAAGCACCGTTCCAAGCATTGACTGAAGCAGCAACTTGGTTGGGCGAAATTTGGGAAAGAGGCTGCTGCGGATCGTCCACTTTACCCGCACTCAATGCCGAGGTTTTAGCGTCAGGAGCATCAACGCTAAAACTAATGGCTGGGTCGATCGCCTCTCCCTTAGATGGAACAGAGGATGGAATCTGGGGCGATCGAGTCGAGTGCGCTGAGGACAGGTCAACGGCTCTGACTCCTTGCTGAGTTGCTTCTAGGACGACCAATCCACATAACGCCATGCCAACTAGCAGCGCTAAGCTTTTCCCTAAATCTTTGATCTGTCGATTCATCATGGGTAACGGGGACTTGGATTCAATTTCTTTGTGGGATTGTAGATTTGGCTGTTCAATCGCTCCCTCGATCGTTTGATGCAAAGCTTATAGTGATGCAAAGCTTATAGTGAAGCCATGCCCTGTAAAACGTCAGCGGTGATATTTGGACACTTGCTGTTCAGGTCACAAATTGCTGTTCAGGTCACTAAATGCTGTTCAGGTCACCGAGTGCGGGTTCTAAGGAGCTTGAATTAACCGTTCAAGTGGGTCACTTTAAGTCAACTATTTAGAGTAATGCAGTCATTGGGCAACTGTACTACAGAGTTTGTTAAGTTTGTTTAACTCAGCTTCAATCATTCTGCATCAGAAATGGCGTTATGGATATATTGCAACTCGTAGCATGAGCCTACCGGAATCTAGCAAACTAAAATTCACTCCTGATCTGACAATTTGCCGCATTTTAAACGGGATGTGGCAGGTGTCGGGAGGTCATGGAGCGATCGATCCGCCTAAGGCGATTACCAGCATGTTTGCTTACTTTGACGCAGGGTACACCACCTGGGATTTAGCCGATCACTATGGCCCAGCAGAAAACTTTATCGGTGAGTTTCGACGGCAGCTAGAGGCAGCCCAGGGTGAGGCGGCACTCTCGCAAATTCAGGCGTTTACCAAATGGGTGCCTCGATCGGGACGAATGACGCGTCAAATTGTAGAACACAATGTTGGCATTTCTCTCCGGCGGATGAATGTGAAATGTCTGGACTTAATGCAGTTTCACTGGTGGGATTATCAAGACACGAACTATCTGGATGCGCTGAAACATTTGGCAGATCTCCAGAATCTAGGCAAGATTAAACATCTGGCTTTGACCAATTTTGATACAAAACATTTGGAGATCATTCTAGATAATAATATCCAGATTGTTTCTAATCAGGTGCAGTATTCGTTAGTCGATCGCCGTCCCCAGGTCCAAATGGTGCAGCTGTGTCAGGAACATGGCATTCAGCTCCTCACCTATGGCAGCTTGTGTGGAGGACTATTCTCAGAGCACTATCTGGGACAGTTAGAGCCTGGACGCTGGGATTTGGCTACGGTTTCGCTCAGAAAGTACAAGCAAATGGTGGATGCTTGGGGAGGCTGGAAGCTGTTTCAGCAGCTCCTAGAGGTGCTGGATACGATCGCCCGAAAGCATGGTGTTTCGATCGCTAACGTCGCGGTTCGGTCTGTGCTGGATCAGCCGATGGTAGCGGGGGCGATCGTGGGTGCAAGGCTAGGTCTTTCAGAGCATCTTCAGGATAATGCCAGGGTGTTTGATCTGAAGCTGGATCAGGACGACTACCTGCAAATTGAATCGGTAGTGAGCCGATCGCGCGATCTATATCAGCTCATAGGAGACTGTGGAGAGGAATACCGACGATAGATGAAACGGAGAGTATTCTCAAGAACAGCATCCGTAAAACTTCTTAATTCACACTTACCTAACAACCGATCGCAGCTTCTTCAACAAATCTAATAGGTAGATGCCTTGCGAATGCCATATAACGAAGATGTGCAAGAAGTTGACTTTCAAACTATCAGTGGTGTGCAAAATAGGTGCATGAGTTAGGTGCGTGAGTGTAGAACTTACCTAATTTCTAAGCGTTTGATTCCTGTCGTATGCCCCCGTGAATCCTCATGACAATTGCTCCCTCCAATGGCATGTTGGCAACTCTGACTCAGGCAAACCGTAGGGGAGATCTGACGAACCGAGTTCGCGACTTGCCCGTGCCGCAGTTTGTCGATTTGTTAGATCAGATTACCCGCGAGTTTGAGCAATTCCTCCGGGCGATCGACATGATCAACAATGAAGCGCTGGAGACCATGCTGGAGCAGATTTTGGAGGCGTTCACGCTCAAAATTGGGCAAATTCTCCAAGCCGATCGCACCACCATTTATTTGGTAGATGAAGAAAAGGGGCAGCTTTGGGCAAAGGTCGCTCAAGACGAAAAGGGGCGATCGCTAGAAATTCATTTGCCCTTGACGGTCGGTATTGCTGGACAGGTTGCGGCTACGGGGCAATGTCTCAACATTACCGATGCCTATAGCCATCCTCTGTTTAATCGAGATGTCGATCAGCGCACAGGCTACCGGACACGAAACATTCTCTGTATGCCGATCTTCAGCACCAAAAATCATGTGGTTGCGGTCGTGCAGTTGCTTAACAAACAGGGCAGCGCACCTTTTGACGAAGGCGATGAGCAGCGATTTCGTGAATTTGCTGCCTCTATGGGCATCATTCTAGAAAGCTGCAACTCTTTCTATATGGCGGCTCGTAATCAGCGAGGGGTCACGGCTTTACTCAAGGCGACTGCTTCTCTGGGGCAAAGTCTGGATCTCGAAAAAACGTTGCATTCCGTTATGCACGAAGCCCAGCAGCTCATGGGAGCCGACCGCAGCACATTATTTCTCGTGGACGAAGATCGCCGTGAGCTGTGGTCAAAAGTGACGACGGCAGATGATCAATCCATTATGGAAATTCGGTTGCCGATCGATCGGGGTATCGTGGGCTATGTGGCTTCTACCAGGCAAAGCCTCAACATTACCGATGCCTACCAAGACCCCCGCTGGGACCCTAGTGTCGATCGGCTGACGGGTTACAGGACGCGCACGATTCTCTGTATCCCGGTTTACAACTCTGAAGGGACGCTAATTGGCGTGACTCAGCTCATCAACAAAAAGCAAGGCAGCTTTACCACCTCTGATGAGGAATTCATGCGCGCCTTTAACATTCAGGCGGGTATTGCCCTAGAAAACGCTCAGCTCTTTGAACATGTCTTGCTAGAGAAGCAGTACCAAAAAGATATTCTGCAAAGCCTTTCGGATGCGGTCATCTCGACCGATATGCAGGGCAGGATTGTCACCATCAACGATGCCGCTCTCAATCTGCTGGGCTGTGATTTGCCCGATCGCGCCAATTGCCATCAGATCAACACCTGTGCCGAAGATCTGAAGGGCTGTCTGGTGTGGAAAATCTTGCCGATCGACCAGCTGCAAACCTATCTAGAAGCCAGCCTCAGTACGGGCAAAAAGAACTACATTCCTGAACAAACGCTCACCATGGGCTTATGTGATTCAAAAGCCTGTACTCCGATGCGCAACATTGAGCGCAGCATTAATCTCACCGTCAACCCGTTGACCAATCCTGAAGGCAGCGTCCGGGGCGGCTTAATCGTGCTAGAAGACATTAGCCAGGAAAAGCGCATGAAGACAACCCTATATCGCTACATGAATCCCGGCGTTGCCGAGCGGGTCATGGCGTTAGGTGATGAGGCGCTGATGGAGGGCGAGCGGAAGGAAGTCACCATTCTGTTCTCGGATATTCGCGGTTACACCTCGCTAACTGAAGAAATGGAAGCTTCAGAGGTCGTGTCGTTGCTGAATCACTATTTCGGCACCATGGTAGAGGCGGTGTTTAACCATGAAGGCACTTTGGATAAATTCATGGGCGATGCCCTGATGGCGGTATTTGGTACACCCCTGCCATTAGAAAATCATGCCTGGATGGCAGTTCAGTCGGCGTTAGATATGCGACAACGCCTTGCCCACTTTAATCAAGAGCGTCAGCTTGCCGCTCTGCCTTCCATCCGGATTGGCGTTGGCTTAAGCTCTGGAGCCGTGGTGTCCGGCAACATTGGCTCTCAAAAGCGAATGGACTACACCGTCATCGGCAATGGCGTAGACATTAGCTCTCGACTAGAAGGAGCAACCAAAGAGTATGGCTGTGACATTATTCTCAGTGAGTTTACCTATGAGCTGTGCCAAGACAAAATTTGGGTACGTGAACTCGATCGCATCCGAGTCAAAGGCAAAAATAAGCCTGTGCGCATTTATGAGCTGATTGGCGATCGCGCCATCCCCCTACCGTCTGCCACTCAAGATTTTCTCGATCTCTACCAAGCTGGACGCGATGCCTACACTGCCAGAGACTTCCAGCGCGCTATCCGTCACTTCGAGCAGGCGCAAAGAATTCGAGCAGGCGACAAGGCGGTCGCTATGCAGATCGATCGAGCTAAGCAATACGCTCAACAGTCGCCATCGGAATCCTGGGATGGGGTATACACCATGCTGACTAAATGAGATTTTGACGAGGTGTATTCTAAAAATCGTCCAGATGTCATACTGACTCCCAAGGTTAGTAAAAGAGAGGTAATTACCTATGGGAAAAGGGAGGCTAGAGGCATTCAGCGATGGTGTGATTGCCATTATTATCACTATTATGGTGTTAGAGATGAAGGTGCCCCATGGCGCTGATTGGGCTGCATTACGTCCTTTAACTCCAGTATTTCTAAGCTACGTCCTTAGCTTTGTCTATCTAGGCATCTACTGGAATAACCACCACCATTTGTTACAGGCAGTCCAGCACGTCAATGGGCCTATCCTTTGGGCAAACCTACACCTATTGTTTTGGCTGTCTCTGTTCCCTTTTGCCACAGGTTGGATGGGCGAAAACCATTTTGCCGCCCTGCCCGTGGCTCTATATGGCGTGATTCTATTTCTAGCTGCGCTCGCCTATTTCATCCTTACCCGTGTCTTAGTGGCTCACCATGGGCAAGATTCGGCTTTAGCAACAGCGATCGGTCGAGACTCAAAAGGCAAAATATCGATGGTTGTCTATGCCGTCGCTATTCCCTTGGCTTTTGTAAACTCAGGACTTGCCTGTGCGCTGTATATTCTCGTGGCCGCTATCTGGCTCATTCCTGACCGCCGAATCGAAAAAACACTGATTTCATGAAGGGCTTGAGGGAACGCGCGATCGTCCTTAGCTTTGCCCTGCTTCATTCTTCGATAGGCAATCGGCTGCAAAAAAAGCCCAATGTTTCTAAGAGGCATCGGGCTTTTCTAACTAGCTACAGCTATGGTTTTCTAAGCGCTAGCGAACGACCAAAGTGTATTGTCCATTCCCCGTGTTATCGAAGGTGTTGGCGATCACTCGGTAGGTTCCCGTCGCGGGAAGCGTCAGGGTTAGAGATGAATTGGTATTGCTGGTAGAAACATCGTCATTTTGTCCCAACAGCTGCTCGTTGCTATCTAGCACCATCAGATAAGTATCGAAGTCTGAGCTTTCGAGCGAAACGGTGATGGTTTGCCCTGCGTTACCCTGAAAGGTGTGTTCGCGGTAAAAGCTGCCATCTGATTCCAATACAGGTGCGCCAGGCCCTAGGTTTCCCTGCTGTTGCAGCAAAGCCCTGCCCTCTTGCGCGCTGCCCTGTCGAGGACTGTTGGGCTGAGGGCTGTTGGGCTGAGGACTGTTGGGCTGTGGCTGAGTGTTGGGTCGGGTGCTAGGCGATTGAGAACCTGAGTTAGCAGCTATGCGTAAACTGTAGCTTCCCGTTTGTCCTGAGCCGTAGGAGTTTGCCAGAATGGTATAGGTTCCGTCAGCAGGTAGAGCCACCTCTAGCTTAGAGTTTGAACCACCGCCGCTATCATCATCTTGAGCAATATCCGTGCCGTCAGATGAGAGCAATATTAGATAAGAGTCAAGGTCACTACTAGACATCTCCACCACGATGCTCTGTCCAGCTCTACCTTCAAAGGTATAGGCGTTGTAGTAGCTATTGTCTGACGAGAGCGTTCCACTGGCGCGATCGAGTTTCCCCTGTATCGAACTATTCAAGGTGATTTTTTCCGCTCTTTGCCCACCGCCCAACATTGGCGACTGCTGAGCCACTCTGGAGGCGCGTCCTTCACGAACCGCCACTAGAAAAGGCTGAACGCGATCGATAGAGATAGCAAAGCCAATACCAATATTGCCGGATCGCTCTCCGGGTGAGAAGATGGCGCTATTCACGCCCACGATGTCTCCTTGGCTATTTAAGAGCGGCCCCCCAGAGTTGCCAGGATTGATGGCAGCATCGGTTTGAAGCAATCCACGATCGCGGTCAATCCGGCTGACGATTCCAGTGGTGAAAGTGCCCTGAAACTGTCCAAATGGGTTGCCAATAGCAAAAGCACGTTGCCCGACTTGAGCAGCATTTGGAGAGGCTAGCCGCAATGTCGGCAAGTTATTTTGTCCGCGAATTTTGATAGCTGCCAAATCTAGCCCTGCGTCACCAAACGCAACCACATCCGCATCAAAAGAGCGCCCGTCTGCCAGCGTCACTTTCACTGTTTCAGATCCAGCGACTACGTGCGCATTGGTCAGTACCAAGCCATCTGGGGAGATAATACTACCGCTGCCTGTCCCTTTCCCCGCATCGATTGAGACAACGGCAGGGCTTGCAGCTTTGTAGACACGAACATTCACATCATCTTCAGCTTCTTCTTGTGCTGAAACTCGGTGCGTGTTCTGCCCAAACTGGTTCAAGCTCAATAGTTCAACAGATGAAACTGCGTTCAGGAAATTAAGACCCACTGCGGTTCCGACAACAGCGAATCCTGACGTTGCGAGACGGAAAAACTTGCTCTTCATGCTTGGCTTTTAAGTGAGTGGGCGAGTTAGAGGAGTGGGCAAACGAGTAACTATTGAGATAAAGCAGATGTTGGGGCTTAAAGAAGAATTCAAAAGATGATTAGATCATTTGAAGATGTCAATAAAGACCGTGGATAAAAGTTGGCAAAAAATAGAAAACAGTCCGTGGCTTTTTGCTAAGGCTTTACATTTTTCACCCTGCTTCTTTATCTATCCGGGATAAACATAGACTGATGTATTTTGGGATACTAAAGCTTCTGAGTACTCAAGGCTGGGAAGGAACCTGACGTGAGGATAGACTCCTATGAAGTTAGATTCCTACCTATTGGCTGCGGATTGAAGATACAGGTCAATGCCCTGCTTTATTGCTATCTTTTTTCCAAGTAACGATCAGCGCTATAACCCTGTTCAGAGGGTCTTAACCTAATTAGGTATCTTCAACATTCATGTAGAGTACCCATCTAATGACTTCAAATCTCAGCTTAACGCTGAAAAACTTAAATAATAGAAGATTAGACGCACGGAATAATGGCTCTGTGAGATTTACGATCGCCCAGCAATTTCGGTTTCAGACACTTTACAGACTTGCTAAAGAAATTATAAAAAATGAAGACTGTCCGCACAGTCTTCATAAGTATTAACTTGCGGTTGGCTGTTTAACTATGCCGACCGATTAAATCAGCAGGCACTTGAGCCAAGGATAATTTTTTGTGTGAGAGGGGCGCGCTCTGCCCCCTTGTACAAAATATTCATCCTGGAGACAGCAACGCCAATCAGCGAAAGAGTAGACAGATCAAATCAGAACAACAGAAACGCGATCGCAGTAAAAAATACAATTAGACGTTCATACCGGATCTTCACCAGGATAATCAATCGGCTGATAGTCTACGTAATTAGGATCGTCGTTTCTATTGCGGGAAGAGCCTTGAGGTGGACGCTGACGAGGTGAGCGGGAGACTCGATCCTCTCTTACTCCGGGACGAGAAGCGCTGCGGCTATCTCCCCAACCTGAAGAGCGATCGTCTTGATAATCGTCGTCCCAAACGCTGCGATTCTCAGAGCGATCGGGTGCTGCCGGACGTGAAGCACGGGGGCGGCGCGGGCGATCGGCACCGTTTAATCCAGGGCGATCGGTGTTGCGGCTACTAGAAGGACGACGACGAAATTCGCCATCAGAGGTGCTGTACCCATCCACATCGTCGGAGCGACCGTCTCTGGAGCCACGGATTCGTCTGGTCACCGTGCGGTTGTTGTCTATCGGCGTGAGGTCATCTAACTCGGCTCTGTAGACGCGGCTAACGGGGCGATCGTCGTCAACAATGGGGGTGCTGCGTTTGGCTTGTTCGGTAGCAATGCCTCTCAGTCGAATGGCTTCAACTGCAAACCAGGCAGCGGCTCCTGCCAGCATAAACTGCCCAAATTGCAAAACAATATCCTGCCGCCAGCTATTGAAAAATAGAATTCCGCCACAGCCTACGGCAATGACCGCCAGGGCAATGTCTTGATCTCTCGCGAGTGCAGGTCGAAACGTTCGCAAAAAATAGAGCGCGACACCTCCCAAAGCAAGCGCAATGCCAACTAGGCTGCCTACGCCGAATCCAATATTTACCATTTCATCCTCTCTATTGGTCTATCCCGTGATCTGTCCCGCTAATTCTGTCTCTATGTTAGCGATTCTAAGCCCGCAATCTACCGAATGCCCTACAAAGGCTGAAGATTCTACTCTAAGTTAGGCTCTGGATTAGAAAGCCTTTGGTTAAAAGCTCACTAGATTAAAGGCTCACACTGCAACTTCATAAAAAACTTCGGCAATTCAGACATCCGCCGTTTTTTAAAACCGACATCTATCTCCTTGCCGAAGGCTCGGATTCAAAATTTCTGAAGAGCATTTAATCTCTGAAGAGCATTTGTTCAGGTGCGGAAGGTGAGCAACTGCGTAAACGAGCCATAGATGAGACGGTCTCATCCTAGCTTTGCTTAGTCAAATCGCCATCCGAAAAATCTAGGAGCGTTGAATTTTATCTTTTTGGCTGATGAAAACTAGCGCTACTGTGATGGGAATCACAATTACGACTACGCCTGCCAAGATGCTGTAAAGGAAATTCGCTAAAGAGGGTGTCATGGGGTTTTATCCTTAAAAAGGAGCTGGAGACAACTTTTTGTTACTGATAATCTTATCAAAAAACGAGCTAATGCCCCTGATTCTCAGACCTGGGAATGCAGACGTTTCTCTGGATTGAGCGGCACCTGAAAACGCTAAGATATGAATGAATTGTTTACAAAATTGTTGTAAAAATTAATTTGCTGAAGCCACAATCCCATGACTTCAGCACAAAATCTAAAATCTTGAAGCATTTCCTTAACTCTTTATGACTGCCGCCGCGATCGCCAACCTAATCCTCTCCCTCCTGCTGGGATTAATGGTTTTGCTCTTTATCTTCCGCATCATCTTGACTTGGTATCCCCAAATTGACCTAACTCGGATGCCTTACAAATTGGTGGCTGCACCGACTGAACCCTTGCTTAGCCCTATTAGAAAGCTAGTGCCTCCAGTAGGCGGCGTAGATGTAACGCCAATTATTTGGGTCGGGATTTTTAGCTTGATTAGAGAAATTCTTCTGGGTCAACAAGGTCTGCTGACGATGATGAACTTTTAGGCAAGCCCGTAGACTCAAGTAGATCGCAAATCAGGGTTTTGTGGCGCGCTCAGCGCGCCACAAAACCCTAAAGGCTAGGAGGACTTTGCGATTTACTGAGGCTACAAAGCTGAGAACCGAGCGATCGCTCGATCAACCACGCCCCGAAATCTGCCCTTTTTAATAACGGGCTGCGTTACGGACTGAGCTGAAGGCTTGGCTTCATTCAAATATCGATAATGCTCCCAGATATCCCAATAGGGGCATCCGGGCTGAATTTTGATGCCCGCCCAGTGAAGATAGTGCAAAGGTTGAGCGACTTTGGTATCGAGGAGGCGATCGCCCTCTCGCACAAAGTGGGAGCTACCCGCCCAGTTGCCGGGAGCTTTCTGAGTCTGACGGGCGATATTGTGGCGCTTGGCAAGACGCTTCAGCACCATGTAATTAATGATGGGCTGGTCAGAGGTTTTTTGAGAGAAGTCAAAATATTCTGGGTGAGCGGCACATTCGGCAAATGTGGCATACAGATCGGCTTCAGTGATTGACCCTTTTTTAGAACCCCAAAAGCCGCCATTAAAAATTTCCTGACACTCAGCTTTTGTAAACACCTGGTCTTCTAAAACTTTGGGTGTGAAGACGTTGGCAATGCCGCCTGCGTACTGGTAGTCATTGCAGATAAAGTCAGCTTCGGCTAACGGGTTAAGGCGATCGCTAATTTTCTCAAACACGACAATATCAGTGTCGATGTAGAGAAATTCATCAAACTCGCCAAACCAGCAGGCTTGCTTACGAAATTGATTGGGACGGGCAAAAAAACGATCGCCAAAGATTTCATGAAGCCGTTGGGAAAGACGATCGATAAACGCTAAATCCTTATGAACCTGCACACTAAATCTTTTAGCTAGGACATCGGCTACAAGCTGATAGTTTTCATCATAAGGAATGAGTACGATGGGTGTCTCAGGGTCATAGTGTCGAATACTGTTGAGGAGAGCGATCGCATGATCAAGAACGCGATCGTTTGCCGTAATGTAAATGCCTCGTTTCATAGCTTGCAATCTTTATAGAAGTGAGTAAGTAGAAGTGAGTAAATAGAAGGAAGTAAGCGAACATTATCGAGTTAGCTTTAGCTTTTTCAGAATACGTTCTGGCATTCTGGCAGGGGCATCATAAGACATAGATTGACCTGTGAACATAGGTCGGTTTTCAGGTTCAGATAAATAGCGATAGTGGAGGAAGAGATCGCGATAGGGGAAGTCAATATTTTCGCCTTGACAAACACGATTGAAGAGGCTGGATGATAACCCGATGTAATGTAGATAGGTGAGTTGATTACCGCGATCGTACAGGAGGTTATCCTGAACTTTGAATCCTGGAGATGTGACACAGCATCCGGTTCTTTGCTCTGGCGGCAGTTCTAAGCCAAAGTTATAGGTAGATAAATTAGACTTCATCACCATATAATTTAATATTGTTTGGTCAGGAGCCATGGGATAGAGAATTTCTGCATCTCCTGTCTCAAGTTGTAATATCAACTCATTCTGCTGCTCTGCACTGAAAATCCCCTGCCGCGAGGCGTAAAGTCCGGAGCAGAAAATATTAGTAAGCTGTGCATCTGAAAAAACTTGAGCTAAGTGAGATGTTCGGGTATAGACATGACTCAAATCTTTGAATTGAAAGTCGTAAACCACCCAATCTTGTTGATCTAACTGATTAAAGATGAAATCTACAGAATTGAGTAGAATTGTGTCGGCATCCAGATAAAGGAAGCGATCGAACGGAGCATCAAATGCACAAAATCGCCGATGAGTTCCGACTCGATAATAGAAATTTAGATCGTTATTCTTCCAATACCGTCGAGCGGTAGGATGTGTATCCCAAACCTTTCTAGAAAAGCGATCCCAATGTTGAATTGAAGCTAAATTGGAGTAGAGTTGAACGTTAGGGCGCTTGGCAATTTCTGCGGCAATTTTGCTCGTATTGTCGTCATAGGGATAGACGCAGACAGGTATATCTTTCATGAAGACCTCAATACTATTGAGCAGGGCAACAAGCTGGTGATAAACCTGATCGTTTGCTAGAGTACAGATGCCATTCATAGTCTGGTTTTAGTTAGGAAAAGGGCGCCGATATTCCTGTAATGATTTTTATTGGGCGGGCTATTAGGAAAAAGACTCAACGAATTCGGCAAGCCAGTTTAAAAGATTGAGCTTATGCAAAATAATTTGACGAGCTTCAGCGATCGCCTCCTTTCTCTCATGCCAAGCTTCTGGCGTAGCGATAACTTCTTGAATATAGGCAATGCCCTTCTCGTCTAGGCTAGGCAATCGAAGGAAACTCTCAGGCGGCAAAAGTTGGTCTGCTGCGGAGCCACCGTAATAGATGGGTAAACACCAGGCTAATAGAGAATCCCACAATTTTTCGCTGACGTACCAGGCATTATCGGCATAGTTTTCGATCGCCAAATTGTAGTAGTAAGGAGCCATACTATGCCATTTATTTTTTATTTCTCCCTGGCTTTGAATATTTTGAGGGAGGTTACGACCATAAATATCGAGGCTGAGATGAGTTTGCTGAAGCTGTTGCAAAAACGTGAGACGCTGACGATGATTTGCCGTGCGGCTAATGCCTGAAGTAATCCAGCTACAGGAGCTAACTTTTTCTGGAATAGGCATCTGGTTGAGTTCACGAAATGAGTTGGCGTGGTACCAGATAGCAGGCATATAAGCAGGTGTGGGTGCTGAATCATCAGGACCTGCAATATAGCCGCAGTAGTCCTTTGCTATTGCGTAATTTAGATCATTTTGGTGTTGAACTTCTGTCAGCGGCGGCTCTCGCATCAAATAAATAATGTTCTCTTTGGGAACGCCCCGAAGTTCAGCTTGTGTCAGGGAATATTTAGTTGATTGCGATCTTTGAAAACGCGATCGCCAGGAGCTTTTCGGCGCTATCTGTTGATGAAAATCATACTGATACAGCAGTAAATAATCTGGCTGTGGAGCATTTTTAAGCATTTGAATATTTTCCCAAATGCCAAAGGCATGGGGAGTCTGCTGCCATAGCCAATCGCTTTGCGTCAGACCCTGATACGAGGTGATCATGCCGATTGTTGCTTTGCCCATGAAACCTCTGAGCGCTGTGTGCGCATTACTTGCGACCGTCTGTTGGCGGTGAGCTTGAGTCTAGAGTGCCCGAAAATTGGGAGAAGCACACGGTGTCGAGTTATTTCAACCGAAATGGTGAAAATCAGGCTGTTGAATCAGAATCAGGCTAATAACTTAGGCTTTCCATAGCATTGCTGAGTGGGCATTTCGTGGAGCGAAAAGTTAGACTGTCCAGAAGGACTCCACCAGGATTCGTTACAAAAAGCACCAATTCGCCCAGGTTTCTCAATTAGTATGAAGCTCTAATTCTCACCATTTACTGATACCTATGGCGTCCGCCGATCTGTGTAGTTTACCTAGGGTTGACAGAACACATGTTGAAAAATCAACTAGTCAAAGGGTTAATCGTTGCTTCGGGAACGCTTTTGATTACTGTCATTCTCAACTGGTTCAATTACACGGTTTTTCTAGGGTTATTTGCAGGGTTTCTAGGTTGGTGTGCCTGGGAGCAAACCGAAACAGCCCATCAATTGATTCAGAAGACGCAGCTTGAAAGCCAGCTTCAGGGGCAAATGCGAACTGAAGCCGCTCTGCTTCAGAATGAGCTAAAGGAGGTCAAGGTTCGATCGCAGGTCTTCTCGGAGCAGTTGAAGGTTGAGATTGACAGTAAGACCGAAGCTGAGGCAAGACTTTATGAGCTAGTGGGGCAGCTTCAAACCCATCAGGTTGCCCATAAAGACTATCAAGCAAAAATTAGCAAACTAGAGCGAGAACTGGCTAAAAAGCAGGGATTGCAGCAAGAGCTTGCCAATCGAGATGAATACATTGGTCTAATGCAGGATGCGATCGATGAAGAGCAAAACAAGCGCCAAGTATCTGAAAGTTTGGTAGAAAAATACTCCAATCAGGTTCAGGCTTTGGGCGCTGAAAACATTGCCTTAAAGGAGAGTCTAAGTCAAGCCAACCGTAAGCTAGGGGCTATCAAAGTAGACCACGCGCAGCCTGACAGTGAGCTTGAGAAAACAAGCGGTAGCTATGGATTAAAGATTGAATATCTGGGAGATCTGGAAGATTTGCCCGATCGCGAATACAAAAAGGTAATGGGCAAGATTTTTGCATTGCAGACGGAGCCAAGACCGCGCGATTGTGATTATCTAAGAAAGTTTATTTCTCGGCACGGCAAAATTTACCGCATCCGCACGGGTGACTATCGCATCTGTTACGTGATTGAAGAATCGCCTGTCAAACAAATTCGGGTGCTGATGGTGGACAACCGCAATGAGCGGATATACGACGATCGTCTGGGTAGTCGGCTGAGCTAAAGGCTTAAGCGCTGAGCCGAAAGCTTAAAGACGCTAACGATTCAAGCGTCGCTGTTCTCCTTTGTAGCGAATGTACTCAGAAGTCAAAGCCAGAAGTGCAGAAGCCAGAATAAGCACAACGCTGAGGGCATTAATGTCGGGCGAGATGCCAGTTTTGACGCGGCTATAAATCAGCATGGGTAGGGTGTTGACTCCGTTACCCGCCGTAAACCCAGAAATTAGCAGATCGTCCATGCTCAGGATGAAAGCCAGCAGGCACCCTGAGAGAATTGCCGGGATCAGCTCTGGTAGAAGAACTTTGATGAAAGCCTGCAAAGGCGTTGCTCCCAAATCCAACGCCGCCTCCTCTAAATGCGGATCGAGACTGGTGAGGCGGGTAGAAACAATGACCGCAATATAGGCTAAACAGAAAACAACGTGAGCCAGGATGACTGTGCCAAGGCTGAGGGAGGGCAGCGGCAAGCTCAACAGACCCATTTTTGCCAAGAATGCGTTGAGGGATTGAACGATGGGAGTTAAAACCCCAAAGAGCGAACTGAAGAAAACCAGAGTAGCAACAGCGATCGCAATATCTGGAATAATGAGCGGCAAATAGCTGACGCCCTTATAGAGTCCTTTGCCTGGGAACCGAAATTTTGCCAGCCCTACCGCCATCATGGTTCCTAAAACGGCGGATATCCCTACGGCAGAGAAGGCTACTGTCAGGCTGTCTTTCAGGGCTTCAAAAATGCGAACATCGCTGAACAACCTCTGATACCACCGGAAGCTAAAGCCCTCCCACGCAGTGCTGAAACGAGAAGAATTGAGGCTGTAAATCGCCATAATCAAAATAGGCAGATACATAAACCCAAACATCAGCAGGGTAAACATTGACTGCCAGGAAATCTTCAAGCGGGGCTTAGGAATCGTGGAATTCATGGTCAATTTAGCTCGTTAGTCATAGGCTTGTTAATCAAGTTAGGGCGCTATCGCGATCGCCATATTTCAGCAGCAGCGCAATGGCAATACTGACGCCAGTAATCATTAAGATACTGAAGCTAGAACCCAGACCCCAGTTCCGGGTGGCACCGAGAAATTGGTTATAAATCAGCCGAGAAACCGTCATGCTAGAGGCTCCGCCCAGCAGTTCAGGCACCACAAACTCCCCCAGACTGGTAATGAACACCAGCAAGCCCCCTGCCGCAATTCCAGGCAGAGTTTGGGGCACCGTGACTTTCCAAAAGGTTTGCTGCGGGGTCGCCCCTAAATCCGATGCGGCTTCTAGCAGACGCTTATCCAGCTTTTCTAGCGAAGCGTAAAGAATCAGAACCATGTAGGGTAAAAAGCTATAGGCCATGCCGATGTAGACTGCTGGAGTTTGATTGAGCCACTCCTGATTGGGCAAATGCAGGGCACTCAGCAGGCTATTTAAGCTGCCGCTGGGTCTGAGAATTGTGATCCAGGCGTAGGCGCGCAGTAGAGAAGAAGTCCATAGGGGCAATACAAAAGCCACTAGAAGCAGATTGCGCCAGCGTGGGGGTGCCATAACTGCAATCCAGTAGGCCACAGGAAACCCCAGCAGCATACAGGTGACGGTACAGCCTACCGCAAACAGCACAGAGCGCCAGATCACCTGGAAATAGATAGGTCGAAAGATCTCTAGGTAGTTGCCAATGCCATAGCCACCAGTGGGCTGCCCTAACCGAAAGCCTGGAATGAAGCTGAGTTCTAGAATCAGCAGCGTTGGCGCTACAAGCAGCAGCAGCAACCACACGCCAGAGGGAACCAGCAGGACGATCGGTTCAATCAGCCGGGTCAGCTTATGCCATCCTCGCGGTGCGGTGGGCAACGGTTCGGCAAGGGTTGGGGAAGATGGCGTTGAGGTGGACATGGGCAAATCTTTGATGCAGAGAATTTCTGGGTGGCTGAGATATGGAGGTGATTGAGAGGTAAAGGTAGTTGAGATACGGAGGCGATTAACTGCTAGTTAAGCGCGTCCAATACTGGTCGTAGACCTCTGTAATTCTTGCCGGAACCGGAGCCACGCCTTCACACTTCGAGAGCATGGCTTCTGTGGGAAAAAGGCGATCGTCTTTCTGAGTTTCTGGGGATAGCAAGTCAAAAGCCGCTTGGTTGGCAGTGGCGGTTCCCAAACGCTCAACCAATCCGGCAGCAACATCCGGTTGCAGCAGATAGTTCATCCAGGCATAGGCGGCATCCGGGTTAGGAGCCGATTTGGGGATAACCATCGTGTCTGTCCAGACTGAGCTACCCGTTTTAGGGACAATGTATTTCAGGTTGGGCTTTTCTTTGATCAGAGCGATCGCATCCTGCGAATACACCATAGATATGGTAATGTCGCCGCTTGCCAGCTGATCTTCCCATCCAGTAGTCAAAAAAGAGGCGATCGTCGGCTTAATCTGCACCAGCTTGCTATAGGCTTTCTTAATTTGGTCTGGATTGGTGGTGTTGTAGGAGTAGCCGAGAGTGCGCAGCGTTGCGCCCATGACCTCCCGAACATCTTCAATCAGCGTGACTTGCCGCGTCAACGATTTGCGGTTGTCCCAAATATAGCTCCAGCCATCGATTTCTTTGCCGACCTTTTGCGGGTCATAGATCAGCCCAGTTGTACCCCAAACGGCCGGAATGCTGTGGGCGTTGCCGCGATCGTAGACAGGATTTTGCCATTTGGGTTTCAGTGTATCCAAACCCTGAAGACGGGAATGATCGAGCGGAGTTAGCATCCCAGATTCTCTCATCTCAATCACCGTGTAGTCTGATGGATAAATGATGCTGTAGGCGCTACCCCCGCCCGCCTGCATCTTTGCCATCATAATTTCGTTAGAGGCAAACGGGTCAGCGACTACCTGAATCCCCGTTTTTTCCTGAAAACCCTTAATTAATTCATCGTCGGTGTAGTTTGCCCAAGTGTAGATGTAGAGTTTCCCAGACGCGCTGGTCGCACTATCCGTTGGGCTACCAGTAGGGCTAGAGCCAGTATTGGCGTTAGACAGGTTTCGCGCACAGTTGGAAAGAGCTAACCCTGAAGCGATCGCCGCCGAAGTTTTCAAAAATCGCCGTCTTGTGGGAGAAAATCGGGGTAGTGGTAGATGAGCAGATTTCCGGTCAAATCTGTTTTGCTGATTGCTCGACATATGTTACTCCTGTGGGGCGAGAGCCAGACAATCTTCGGCAGCCCAGTAGACATAGACTGAGGTGCCCAAATCCATCAAACTAGAGCGGTTGGGTTGCAGCACCGTGATGCGATCGCCCGTCTCTAAATCAACCTGATAGCTGATATGAGTACCCAGATACATTACATGCTTGAGCTTGCCCTCATAGCAGTTTATCGAGTCAGCCGGAGCGCTAAGCCCACAGTGAACCTTTTCGGGGCGAATGCTAATAAATGCTTCTGAAGCATCAGAATTTGGGGACTCAGCCTCTGAAGCATTCGAGCCATTCCAGTGGGTCTTTGGCTTTGCTAGAATACGCAAGCCGCTGTCTGTGACAATCTGTAGGGTTTCGGCGTGGATGGATTCGATCCGCCCTTTCAGTAAGTTGGTGTCGCCAATAAAATCGGCTACGAATGCGGTCTGAGGATGCTCATAGATTTCGCTAGGCGTACCAATTTGCTCAATCTTGCCATTGTTCATAACGGCGATGCGATCGGACAAGCTCAAAGCCTCCTCTTGATCATGCGTCACCATCACAAAAGTCAGCCCTAACTCGCGATGCAGGTGAGATAGCTCGGTCTGCATTTCTTTGCGGAGCTTCAAATCTAGCGCCCCCAGCGGCTCATCTAGGAGCAGCACTGTCGGGTGATTCACCAAAGCTCTCGCTAGCGCCACCCGCTGCTGCTGTCCGCCCGAAAGCTGTGCCGGAAACCGACGGGCAAAATCGCTCATCTTCACCAGCCGCAGCGCATCGCCAACCCGTTCTCGGAGTTCTGCATTGCCGCAGCTTTTCAGCCGCAGACTGAACGCTACATTGTCCCAGACCGTCAAATGCCCAAACAGCGCATAGCTCTGAAATACCGTGTTGACCGGGCGTTTGTAGGGCGGTACCCCCACCATTGACTTACCGCGAATCATGACTTCGCCACCCGATGGATCTTCAAATCCAGCAATCATCCGTAGCGTCGTAGTTTTGCCGCAGCCTGACGGCCCCAAGATACTGAAAAACTCCCCCTGGTGAATGTCCAGGTCAATCCCCCGAACGGCAGTTTCACCGTTATAGACTTTAAAAACCTTGCGGAGTTCTACATCCAGCCGGGTATCTGTTTTAGAGACGCTCTGATCTCGTGTGGCGGTCTGTGACATAGTTGGCAAATTTCCCTACGTTTCTACAAGCAAGCCTAAGAGATAACCATTACAGAGAGGGCAATGAAAACAGGTTAGTTGTGGTCAATCTTAAATTACTCCAACCTTAAATATCCCAAATATTCGGGTCTAAACGCACATTTAGCTGATTTAGTTTGAGGCGATCGCCCCTTTTTACGCTCTTTTTCATCCCCAAACTATGGGCAAGAAGGCTAAATAGGTTTGAGAAGAGTAAACTGATGAAGAATCTCGCGATCGTCAACTGGGCTTTGCTATGGCTCTCACCCAAAATTCTCCCCTCTCCCATTCTCCGCGCTCGCAACAGTCTAACCGTACCGTCGGGCGACAATATCAGTCTCTCATTGTCATGCTGGTGATTACGGTAGCGCTGTTGGGGGGGATCGGCAGCCGTTTAGCCTATCTTCAGCTTGTGCAGGGCGATCGCAATCGGCAGTTGGCAGAAAATAATCGCATTCGGCTCATCCCACGTCAGCCAGAGCGGGGCAAAATTCTCGATCGCAAGGGCAAAATTTTGGCGGGTAGCCGGATTTCCTACGCCGTGTTTCTCTGGCCGATCGCCAACTCCGAAAAAGAGTGGACAACAATTTTGCCTCGCCTTGCCGATGTGCTGAATATTCCCCTCAAAGACGTAGAAGATCGTCTGGATCAGGCAGGCTATAGTTCGCCTGAGCTGCTCCGCATCGCCAGAGGGCTGAGTCCGGCACAGGTAACCGCGCTAGCAGAATTTAGCCAGGAGCTAAAGGGCGTTCAGGTCGAAGCCGAGGCTGTGCGCAACTATCCCTATGGCGACTTGGCAGCGCATGTCTTGGGCTACACGGGCGAAATGAATGACGAAGAGCTGAAGGCTCGACAAAAGCAGGGCTATCGGCTGGGAGATGTAATTGGTCAGATGGGAGTGGAATCTGCCTTTGAAAGTCAGTTACGAGGCGAGTGGGGCGGACAGCAGGTCGAGATCGATCGCTCTCAGCGGGTAATTCGGGTGCTGGGTGAAAAGACAGCCCGTGCTGGGAATGACGTGCAGCTCACCTTAGATTTGGATGTGCAGCGGGCAGCAGAACGGGCGTTGGGTAACCGGAAAGGGGCGATCGTTGCCATCGATCCTCGCAATGGTGCGGTGTTAGCTATGGTGAGCCGTCCGGCATTTGATCCCAACCTATTCTCGACTTACATCACCGATGCCCAATGGCAGCGGCTGCAAAGCCAGGAGTTTCCCTTCGTCAATCGCGCTCTCCAGGGCTATCCTCCTGCTAGCACCTTCAAAATCGTCACGACTACGGCAGGGATAGAATCAGGCAGGTTTTCTCCAGACACGGTGCTCAGCACTTTTCCCTACCTGGAGGTTGGGGGCATTCAATTTTGGGACTGGAATCGAGAGGGATTTGGCCCCTTAGACTTTCCAGGCGCCATGGCCTGGAGTAGCGACACTTTCTTTTATCAAATTGCGCTAGGCATGGGTGAACAGCCTCTGATCCAGTGGACGCGCAAATATGGATTTGGTCAAAAGACGGGTATTGAATTGGCGGGTGAAGAAACCTCTGGACTGGTGCCCGACGAGAGTTGGAAACAGAAAGAGTTAAAGGAACCTTGGTACGCGGGAGATACAGTCAATATGTCTATTGGGCAGGGCTATCTCCAAACGTCGCCTTTGCAGGTTGCCGTGATGTTTTCAGTGCCAGCAAACGGTGGCTATCGCGTCAAGCCTCATCTGCTGCTGGATAACCAAGATGCGCGCAACTGGCGGGAATCGCTGAATCTACAGCCTGTAACAATGTCTATTTTGCAAGAAGGTCTGCGGGACGTCGTTGCGGGTGGCACAGGTCAGGCAGTCAATGTTTCCAACTTGCCTTCTATCTCTGGCAAGAGCGGCACGGCAGAAGATCCGCCGCGTGAGTCTCACGTCTGGTTTGGAGCTTATGGCCCTTCCGAGAAACCTGAAATTGTGGTTGTGGCGTTTGGCGAAAATTCGGGGGGAGGCGGTGGCGCAGTCGCAGCTCCTATGGTGCGACAGGTCTTAGAGGCATATTTTAATGGCACTCAGCCTAAAGGCGTAGCACAGCCGGAGAACGTGAACAGCGACTAAGCCTCTCCTAGCAGGGATGCCTTAACCTTGCGATTCCTAATCGGTATTGCTTAATCGGGCTATGAAATTTATTTTGGGAGATGCGCGGAGCGCATCTCCCAAAATAAATTTCATAGCCCGATTAAGCAACGTCTCCTAATCTTGTGTTTCCTGGGTTTGCGTTTGGATCACGGCACTCCAGTCATCATTTTGCACCGCAGCCTCTAGATTTTGCTGTCGCACGTCAATGGCTTCAGGATGCGCTTCTGGTCTACTTAAAGTGTCGTCTGCCATAGCTTTACGCAGTTTCAGCTTCTTTTCTTCGTAGGCGTTGCGCTCTGCCTCAGACATGGCTGCTTTTGCCACTTCGCCACCGTTAGCCCAGCGATCGCCTTCCGCTCCGTTGCCCGGAGGCAGGGTGTCTAGCTGGGCAATCCAGGCGTCTCTCAGGGCTTCCATTTCGGTGCGTTTAGGAAACTTAAACGCCTCGACTCGAACAAATGCACAAGTCTCGCCATTTTGCGCCAAATGCCCGTTGAGGGACAGCAGCACGTTACGGGAATAGCCAATGTACTGCGTTTGCTGCTGGCTGTCTAAAACCGCATAAACTCCCGCAACTTTTGCATTCGTAGCGCGATCGCACCACGAATGCAAAGACTCGATCGCGCTGCCGTTGCCAGTGTCGATCGCGCCTGCCTGCTCTGCTGCTCCATGCTCGTCTTCGGAGCTGTAGAGAAAATCGTGTAAACCGCGATGCTCAGCAGGCACATTCTGATGCTCGACCTGCGGGAGGTCAGCTTGCTGCTCAGGGCGCGGCGCGATCGCTCTATCTTTGTCGGTTGCCATGCGATACCCTTGCTATTCCAAACTCAAATCTGACCTTCTCAGTCTAGCGCTGACCGAGATACTCTCCTGCCATTGACATCGCATCGGCAATATCCACATCACCATCGCCGTCAGCATCCAAAAATGAGTTGAGAACAGGGTTGCCGCCGGGAGCCTGCCCTATCTGTCCTGCTTGCGGCTGACTGGCTCCTGCTTGCGGCTGACTGGCTCCTGACTTGAGCAAATTCAGCACGACTGGAATCAGCATTGGCAGCATTCCCAAAATGGCATCGGCGCTAATCCCGGTGCGCTGAGAGATTGCCTGAGCGACCTGCTGCTGCTGAGTGGGATTGAATATCGCACCTAGGGCAGCCGTGCTGGGGCTGGTGCCGCCAAATTGATTGACGATCGCCTCTGCCTGTCCGCGTCCGCCTGTAGCCGTCTGCTGCTGTAATGCCGATCGCACATAGCCGCCCAGCATCGACAGGACATCGTTTGATGCAGCGGGCTGAATTCCCTGAGCGCTGGCGGTCTGCTGCACCGTATTCAAAATGGCGCTGAGCTGGTCAGGATTTGCCTGCTGGTTGGGATTGTCGATCGCTCCCAGAATTTGGTCAAAAAGCCCCATAATTTTCTGCCCTACTGAAACTTCAACGCCTGAAAAAACTTTAAATCCGCAGATTAGGCTTGGCAGAGACTCCGCCAAGCCTAATCAAGTGTGTTCTGAACCCGGTTCTGAACCCGGTTCTATGAACCCAGTGTCATGAACCCAGTGCTAACCGATCGTCACGCCGCTGGTATCAACTCCAGCCGCACCTTCAACACTAGATGCCACAGACACCGCTTTGTCTAGAATTGCCTGACTAGGCACTTTACCCTTCAGAACGACTTGACCGCTCAGTTGAGCGACCCAAAGCGTCTCAATATCATCTAGTTGAGCATCGTCATCAAAAGCGACTACGACGCGCTTAGCCAAACCGCTTTCATCAAATTCGCCATTCAAACCCACTTTTGCAGGAGGAATGCTCTCTCCAGTCGGAGTAGTTGCATTAGCAACAACTGGAGGGGTCGCGGGCTTCTTGAGTCCGGGGAAAATTCTGCTTAACCAACCCATATGTATCTCTCCAAAAATTTCAAATTGAGGCTTGCACCCATTGCAGGGGTTGACAACAGATTATGAGGCGATCGGCTTAATTTCTCAAGAAGGACAGGTTAAATTAAGATTCTGACGATCGCGCCTTTCAGAGTCATCTTCGCATTAAGAGCTAAGTTTGACGCTGAGTCATCCCTCTCAGGGCAGTAAAGCCGATCGACTACCTTAGATATTACATTCTTTGAAGTTTTCTCACCGTTTGCAGAAGTGTGTAAAACCACTGCTGTACACTGAGTTTCGAGTGGAGAACGTTATGACTCGGTCAAATCTGGGGATTGAGCGATCGCGCGATGACCTCATGGAGACCGTTAACATCACGACTCTTAACATCACTAGTTTGGAGCCGCTATATCAATGTCTCATTCAGTCAAAATCTACGACACCTGTATCGGATGCACCCAGTGTGTTCGAGCTTGTCCTACTGACGTTTTGGAGATGGTTCCCTGGGATGGCTGCAAGGCAGGTACGATCGCATCTTCACCTCGCACAGAAGACTGTGTTGGGTGCAAGCGCTGCGAAACTGCTTGTCCCACAGACTTCCTGAGCATCCGGGTTTATCTGGGCGCAGAAACCACTCGCAGTATGGGTCTAGCTTACTAGATACTATAAAACGCCTTTGCCTTTACATATTCTGCGTGTCTCTGTACGTGCGTTTTTCAATGCGTGCGTTTTTGGATGCGCCTTGATTTATCATCTACAGAGGGGTTCATCACCCTCTTTTTTTTGGGACTTCTTTTTTATATTCTCCCTTTTGTCATTGCTCTGCGTTTTATCCCTCTTTTGTCAATCCAGGATTTTTGAACAGATCTACGCCATTTCAGCCCACGAGAAATCAAGCTTTGACCCCAGTTTGACAAAAGAGGGTTATAGAGTAGCCACCTTGCTAAGGACATTTTGGTGGCGCGCGGAGCGCGCCACTAAAATGTCCTTACCCTAACCGCGCTGTCTACAGCTATACAGCAATTTTCAATTGTATAAACTCTGAAAAAAGAATCTACACCTAGCCGAGCGCAAAGCGCTGTAAGTTGATCTATGGCACTCGATTTTTGGACACGCACGAGCGGCACCTGGATCAATATTGCAACTATTTTGATAGGCACTGGGCTGGGGTTGATGTTGCGCGGACGGCTGCCCCTACGAATGCAAAAGGTCATCACTCAAGGTGTAGGGCTAATTGTGCTCTATGTCGGCATTAGTATGGCGGCAGAGCTAAGCCAGGTGACTGCAGGACAGGTGGCAGGGGTGATCGTGGGGCTGGTGGCGATCGTCATTGGGGGTTTGTTGGGCGAATACTGTGAAATTGAGGAACGGCTGACTGTATTGGGCGATTGGCTCAAGCACCGTTTTAAGGGCAAGGGCAGCTTTACGGAAGGGTTTGTTGCTGCCAGCCTCCTGTTCTGCATAGGGCCTATGGCGCTGCTGGGTAGCCTTAATAACGGGCTAACCGGAGACAACACCATTCTCACTCTCAAAGCCTCAATGGATGGACTGGCGGCGATCGCTCTCACCAGCAGCTATGGCATTGGTTCTGGCTTCTCGGTGCTGCCGATTTTGGTTTACCAGGGCGGTATGTCTTTGGCGGCAGGTTTTCTGGCTCAAGCCTTGCCTGATCCAGCTCATGCGCCCCAGGTTGTGCTGCTCACGGGAGTGGGAGGTCTGATGATTATGGGACTGGGTTTTAATCTGCTTCAGATGGGACAAATTCGAGTAGCGTCTTTTTTACCTGCGCTGCTGCTAACGCCGATTTTTTATGGAATTGCGGATTGGATGAGCAGATAGGATAGTATATTTGTACTTATAAGCTTCGCGCCAGAGGTCACATTCTATGAAATTTGCTTACACCATCCTTTATGTGAGTGATGTTGTTCGATCGGTTGCTTTCTACGAAAAGGCATTTGGCGTGACGCAACGGTTTATTGATGAAACCAAACAGTACGCTGAGATAGAGACTGGCGCAACGGCGTTGGCTTTTGCCAGCAATGATTTGGCAAAGTCCAACTTTCCTGAAGGATTCCAGGAAAATAGTTTGGCGGCTTCCCCCGCCGGGATTGAAATCGGTTTTGTGACAGAAGATGTGCCAGCTGCTTTTTTGCGGGCGGTCGAAGCTGGGGCGATCGCCCTTGCCCAGCCCAAAGTTAAACCTTGGGGGCAGACCGTTGCCTATGTGCGAGATTTGGATGGCATTCTCGTTGAGCTTTGTAGCCCCATCTAGTTCCAGTCGCTTCGAGGTGCTCAATCAGAAGCAGACGATTTTGCTTTTAGCTCTTTGCGTTTCAGCGCAATACCGCGTTGCGCCAGCACAGACAGCAGATGTTCCATGCTGACCTTGGGAGACTCGATCGCCGCTGCGTAAAGAATGGTATCTTGCGCGATCGCGCCAATCTCGCCGCCCGTGAGGGAAAGCTGTTGGGCTAAAGTCTGCCAGTCAATGTCTGTGGCGATCGGTACCTGGGGCGGAAAGGCGCGTTTCCAGAGCTGGAGGCGATCGCGTTCAGAGGGCAAGGGAAATGACAAAGTTTGGTCAATGTGCGATCGCCAATCTGCTGGAATAACGCAAGAAAGTGGCACACTCAGCAAAGTTAATGCAGGCTGATGATGGCGTTGGTTAAAGAACTGATGCAGTGCGGCTGAGTCTAATTTGCTCGATCGCCCTAGCCAGAGCTGAGCCGCATCTAGCAGGAGTACGATCGGGGCTTGGGTAGAAATATCCTGTAGAAGCTGAGGATAGTTCTCTGAGGGGACTTGCGCCAGGTTGACCTGAAATAGCGGCGTTTGCAGGGAGTGGGCAATGGCTTGAGCCGCGATCGTTTTGCCTGTCCCGGCAGATCCTGACAGCAGCAGCACAATGCCTGTAGACTGGGGTTGAAAGTGCCATAGTTTCTCAACCTGGGTATAGCCCTGCAAACGTTGCACCGAATATTGCAAAGTGTTCAATAGAGGCGTAGGCAAAATTAGATCTTGCCATTCTACGACTGCTACCGTTTGCTTCAGATAGCTGGAGGGAGCCGTAGGGATAGAGCGCCGCTGATTTAATAGCCCTTCTAACGCTTCCAGAGTAGGCTGCTCTGAGACTAAGTAATTCAGCAGCGTTTCTTCTAGCTTTAGCGAAGAGTTCAGCAGCGTCTCCTCTGGAGTGGGCAAAAGTTGCAGAAGCTGATAGCGGTTGAGGGGTGAATCCTCCAGCAGCCGATTGCGAGCCGATCGCCATTCCACATCGTTGCGACAAAAGAGCCTCAGTACCAGATCAAGGCTAGGTAAATCGGTCTTGACTGCCGTTTCCTCTGTTCTCAAAAATCGATACAGCTTGGCATAGCGACGGTTTAACTCTGGAGCCAGACTCATCAAGACTAGGTTTTTCTCGAAAGACGTTAGCTGAAGCCGATCGCTCAACGCTGGTAACGCTAGTACCACTCCCTTTTGCCGACTTGCTCGAATGCGCTGCTCAAGCTGCTGTTGCTGGCTAGGTTTGGCAGCCGCCTGACTAGGCTGACGGTACTCATCGTATGCCGCATTGCCCTCTAACGACACTACGCCCTTCCACCAATGGCTAGTGGCGCGATCGGCTTTAGATTGGGCAATGCGATCGACATCTTTGGTTTCTTTTTTCTGTCGCGCTATGGCCAGCATGAGTATCCGGTCGATTCGCTGAAGTTCTGCCTTCAGGTAAGCCCAATTGTCAATGAAGCTATCCGCCGAATCTAATGGCATACGAATCTACATGCAAATTTAGTGGTATGGCAAATT
The DNA here is from genome assembly GCF_059504425.1 of Drouetiella sp. Lineage (NCBI taxonomy): Bacteria > Bacillati > Cyanobacteriota > Cyanophyceae > Oculatellales > Oculatellaceae > Drouetiella > Drouetiella sp. Next base: position 44,427 of record NZ_JCACIN010000081.1, read on the forward strand.
TAGCGATATGGCTTTTGCTGGCGATCTTTGCCCTGTCGTTACTCTATTGTGGCTTGATTATTGACGTTTGAGGACAATTGCAGAATATCAAAAGCGATCGCCACAAGCTCTACTCAAATCCCTGCTCAAATCTCTGCTCTAGGATCGCAAATTAATTAACCTGCAATAGTTTTTTGGGTAGTCCTTAATTAAATATCCCAATAGTTTTTTGGAAGTGCTGAACGGAGCGCAGCACTTCCAAAAAACTATTGGGTTTTATTTCGTACGCGATCCTCAATAACTTTTATCCCTATTCTGATGACAATATGAAAAGCTAAATGCACCTAAAGTTGAGCATTTGTTCTACCGCAAGATGCAGGGTTTATTTGGCTCAGTTCCCTAATCTGAATACATGGGAGCCAAGACAATACTTCTTGGCTCAAATTGCGAATCTGCCAGGAGAACTCGACCATGTTTTTTCACAAAAAAGAACTCATTCACTCAGTCAAAGTCGATGCAGCAAATCCTAAATTTGCTCAGCTATTGCTAGAGCAGTTTGGGGGCGCAACGGGCGAGCTGACGGCTGCTTTGCAGTACTGGGTGCAGTCATTTCATGTCGAGAATGCGGGTATCCGTGACATGCTTCAAGACATTGCGATCGAAGAATTTGGTCACCTGGAAATGGTAGGCAAACTGATAGAATCCCACACCAAAAACGTCGATCAAACGGACGCTTTCAAGAGCAGTCTGTTTGCTGTGCGCGGTATGGGTCCTCACTTTCTAGACAGTCAAGGCTCTGCTTGGACGGCACAATACATCAATGAAGGCGGTGATGTGGTGCGCGACCTACGCGCTAATATTGCAGCAGAAGCAGGGGCACGTCAAACCTACGAGGCATTGATCAAACTAGCACCAGATGAGGGAACCAAGAGCACATTGGTGCACCTGCTGTCGAGAGAAATCTCACACACCAAGATGTTTATGAAAGCACTTGGCTCATTGGGTAAGCTAGACGAGCCGTTCTTTGGCAATGTCAAGCCTGATGAGACTGTAGATATTTACTACAACTTGTCCCAAGGTGAAGGCGATCAGCGCGGAGATTGGAATGCTGAGCCAGATTTCAAATACATTGAAAATCCAGCTGCAAAAGGCTAGATAGGGCTGAAGCCACAGGTTGTTTTCTTGAGAGATCAGCCTGTGGCTGTCTGAATGTTTAGCGACAGCGCGATCGCTGCTTCTGAATTTTTTGTTGAAGCGTGGATGGAACGCCCAGTATTGCGCTCTGGTATAGGCGATCGAACTCTTGTTGGAAATGGGCTGCCACGGTTCGATTATCGATTACCAATAGGTTTTCATCATTACTGCGATTAGCTGCTTCACTCCAGTTTTGAGAGCCTGTGATAACGATGTGCTCGTCAATGATACCGATTTTATGATGTAAAAGATCGCCTTCTGGAAGCGCTGGAATACCTGCCGTTGAGATCGGCTTGCGCCATGGACGATTGTCGGCTTCGTAGCGGCAGCGATCGCTTAAAAGGGCTACTCCCATCACATCTAGCCCCTCACTGTACTCTCGGTAAGCAAACTGTGGCTCGATCAGAACTTTGATCTCTACACCTCGCTTGGTTTCTAAAACATTGCTAATGGTTTGGTCAGAGAACACAAAGAGCGCCAAATCGATCGTGCGAACGGCATGATTTAGGATTCTAGCAATTAACCCGTTAACGCTTTTCTGCCAAGGTAAGCGCGAAGAGGTCGGAGAAAACTGCACGGTGATGGTGGAGCCTTGAGCGAGTGAAATTAGCTTGGGCGATCGATAGGGTTTATCCAGCCCAAATTTGCTGTCAGGCTTGCCGCCCACTCCGTCTCCCCACATCAGCTCAAACTCTGCCGCAAAGTGCTTTGCCAAAGCGAAGCTGCTAATTTTTAGCAAATGATTGGCGTTACCTTGGCTAGCAGGAGATAAAAAGTCGCCATGCACATCCGATAGCGTGAGATTAGCTGAGCCAATAATCACTATCTGTTGATCAATCACCAAAAACTTGTGGTGCATCAGGCTGCTTCCCTTCGAGCCATCTGCCGTGTCGTCAATTACAGGAATTCCGGCATTTTTGAAAATTACCAGGGTGTCGCCTGCAGCAATTTCGGCAGTCTCTAGGCTGCCATTCTGATTTTGGTCTGCAAGTTGAACAAACTCCTGATATTTTCGGCGATCGCGGGGTTCCATCGCGGCTACTTCTTGAGGCGTGATGCTGCTCATGGGTCGGCTGTAGATATTCTCCACAATCACACGAACCTGGACACCTGCCTTTTGCCGCTCGGCTAATGCTTGTGCCACATGGGGCAGATTGAGTTCATGCACTGCCACCTGAATGGAAGAGCGGGCGGTAGCGATCGCCTTAACGACTACTGCCTCTAGATCATCCCCTAGCCGCTGCTGGTGGCGATAGGGTTCAGTGTAGGAAGCAGACTGAGCGTGATTAAAGTAAGCCTGAATGAGGGCATCTTGGGGCAAAGGTGCCGATAGTGCTGGAGAGGCAGGTGCAGGGGCTAAAGACTGCTTCCAGAGAGTAAACCCAAAAAACAGCAGCAGCCCTAGCAGCAGCAAGATCGTAAATCGAACCCAATTGACGGAGAGTAGACGCACAAGACGGTTGGGAGATGCAAAGAACTGATTTCAGTTATGCCCAACACGGCAGAGCAATTAACGGTCATTGCTCTACGATTCTTGATTGTGTTTTCAGCTTACGCAAAGATACTGAGGTTTTTGGATAATCTTCCAGAAGTTTATCAAGCTTTTACATAACGATAAGCAAGACTTGATGATTTCAGTTGTTATACTGAGCAAAATGACATTGTCGATAGGCACTGAGTCTTCTTTACACCTGTTTATACCTGTAATTGCTCATGCCTCAGCGCAATTGCAGGATTGGTAGCTGCCCAGGGTTCTGAAGCTTAAGGTTTTGAAGCAGAGACTTTTGGACTCAAGCTTCTGCTAGGTTCAGCTCAATTTTTACCGACCTATCCCCTCAATGTCGCCTTCAATCTGAACTGTCGGAGTTATGCCGGGAGCATTGCATGCGAGATAAAAGCGATCGATATCAGGTTCAAACGGTTCCTACACGGGCGGCTGCCAAGCGGTTGGGATCTTATTTGGTAGATGCGGGTCTGCTGACAGCCGATCAAATTAATGTCATTCTTAACGATCAGCAGGCGACTGGGATGCGCTTTGGAGAGATCGTGTCGGCGCGGGGTTGGGTGAAGGAGCAGACAATCGAATGGATTGTGCAAAAAGTCGTGGAGCCAGAGCGGCATCAGCCTGTTGCATCGGCAGCAGCACAAACTTCGGCAGCAGCACAGACCTCGGTCAAATCTTCCTCGCAGGTAGCTGCGTCAACGGCTCAAGCTTTCCGTCCTAAAAGTCTTCAGGTGCTAAAGGCAGATGTGGAAAGTATCGTAGCAACCTCTGGGGAGGCTGAACACCCGCAAAGCGAGGCAGAAACCGTCTTCAATCCCGGACTGAATGCCAAAAAATCTACAGTTCGCCGCGATTCGCCCATCTCTAAGCCACTGCCGCCCGTAAAGTCGTCTGATGGAGATGTGAGTTGGGTGGGCTAACTGGGTCAGGGAACTGGCGCGAATAGCCACAGCCACAGGGGCAGCATCACCAGCAGCAGCACGGAGCCGATCGCCAAGGTCGTTACCGTTAGGTCGCGATCGAGATCGTAGGCTTCGGCAATCACCAGCGTGGCGAAGGCGGGCGGCATTGCCATTTGCAGCACAATGACCAGCAGGGGCATCCCCGTCACGCCAAACAGTGGCAAAAGTAAGCCCAGTACCAGCGGCACGATCAGCATTTTGATACAGAGGCTCACGGTGGCTTGCTGTACGTTACGCCAGGAGCGAATCTGGCTCAGCCGCATCCCAATCAGAATCAGGGAGAGGGCAATTACGCCCCAGGCACAGGTTTGTAATCCGTTTTCGATCGCCTCTGGAAAATGAATCAGCCGTAGCCCTAGCCCTAGGCAAAAGCTCCAGAGCGCCGGGTTTTGCACGAGCGCCTTGAAGAGCGCAGCTTGGCTGTTGGAACCTTTGCCGAAGTATGCCGCCATCATCACGCCCAAACCATAGGCTCCTAGGGTACTGCCTAAGGTGTCATATAGGACAGCCCAGCCAAAATATTGAGTTCCTGCCAGCGCCAGGGTGACGGGAAAACCTAGATAGCCTGTGTTGCCTACCATTGCCGCCAGCAAGAAACTGCCCTGCGTTGGCTTGAGCTGCAAATTCGATCGCCTTATCCAGATCCAGGCGAGTCCTGCCCCCAGTGCCAGAGCCACCCAGCAAATCAGCGGTGCAACCAGCACGGATGCCGATAAATCTGCCTGTCGCATGAACACGGCAATGCTGAGGGGCGCACCCACCCAGAACAAAAACTTTCCTAGGTAAGATGGTATTTTTGGCGGCAGTTTGTAGCCCAAGAGTAAGCCTAGCCCTACCCCGCTCACCAGAGTTGCGTAGAGTTTCAGCAGGTTTTCTAATCCAGCCATGAGAACCTAAAGAAAGGACGCTGAGAAACCCATCCTTCTCGGATAAGACCGACCCCCCAATCGCCCTTAGAAAGGGAGTCTTTGAGTAGTTTTGTTCTCTTGAAAGGGGAACTTTGAGCGGTTTTGTTCTCCCTTTTTAAGCTATGGTGCGCCCGCAATCCTGATTTACCTTCGAGGTCTAGCCCCCCAAATCCCCCAATTCTGGGGGACTTTGAATTCACTGAAGCCCCCCAGAATTGAGGGGTTGGGGGCGAATGCAGGATGTTCAGCTAGTCATACAAGAGTCATAGGAGATATGTATACACCGTAGCTTTTAAGGAGGGTAGGGGGATCATCAAAGTTGAATCCCTTAGCCGAGAAGTATGGGGTGAGAAACAACCATATTATGGGCAATTCGCAAGTTCTGTGTAGTAACCCTCAAATTTCGGACAAGGAGCTAAGAGTAGTATTTCTGTCCTATAGAGGGAAAATCATGGCAACTCACCGGCGTCAATACAGCGCCGAGTTTAAGGCGAAACTTGTTTTGGAGGTCATAAACGGCGAAAAGACGCCGATCGAAATGTTTCGCAGCCATAAGCTCATGGGCGAAGCGCAAGCGCGACGGAAGCTTGTTCGAGTTTTATACTACCCAGCCAGCCGCCAGACGAGAGCGTTATGGCAACAGCCATAAACGCTGCTTGACTTCCTCAAAGGTTTTCACGTTATGGCGCTACGCGCTTAGGACTCGTTCGCAAATAAGTTGCCGGTTTTAGGTTGCCATCATCACGAGATACAACCGCATACAGAATCACAATCCGGTAAGTTAATTCCGAACGGATCCTTAGATCCAATGAGTTATTTTTTGAGAGCCGCGCGGAGCGCGGCTCTCAAAAAATAACTCGTCCTAACTCAATTACGTAGGGCTATAATTCTCCTAATGCGATCGCCGTCGCAAGACTTCCACCAGCTTAATAAACTCTGGCGGTAAAGGGGCAACCGCCTCTAGCCATTCACCGCTCACCGGATGCTGAAGCCGCAGCTTTTGGGCGTGTAACGCCTGACCCGTGAGCTTCACCCCTACCGATCGTCCTGCGCCATACACCGGATCGCCCACTACCGGATAGCCAATATGAGCGCTGTGAACCCGAATCTGGTGCGTTCGTCCTGTCTCCAGCATGAAGCGCATCACCGTGTAGTTGCCCAGACGCTCCTCAATTTGCCAATGGGTCACAGCCCGTCTGCCACCCTTCTCTTCAGACACGATCGCCATCTTTTTGCGATCGATCGGGTGCCGTCCAATCGGCGCATCTACCGTGCCACTGAGCTGAGGTGGCGCACCAAACACCACTGCTAAATAGTCTCGACGGGCGGTTTTGGCCTTGAACTGAGCCTGTAGATGCTGATGCGCCAAGTCGGTTTTGGCAACGGCGATCGCTCCACTCGTGTCTTTGTCCAAACGATGCACAATGCCAGGGCGCTGCACGCCACCAATGCCTGCTAAGTCGCCGCAGTGGGCTAGCAGCGCATTCACCAACGTGCCGCCCTCATGGCCGGGAGCGGGATGCACCACCAGACCTATGGGCTTGTTGAGGATAATCAAATGCTCGTCTTCATAGAGAATTTCTAGAGACATTGCTTCAGGCCGCAAATCTAGCGGCTCAGCATCGGGCACCGTCACAGAAATGCGATCGCCTTCCTGTACCGTCACTTTCTTGGAAAGGCAAACCTGCCCGTTAACCTGAATTTGCCCCTGCTCAATGAGCTTCTGGATGCGTGATCGAGACAAGTCGGGCACCTGTTCTGCTAAGTAGCGATCGAGCCGTGTCCTTAGATCGATCAGTAAAGGTTCAGCCTCTAACTGTCCAGTTTTCAAGCCAGCTTTTAGGTTAACTTCCAAGTCAATGCTGTTGCTCACCGATCGCCAACCCTCTGAAGTCTTATCGTGTCTGTTTCCTGATCGAGTTTAATTTTTCTACGATCGTTTCCTATATTTCATGATATCTTTACATCTTGAGCATTCATCGCTGTATTGGCATACAAGAGTTGAGTGGTAGAATGCAGGGATCAGTCCTTTCAAGACGAGAATGCATGAAATCAGCAGAGTCTGTCCCACCGGAGGTTGTGCAGCAGGTCGCTGAGTATTTCAGTGTACTGGGTGAACCTATGAGGCTTCGCATTCTTAACCTGTTGCGAGACGGCGAGAAATGCGTTCAGGATCTGGTTGAGGCAACAGCAACCAGTCAGGCGAACGTCTCCAAACATCTCAAGGTGATGCTGCAAGCGGGCATCCTTTGCCGACGGAGCGAAGGGACTTCAGCTTATTACAGCGTCGATGATGGGCTGAGCTTTGAGCTTTGCAACCTGGTGTGCGATCGGATTGCCACCCGCATTGAAGAGCAGGCCAAGCACTTTCGAGCCTTCAGCATTGCTGGAAAGGATTAGTCAGAACAGACTAAAGCTGAAAATTCTGCTCAAAGCTTTCGCGGGTCATGGGTTGGTCAATCATTAAACCCTCACCACCTAGAATCTCTAGCGGCTTGCCCTCTACAGAAATCCAAACTTTTGCTGTGGGGTCAAGGGTCGTTGCCGTGTAAATCACTTGCCCTAACCTGCCTGTCATTGAAGTGCTGCCGCCACCCGATGTGAATTCGGGAGAGAGGTCGACATGCACCCCATCCGTTTTGACTTCTAGCTTGCGGAGGCTAGTCTGCTCAGGGATAGCAGAGGCTAGAGCGGGATCGTTAGGCTTTTTCAACACCTGCTCAAAGGCAGCTTTTAACAAATCATTGGGCGGCTGAGCGTTGAGATCAATGGATGTCGCGGCTACCTTGATCTGATCACTGCTGGTCTTGAGCCAGTAGACTTGAACCGTTTTCTTCGCGATCGCCTCAGGACTAGCAGCGGGTGAGCCAGAGTTTTGCGATACGGGATTTTGCGATACAGAAGCCTGAGGATTTGCAGTCTGAGGGTTCGCAAAGGTCGAGGACTTCGTTGTAGAGGAGCTAAGGGGCACTGAAGAATTCTGCCATGTCCACCAAGCAACGGCTCCCCCTGCGGTGAGGGCGACAGTTGAAAGTCCTATCAGTAGCCCTAAAGGAATGAAGCGAGAGGGCTTAGGTGATGGCTTGGGCGTAGGTGAAGACGAATGGTCTTGCATAAGAGACCTCATTAAGAAACCGCTGAAAGAAGAGAGAAAACTTCCTGACTCCTCTTTGAGAGAAGCCAGGATAGTGATGGACACATGAATGGAACTAACTACACAATCTGTTTGCTCCATTCCAGAAACAAATTTTCGGAAACCAAGAAACTTTGGTTAATCTGAATAAATCCCGCCAGGATCAAGGCATTGTCCTGCGTTTGCAGGCTTAAAACCCGTGCAGTGATGCCAGAAGCCTGTAGGCGTTGCAGATCAAAGTATTGACTGATACCTCCGGTTAGCAGAGCAATGAGCTGAGGGGGTAATGCCTGGTCATTGAGCTGAACGGTGGGATTAACCAACTGCATCTGTCGCCCTGACAGAATTTGAATACCCGTTTCAATTATGATTCTATCTTGATGTCGGGTTTGTTGTCCTTGCAGAGTTACCTGAATTCGGAAACGGCTATCTGGCAAAAACTCAATTTGGGGGTTGACTAGGTCAAATTTTTCTGAAGAATTGCCTGAACTGCTGAGAAAGTTGAGATTCAAGTCGCGAAACCGTTTGGCGATCGCCTCCGATTGCAGCGCCTTATTCACATCTTCCTCGTTCAGCACCAGCTTTACACCTGCCTGAAGGGGGGCATCTAGCCGCGGCTTTTGGGTTTGCAGACTGGCAAGATTTACGGCGATCGGGTCGGTTTCCACTTCTAGAGCGGCAATTCGCACCCCGGTAATCGGATAAACTCCCCGTCCAGCAATGCGAATGCGATCGGCTCTGCCCTGCGCCAGTCGGTAGCTAGGAGCGTTGTCAATTCGCACATCAAGCTGCTCAACAGAATCTACCTGATCGCGGATAGCATCTTCGGCAAGGCGATCGGCAACCCCGCCCACAGGGGACAGAATGCCGATGAGGCTGGACAGAAAAATCGCTAGGAATTCCATCACGGCTAGGACTCCTGAAATTTTGTCATCATCCAGGCGACAAGCTGGCTGTCATCCCTCTGGCGGCTGAGGGCGATCGCTTCCTGCATCACCTCCAAAAGCCCTACGAGCACTTGGGACTCGTGAATTCGACGACTGCCGTTATCGGCAATGGCAAACGCGATAATCTGAGCATTTTCGACGTCAACGACCCAATACTCTGCCACATTTAGCTCTTCGTAAAGCAGGCGCTTTTTACCCAAGTCGTCGTTGAGTGAAGAATCTGCAACCTCAATCACTAAGTCAGGCGGCGCAGCTTGATCGAGATCTACGATCGCACTGCCTTGGGGAGCCAGGGAGACGCGATCGCCCACAAAGTATGATCCATCGGGCTGGGCCTCTCGAATGCCTGATTTGCGATAGCTGCAATTGATCAGGGCTTTGAGCGGAATTCCCTTAAGAGCGCAGAATAGGGTAATCGCCACATGGATAACGCTATTGTTGACTGCATGATCGGCTCCCACACCCATTGCTTCCATCCACATTTGACCATTGAAATAATAGCCTTTGGCTTTGCAATGGGTAGGATCTTCGGTAAATCGCAGGTACTCCTCCCAGGTGGCATTGACCCAGGTATCGGTTAGCGGCTTAGGCTGAAGTTGAATCATAGGGCTTGAGGTTAAGAGGCTAGAACTTCAGCAATCCATTGCTTCAGTGTGGGCACCACAGACTCGATCGCCATTTCCTGCGACTCCCGATCGGCGCGTTTCACGACCTCGACTTTGCCCTGCTGGAGCGATCGCCCTGTGACAATCCGAAAGGGAATGCCCACTAGCTCCGCATCTTTGAACTTAACTCCGGCTCGTTCGCTGCGATCGTCCAAGAGGGTTTCGATCCCGGCTTGGTTCAGCTCAGCATAGAGTTTTTCGGCGGCTTCCACCTGGTCAGCTTTGCTGATGTCGGGGATGACGACGATCGCCTGATAGGGGGCGATTGCCACCGGAAAGATGATGCCGTCTTTGTCGTAGGATTGCTCGACTGCCGCCTGCGCCAGCCGCGATACGCCGATGCCGTAGCAGCCCATGACCAAAGGCAACTCTTCGCCCTGTTCGTTGGTGAAGGTGGCATTCATGGCTTCGGAATACTTGGTGCCGAGCTGGAAAATATGCCCAATTTCTATGCCGCGCGCGGTTTTTAGGGTTTGGCTGGGGTCGTGAAGGGCGCGATCGCCTGCCGTTGCTTTCCGCAGGTCAACGACGGGGGGCAGCTCGAACTCTTTGCCCCAGTTGGCTCCCACGACGTGATAGCCTGACCCATCGGAGCCTGTGACAAAGTTCTGCAAGTTCGTAACCGTCGGATCGGCAAGCCGCAAGAACTTAGGCGCAAGGCTCTTGCTCGACTGGATGTAGGTATCTGCTAGACCGGGAGAAATGTAGCCCAGGGGCAAAGGCTGGGTCGCCCATTTTTGCTGGGCTTCCGCATCGGGAACCGTCAGTGATAAAAGCGCTTTGCCGCCGTACTGTCCGGCTTGCCGCATCAGCTCATTTTGCAGCTTTACCTCGTTGACATCCTGATCGCCTCGGATGTTGACTAGCACCAGCACCGTTGTGCCATTGTCGTAGACCGCTTGATACAGCACGTTCTTAACAATTTGCGTGGCAGAACACTTGAGAAAATCGCAGAGGGTGGCGATCGTCGCGGTGCCCGGTGTCTCTAGCTTTTCATACTGCGTAAAGGTCGAAGGCTCGGCATCTAGCGGCAGCGAAGTTGCCTTCTCGACGTTAGCCGCGTACTTGCCGTCTTCGGTGTACAGCACCTCATCTTCACCCGCTGCCGCCAGCACCATAAACTCCTGGGAGCCAGAACCCCCGATCGCTCCAGAGTCAGCATCCACGGCTCTAAACGCTAAGCCACAGCGTTTCAGAATGCGCGTATAGGCATCATGCATTTCCTGATAGGTCTGCTTCAGGCTGGTTTCATCGGTATGGAAGGAGTAGGCATCCTTCATGATGAACTCACGCCCACGCATCAGCCCAAACCGGGGACGAATTTCGTCTCGGAACTTGGTCTGAATCTGGTAGAGATTTTGCGGTAGCTGTCTGTAGGAGCGGATCATGTCGCGGGCGATCGCCGTAATCACCTCTTCATGGGTCGGCCCCAGCCCCACCTCACGGTTTTGGCGATCGGTCAGGGCAAACATAATGCCCTCTGCCTTGGTGTAGGTGTCCCAGCGACCAGACTCTTTCCAGAGTTCTGAGGGCTGGAGCTGGGTGAGCAGACATTCCTGTGCGCCTGTAGCATTCATCTCTTCCCGCACAATCTGAGAAATCTTTTGCAGCACCCGCCACATCAACGGCAGATAGGCATAGAGTCCGCTGCCCACCCGACGGATGTATCCGGCTCGCAGCAGCAGCTTGTGGCTAGGAATTTCTGCCTCTGCTGGATCTTCGCGCAAGGTGACAAACAGCATTTGAGACAGCCGCATAGTTCCGGTTCCCTTTGTAGAATCAGGCTGAGCAAAGTTCAAACTCAGACAGGAGGTTCAATATCTCAGTTTAATCAGTTTTGGGCACTACAGACCTGCCTGTTTCAAGCTTTGCCGCTGCTCATCAAGTACAGCAACGCCATCCGCACGGCAACGCCGCTCGTCACCTGCTGCGAGATCAGGCTGAACTTTGGGTCGTCCATTAACTCAGAGCTGATCTCCACGCCGCGATTGACTGGTCCCGGATGCAGCACTTTGACATCGGGCTGGCAGTGCTGAAGGCGATCGCCCGTAATGCCATAGCGCCAGTGATATTCCCGCAAGCTCGGCAGCAAATGGCTGGTCATCCGCTCTTTCTGAATTCTCAGCGCCATGACGAAATCGGCGTTTTCCAGGGCAGGCTCTAAGCTCCAGTGCACAAACAGCTTGCGGGGCAGCTCGTCACTTCCTTTGACAAAATCCGCAAACGCCTTGGGCAAGAGGGTAGGCGGCCCCACCAGATGCACCTCGGCTCCGCTGGCGGTGAGGCTCCAGATATTAGAACGCGCCACGCGAGAATGGAGAATATCCCCGACGATCGCAATTTTTTTGCCTTGCAGCAATGACAGCCTCGGCTTCTCTGGGTCGAATAGAGTACAGATTGTAAACAGATCCAGCAAGGCTTGCGAAGGATGCTCATGCTGTCCGTCTCCGGCATTGAACACGCCGACGCGGGTTTGCAGCCGATCCATTTCGTTGGCGATCGCTAGTGGCACTCCGGCTTCTCGATGGCGGATTACCATGATGTCGGTGCCCATTGCCAGGTAGGTTTTTGCCGTATCTAGAATCGTCTCACCCTTGGTTATGGAGGAGGTGCCGGGGGCGAAGTTGAGCGTATCGGCAGAGAGCCGTTTGGCTGCCAGCTCAAAGCTGCTGCGAGTGCGGGTGGAGGATTCAAAAAATAGATTGGCAATGACTTGCCCTTGTAGCGCAGGCACTTTTTTAGTGCGGCGAGACAGCACCTCTTGAAAGCTTGCCGCCGTTTGCAGAACCGCATCGTATTCAAAAGGCTGAAAGTCTGCAAGGGAAATAATATGATGGCGATTCCAGGATGTAGCAGCCATGGGGAAAGCTCGTATTCAGGTGATGCCTGATTTTAAACTAATCTCAAACCGCCTAAGGCTTCCGGCTAAATAAACCAAACAGCCCATTTCCCGTGGATTTAACGGGCGTAGAGCTATTGGTGACGCGATCGGGTTTATCTAGCACCAGTTTAAGCCGAGTCACATAATCCAGCGCCAGTGGATCTTTAGGGTTAAATTTTAGCGCCTGCCGGAAATGAACTTTCGCCATGCCCATGAGGTTTTGCATCAAGTAGGCTTTGGCGATTAGAGAATGATATTCTGCCTTGTCTGGCTCTAGCCGAATGGCATCCCGTAGCTCAGCGATCGCCTGGGGCCAGTTCGCGTTTTTGGCATAGATAATGGCTCGCTGGTAGTGCCGACGACCGTAAGTGCTGACTATCTGCGCTGTTTCGACAGGTGGAATCGGCTTCACCTGACTTGCCGCAACAATGCCCGATCGCTTCTCCCGAATCATCGGTTCACCCATTTTTAGGTAAAGGTAAACCAAATTCAGCTCGCTGAGCTGTTGGGTAATTGACTCAAACTGACCTAGAGGCTGAAACTGAGATGTGGCTAAAGCATCTACTGCCTGCTCATAAAACACCTCAAGCTCTTGGGGAGGTTTCTGGAGCAGTTGACGAGCTGGCACAGACTGAGCCAACAGCGGCTCATCGCGATTAAACCGCCGCACCCGAAAGCGCAGAGTTGCTAAAGTATCAGCGCGTTCCTTCTCCTGCTTCAGCCGCTGGTAGGCTGGGTTCACGACTCGCGTCAACAGCTGGGTTGCCAGTTCTGTGGTTGCGGCATCTGCGCCTACAAAACCATCAGGGTGCAGCAGCTTGGCGACAGCACGATATCGCTTTAAGACACGGCGATCGTCAGCAGCAACGGCTAAGCCCAAAATGGCGTAGGGATCAGAAAACTGGTTTGGCCAATCCGCAGAAAAGGAAGTCTGTGACATTAAATGTCGCTCTCACGTTCAACAGCAGTATGCAGACGATGTATGTTAACAACGTATCAAAACAATGTATTGGCTGAATATCGACTCCGTATATTTAGCCGTATATTTAGCCAGTGCTTGGTCAGAACTTAGGGAATCACTAGGTTGAGTTAAAATAGGCGCAGCCTTCTCAGTTAAGAGCTTTAGTAGAGTCAGCGTTAGTAGATCACAACACTTCCCTACTTTCTATGTACGTTTCTCGACTACTCCGTAGATTCATTTTTTAGTAGCAGAAAGCACAGCAAGAGCCAGTCAGTTTCCTGGCGATCGCTGAGATAATTTAGACTAACCCAATAGAGCGATAAACCCCAATAGATTCACCAGATTCACCGCTTCGGTGCTAAGTTCCAAGCGGCCCAATAGAAACTGCTGAGCAATCTTTAGACAGTTGCCTCTGGCTCTCCAGACTCTAACTCTGTAAAAGCTGACCATTCAACCTATGTAATCTTGAGCCTTGACCCTGAAGGCTTTATCGTACTTTCTAGTACGTCGGTAGATTTAGATTGACTGAATGTAGATTAGTTAGATGCAAATTAATCATAGCCTAACTTAAGATTTTGCTCGATATGGCAACCGCCAAGACTGTTAGGACGGAGACATTTAGGGTGGGGCGCTTCGCGCCCCACCCTAAATGTCCTAAGCAAACTGACGACAGCTATATCATGAGGGAAGGTCATTCTTTATTAGACTGCATGTTAAGCAAGCCGAAAGACCGAAGAATCGCTGTCCTCCTAGCTTTGGTGGGAACAATATCGCCCGTTTCAGGATTCCATAAGTTTTATATGGGGCAACCTAAGTGGGGCATCTTGTATTTGTTATTGTCTGCAACGCAAGTTCCTAGGATTGCCAGCGCGATCGAGGCAATTTACTATCTGTTTCAGGATGATGCCTTTGCTCACTCGCCATCTGGTGCTCAGGAAACGGCACCCATCCAGACGATCGCTGTTGCAGATGCGCTGCGGCAGTTGGAGCAGCTCCGGCAGGAAGGGCTGGTTTCAGAATATGAGTTTGAGCAAAAACGGCGACAGTTGCTTGATCGCATGGGTTAAGGCATGAAAGGGTAAGAGATAAAAGGTTAAGGCATGAAGGGAAGTGTGCGATCGCAAATTTTGAATGACCCTTACTATCGGCTGCAATCGTTGGCTGAGGTGCGTTTGGCAGCTGAGTTGGGCGTACTCATAGATGTGAATAGAGCCTGCGTAGATGATTGGCTAAGGTTGCCCGGACTGTCGATTCATCAGGCGCGATCGCTGGCGGCTCTCAGCCAGTCGGGGGTGCAGTTTCATGCGATCGAGGATATTGCTGCCGCGCTGAGTTTGCCTGTTGCGAGGCTGCTGCCCCTGTCGCCCGTCCTCCAGTTTTGCTACTACGACTCGGAAAGCCCTGTTGAAGCACAGCCCATTAGTCCTAATCTCGCCTCAGCAGAGCTATTAATCCAGATTCCGGCAATAGATCTATTTTTGGCACGGGCGATCGTCCAAAATCGTCAGGCCTATGGAGCCTATCGCAGCCTTGCCGATCTCCAACGGCGGCTGGCGCTGCCCGGTCAGCTAACGGCTGATTTAATGCACTATTTGAGGTTTTAAGAGATGGGCTGAGATTCGGAGGGGTAGGGTGATTCAGGTTGATCGGGTGCAAATTTCACCCGTCCGATTCGATCGATTGGAAAGAATCGAAACACGGCGCGGCCAATCACGTTCTCTTGAGGCAAAAATCCCCACACGTGGGAGTCATTGCTGTTGTTGCGGTTGTCGCCCATGACGAAGAGCTGGTTGGGCGGCACCTGCACTGGCTCCATTTCGTAGTCGGGTGGCTCAGCTGTGTAGGGTTCGGTGAGGGGCTGGCTATTGAGATAGACCTCGCCCTGCTTTACCTGCACAATATCGCCCGGAGTACCAATTACTCGTTTGATAAAGGCTTTATCGGGCGCATAGCCATAGATCTGGAGCTGTTGCGGCGGCTCAAAGACCACGATATCTCCCAAAGTAGGCGGATGAAAGCGATAGCTGATTTTTTCGATGACCAGGCGATCGCCAATCAGTAAAGTCGGCACCATCGAATCGGAAGGAATGAAGCGCGGTTCGGCAATGAACAGGCGAATGATAACGGCAAGGGCGAGGGCGATCGCCACAATTTGCAGGTTTTCCTTCTGAGATTTCTGGAGACGAAAGCTCGGCTTGTCTAGATCGGGTTTGCTGGCATTGGGTTTACTGGAATTTGGTTTGCTGAGATCTGGTTTACCTAGATCCAGGTAAGCGGAGCTAGTATCAGAAGATTCGCCTTGGGGCTTCAAGATTTGCTTTTCGGGATTGCCAGCGTTTTGCTGTTCAGAACTCATAGAGAAGCCTGGGCGAAAGAGTAAAGTAGAGAGGCAAGTGAATTCACTCGACATGGAGCAATGATGATGACATCAGCAACCTGGTACGTCGTTAAGCAACCTGACGGTCACTGTGAAGTTATGCAAGATGAGATTATACCAAACGCAGGAATGTCCGATGATGCCAGCGCACCGGACGGTAATGCTGAAGGGCAGCCGAGAGCCGATCGCTGGGGCCCTTTCGAGTCTCAGGCAGAGGCGATCGCTCGTCGGGTTGGGCTAATTCGCGCTGGGAAATGTCAACCGCTCTAGCCGAATATTGAGGTAGTCCTATGGAGCATACCTTTCTCCTGTCAGATCCCAAATTAGACTGTTTACGTGCAGTTCTCGGTCGTCATGCTCTACATATGTTCACGCCGACCATACATGTTTCTGAGCATTCTACTCGTGCTCGTGATTTCTCAATTGCACTCAGTTCAGGTTTTTGCGTAGTAGAGAGCGATTGGGGCGACACTAAGAAAGAAGCCATCGACTACCACGTTATGCATGTGTCGCTTGCAGATCATCCTAAAAATGTGCCGATGATTGAAGAGCTGCTTGGAAAAGACGGAAAGGGTCAGCTCGTCTATCGTAGAGGTATGCCTTCTTGCAGTTCTGTACATGTCGGTGGGGCATATGCAACTTCCACTCACCTTGCCGAGGTTGTAAAGATTGAAGTCTTGGAATATCAGAAAAGAGGCATTGAAGATCACGTTCGCTATGACCACAGTATTCTCGTGACTTTTGATAATGCTCGACAGTTTATATTCTCACCACCGCAATCTATGTCTATTCTCGGAGGATTAGAGTTCACAGGTGACGCAGCGACGATTGAAGCGTTGATACCAAAGTTAACAATTCGATGCACTTTAGAGTAGTTCACACGAGAACTCAAGTTTTTCGATATGTAACAGTTTTGGTATACAGAGTGTAACTCTCTCGTTAGAGTGACCAAGACAAGATTGTATCCGTGGTAGCATTTTCATCTGAATGAAACTGGCGTTTAACATCCTCTTCAAGTCGCCAGCTTAAAGATAATATGCTCGATTTAAATACAAATAATGTTTTGCTTCAGGCAGCGATCGCCAATAAAGCTGAGGCGATTCGACAGGTCGGGGCATTGCTGGTGAAAAACGGCAATATGCGATCGCGATATGTCGATAGCATGATGGCTCGTGAAAAAGTCGCCAATACCTATTTAGGTAACGGTATTGCGATTCCTCACGGATTGCCCAAAGACCGAGACTTGATTGTGCAGACTGGAATTGCCGTGGTGCAGATTCCTGAAGGCGTGGAATGGAACACCGGAGAAGTGGTTCATCTGGTAGTGGGTATTGCCGCCAAATCCGATGAGCACCTGGAAGTCTTGGCTAATCTCACCCACATTTTGGATGATGAAGCCACGATCGCTTTTCTCTCTAAAACCACCAATCCCCAAGACATTATCCAGCGCCTAACGCAGGGAGCCGCTAGCTCTGGTGAAGAAAACAAGTTTGGTGAAGACAGCAAGCAGGAAAAAACGGGGCTAGATTTCACCCAAGGTGTAGAGGTGAAGATCGCAGGTAAAGCAGGGCTACATGCCCGTCCGGCAACGGTGCTAGCCAGTCTGGCGAAGCAATTTGAGTCAGAGATTCAAGTGCGCTACGGCAACCAGACAGCCAATGCCAAAAGCCTGCTGTCCCTGCTAAAGCTGGGGGTAGAAGGGGGCCGATCGGTTCTCTTAATGGCTCAGGGTGCTGATGCGGATGCGGCACTAGAGGCTTTGCAAAAGGCGATTGTAGCGGGGCTGGACGATGAGCCTGAAGAGAAGATATCCATTCCTTCGGAGCATTCCCTTCGCTTCGATTCTCCCGCCATTTTTGGAATTTCGGCATCTCCCGGACTGGCGATCGGCACTCTGTTTCAGCTCAAGCGCGGCAAGATCTCCTTCGATGCGACGGCAAAAGATCCGGTGGCAGAAGAGCTGAAGCTGCATCAGGCGATCGAGATGGCAAAAGCACAGCTCCAAGAGCTTTATAACGATGTGAAGGAGCGATCGAGCGCTGGGAAAGCCGCCATCTTTCTAGCGCATCAAGAATTTCTAGATGATCCGGATTTAATGGCAGCCACGATCGCCGATCTCCAGCCCAATCGCAGCGCGGCTTGGGCATGGCAACAGGCTTTTGAGCAGCGGGCGCACTCGTTAGAAAAGCTCTCCGATGCCTTGATCGCGGGACGAGCAACCGATCTGCGGGATGTAGGGCGACGGGTGCTGCGGCTGTTGGCAGACAAGGTGGAGGATGAGCCGAGCTTGCCCGATCGCCCCGCTATTTTGATTGCTGAAGATCTGACTCCTTCTGATACAGCAGGACTCAATCCTAGTCTTACCCTTGGCTTCTGTACTGCCTATGGCGGCCCCACTTCCCATAGCGCCATCATCGCCCGATCGCTAGGCATTCCGGCGATCGTGGGGGCTGGAGAGACAGTGCTAAACCTGGCAGACGGCATTCCCTGCATTCTGGATGGGGAAAGCGGTGCGCTATATCCGCAGCCCGACCAGGCGGATTTGGATAAGGCAGCGATCGCTCAGCAAAATTTGCAGGAAATCCGGGCTGCCGAACAGCTCTCTTGCTATCAGCCTGCTTTAATGACGGATGGACACCGGGTGGAGGTGGTGGCAAATATCGGTGCGCCAGCAGAAGCAGAACAGGCGGTAAATGCCGGAGCCGAGGGCGTGGGGCTGCTCCGCACAGAGTTTTTGTTCCTTAACCGAGTCGAGCCGCCGTCAGAAGAAGAGCAGTTTGCGGCATACCGACAGATGACGCGCGCCCTCAACGGGCTGCCGCTGATTATTCGCACGCTTGATATCGGCGGTGACAAGGCAGTGCCCTACCTCAACCTACCAGCCGAAGAAAATCCCTTTCTAGGCGTGCGGGGCATTCGTCTTTGTCTACAGCGTCCCGACCTCTTTAGACCGCAGCTGCGAGCCATCTTTCGCGCCTCCCAATTGGGGACGATCGCGATCATGTTTCCCATGATTTCTACTCTAGAAGACCTGTGGACGGCTCGCCAAATTGCTGAAGAAGTGCGGCTGGAAATAGGCGCTGAACCTGTCCAGATTGGCATGATGGTTGAGGTGCCTTCTGCGGTCGTGATGGCGAACGAGTTTGCCAAGGAAGTCGATTTCTTTTCGATCGGCACCAATGATCTGACCCAGTATGTCTTAGCAATGGATCGGGGACATCCTACTCTGGCCAAACAGGCTGATGGCTTACATCCGGCTGTGCTGCGGATGATTCATCAGACGGTACAAGCTGCCGATACCGCAGGGAAGTGGGTCGGAGTCTGTGGCGGCATTGCCGGAGATCCAAAGGGAGCCGCAATTTTGGCGGGGCTAGGAGTCAAAGAACTCAGCGTCAGCATTCCTAGCGTTGCGGCAGTTAAAGCTAAGCTGCGGACGCTCTCTTGGTCGCAAACGCAGGAATTGGCCACCCGCGCCTTGAAGTGTCGCACGGCTCAGGAAGTTCGCGCCCTGTGATTTTTGACCTGCAACGAGCCTGTAACGAGCCTGTAACTTTTGAGCCAGTAGTCGATTGCCGCGATCGGTTCGGCGATCGTCCAGCCTGCCATACCTACCCTGAAGCCTTGCCACAACCGCCATGAAGCCCAGCATTGCTACCATTACCCTAAACCCAGCCGTTGATCAAACGGTTTCTATTCCTAACTTTCGAGCCGGAGAGGTGAACCGAGTCGAGTGGGAACAGTCTGATCCGGGCGGCAAGGGCGTTAATGTCGCCTCGTTTTTGGCGGACTTTGGCTGTTCTGTTTCAGTCTCTGGTTTTTTGGGAAAAGACAACGCCGAGCTATTTCAAACCTTTTTTGCGCAACAAGGCATCCAAAATCGGTTTGTCCCTGTGGCTGGTAAAACTCGCGTCAACATCAAAATTACCGATACTCTGCTCAACCAAGTTACGGATATTAATTTTCCGGGTCAGCCGCCGATCGCTGCCGATCTGGCAACCCTGCACCGGGTAATTGATGATTTGGCGATCGCCCACGACTGGTTTGTCCTTGCTGGGAGCCTTCCCCACGGGCTGTCCCCTGCCATCTATGGCGAGTTAGTCGCTCGGCTCAAAGCTCAGGGCAAAACCGTGGTTTTGG
Source organism: Drouetiella sp. (assembly GCF_059504425.1). NCBI lineage: Bacteria > Bacillati > Cyanobacteriota > Cyanophyceae > Oculatellales > Oculatellaceae > Drouetiella > Drouetiella sp. Next base: position 64,075 of record NZ_JCACIN010000081.1, read on the forward strand.
ATGCCAGCGGCGAGAGTTTTCGTCAGGCAATTCCCTTTGCGCCCTATGCTATCAAGCCCAACGTGGAAGAATTGCAGGAGTTGTGCGGTCAGCGTTTAGAGACTGAGGCAGCGATCGTCCAAACGGCTCAAGACCTTCTGAGCAAAGGGATTGAATGCGTCGTGGTTTCTATGGGTGCCCAGGGAGCTATTTTTGCCGAAGCCAATGCGATCGTCGTTGCTCGCCCTCCCAAAATTGAGGTGGTTAGCACGGTGGGAGCGGGAGATGCCATGGTGTCTGGCTTGATCATGGGTAAATTGCGAGGATTTTCTCTCTCTGACTGTGCGCGACTTGCAACTGCTTTTTCCATGGGCGCACTCAGCCAGGTGGGACCTAGACTGCCCCCTCAAGAGGCGATCGAGTCCTTGATGCAGGAGGTGAGGGTGGAAACGCTGTAGAAAATTTTGGTAGAAAAGGTTTGGTTCTAGTTTGACAACTTTACGAAAGGCTTTTAGTTAACAATTAGATATTATGAAATCCATTCAAAAAATTGTGGCGGTGACAGCTTGCCCTACAGGCATTGCCCATACCTTCATGGCAGCTGAAGCGCTTAAAAAAACGGCTGAGATGATGGGCTATGACATCCAGGTGGAAACACAAGGTGCCAATGGTGTGAACTCGCCACTGACTGATGCAGCGATCGCTGCTGCCGATATTGTGATTACAGCTGCAGATATCCATGTGGATGCTTCGCGATTCATCAACAAACCCATTTATGCAACCTCTACGAGTCGCGCAATTCGAGAAACTCGGACGGTGATTGAAGAGGCGGTTCAACAGGGGCAGCAGAGGGGTAGGGATACTTATGTTACATCCAACGTGAAATCCTATGCAGTGGAAGGAGACAGAGGGGCGATTCCCGCAACCGTTCCCTCCGTTGTTGCCACGCCCCCAGCGGTCGAGCGCGCTCGGCTCGTGGGCATTACGGCCTGTCCTACAGGTATTGCCCATACCTTCATGGCGGCCGAAGCCCTGCGCAAGGCTGCCGTCGAAATGGGGCATGATATTCGGGTGGAAACTCAGGGTTCTGTCGGTGCAAAAAATTCGCTCACTCCTGAAGAAATTGCCCAAGCAGATGCTGTGGTGATTGCGGCAGATACTCACGTCGATCTCTCTCGCTTTGCCGGAAAAAGAGTCTATGAGACTTCCACCAAGCAGGCGTTAAAATCCGGACGATCGGTGATTGAAGCGGCTCTGGCTCTCCCTGCTGAAGCTTCTAGTCTGTCTGGCACTACAGAGGGTGACTATTTACAGTCAGTTCAACGGGCTAAGGCTGAGCAGTCGGCTAGGCGATCGGGTCCCTACAAGCATTTGCTGACTGGGGTTTCCTACATGCTGCCCGTGATCGTGGCAGGAGGCTTAATTATTGCTCTGTCTTTTGTCTTTGGCTTAAAACCAGAGCCGGGAAGCCTTGGCGATGCGCTGCTACAAATTGGGGGTAAGTCGGCCTTCGCGCTAATTGTGCCCGTCCTGTCGGGATTTATTGCGTTTTCCATTGCCGATCGCCCCGGCTTGGCTCCTGGTCTGATTGGCGGGATGCTGGCGGCAAACCTAGGCATGGGATTTTTGGGCGGCATTCTCTCAGGCTACCTTGCCGGATATATTGCCTTGTTTGTGCGAGAAAAACTGAATCTGCCTGCCAACTTTGAGGGGCTGAAACCGGTGCTAATTATTCCTCTACTCTCAACTCTGGCGGTAGGACTGCTGCTGTTTTATGTCTTCGGCACGCCCATCAAAGCCGTGATGGATGGTCTGACGGCTTTCTTGCAGAACATGGGGCAAACTAATGCGGTGCTGCTGGGCTTGGTGCTGGGGGGAATGATGGCGATCGATATGGGAGGCCCGGTGAACAAGGCGGCATACACCTTTGCAGTGGGGCTGCTGGCTAGCAACGTGGATCAGCCGATGGCGGCAGTGATGGCAGCCGGAATGACTCCGCCGCTGGGATTGGCATTGGCGACCCTAATTGCAAAGCGACAGTTTAACCAAGATGAGCTTCAGGCAGGTCGAGTGGCAGCGGTGCTGGGCATTTCCTTCATCACAGAAGGTGTAATTCCCTTTGCGGCAAAAGATCCGGTGAGAGTTCTCCCGGCCTGTATCTTGGGTTCTGCTATCACAGGTGGACTGTCGATGCTGTTTGGCTGTAGTCTCCGGGCACCCCATGGTGGCATCTTTGTGCTGGCGATTCCCAATGCTGTGAGCCAAGGCGGTTTGTATGTGGTAGCGATCGCGGTTGGTACGCTGGTAACGGCTGTGGCAGTCACTCAATTTAAGCGTTGGCAGCCCAAGTCTCAGGTTAGTTCACAGGTTTAATTTCTCTCGGAAACAAACAGAAAGAGGGATGCAGCGTTGCATCCCTCTTTCTGTTTTTAGAACCTTAACTTTTAGAGTCTTAATTGAGGTAGTCCAGATTTAAAACTTCGGTACGTTGAAGTCTCTTGCGGATCATAGAAGGTAGAGCGATCGGCCAGAAAACCGTTGCGACTGTCAAAACTATCCAGGAAGCGACGTGATCCTTAGGAGTGGTCGCGTCTTTCAGGAAAGCGTTGAGTAAGATGCCGAAGACTACCGTTGCGCCTGCAAAATAGAGTGTCATAACTGCTTTCCTTATTTCAGTTGGTTTCCTGATGTTTCTATGAAACCATCTGTTTTAGGAGAATACTATTGCTGGAAACACGGAATTGGAGGGGATACGCTCCGGTCTTTGAGGCAGTAACTCCGTGTTCCTATCAGGGAAGCTCCACCCATAGCATTACGTCATTGAGTCAGGACGAGTTATTTTTTGAGAGCTGTGCTCCGCGCAGCTCTCAAAAAATAACTCATTGGAGCTATGCGCATAGCGCCATACGATTAATTCGTCCTGTTGGCAAAGGCTACCGGGTGAAAGAAGAAAAAGCCCTTGTGGGTGCTCCGAATCAATGACGCAACCTTCCCCCAATCCGCAGACTTCATTTATTGAACAAATTAAAAAGCTGGTTCAGGACACTCTGCTGAGTTGGGGGTTGCCCGGAGCAGGGGTGGGCTTGACCGTGCATTTTGGCTTGCAGGGAAACTGGGGTGGGGCGATCGTCTCCCTGCTCGGCACCGCTATTCTCACCTTTCTGCTCAAGTTTTTCACCAAGCTTGATCCGCGTCTGGATGCTTTGGCAGAGTGGAGTGTCAGCCAGGTTGAGCAGTTTGCTCTATTGCTGTGGTGGAGCGTCACCGGACAATTTCAGGGCAAGTATTACCAGACGCTAATCTATCGACTGCGAGATTTCCGCGTTCAGGGATTAAAAACTAAAGGCTCTTTTTCCCTGGACTTGCAGAAGGTGTTTGTGCCATTGCGGGTGGCTCCTGAGAGTGCCGATCGCGTCCCTTCTGACCTCATCCAGACGCTCATTCAGGCTAGAGAAAATAACAAGCTGGGCATCTGGGATTTTTTGGCGGTCTTGCCACAGCAACCTAGCTTTCGACGCATGGTGATCTTGGGGCCTCCGGGTTCGGGCAAAAGCACGCTGCTAGAACATTTGGCGCTCAGCTATGCCCAAAATTCTCGCCAGCCTACACATCAGCGAGTCCCTCGACTGATCCCGATACTGCTGTATTTGCGGGACGTGCAGGAGGCGATCGCTACCGATTCACCGCCAACGCTGGCAGCCTTAATGGATCAACAGGAAAGCCTCCAAGAGCTGAGGCGATCGCCCCACTGGTTTGAGACGCGACTGAAGCAGGGCAGGTGTCTGGTGATGCTGGACGGACTAGACGAGGTTGCCGATCCGCACAGACGGCAGCAGGTGAGCCAGTGGTGCGATCGCCAGATTCAGCGCTACCCGACTACGCCGTTTATTCTCACGTCGCGTCCCTTTGGCTATCGATCGGCTCCACTGATGCAGGTCGGTATGTTGCTGGAGATCCTGCCGTTTGATTTGAAGCAAATGCAGCAGTTTATCCAAAACTGGTATTTGCAAAATGAGATCATGCGGGGGTTGGGCAGAGATGATCGGGGAGTGCGCCATCACGCCGAGCAGCAGTCGCGTGATCTGATTAAGCGGATTCAGTACAGTCCGGCGATCGCAGCTATGGCGCTGAACCCGCTGCTGCTCACCATGATTGCGACCGTTCACTGCTATCGGGGAGCGCTGCCTGGACGCAGAGTAGAGCTATATGCCGAAATTTGTGATGTGTTACTGGGACGGCGACAAGAGGCTAAGGGGTTGCCCGACAAACTTACTGCTCTTCAGAAGCGATCGGTGCTGCAAGTCTTGGCGCTGAATCGAATGCGGAAAGAGTCGAGTGACTTTACCTTGCTGCAAGGAAGTTTACTGATTCAAAAAAAGCTGGTGGCGGTGGCGGGAGACCGCGTTTCACCAGAGGAGTTTCTGAGGCAGGTCGAAAATATCAGCGGTCTGCTGTTGGAAAAAGAGTCAGGCAAATATGCCTTTGCCCACAAAAGCTTTCAGGAGTATCTGGCTTCAGCTCAGATAAAGGAAAGCCAACAAGAACTGCTGCTGGCTCGACATATTGACAATCCCTGGTGGGAGGAAACGACTCGCCTTTATGCTGCCCAAAGCGATGCTAGTTATCTGATCTGGACAGCGCTGCAAAAGGGCACAGTGGAGACTCTAACTCTGGCTTATGACTGCCTAGAGGAGAGCCTGAGCGTTGAGGATGGCAAAGTCCGTAAAGAGCTGGAAGAGAGACTAGAGCAAGGGTTGGAGGCGATCGATCCAGCCATTTTTAAACTAGCCGCAGAGGTAAAGCTCCAGCGCCGCCTCCATAAGTTGCTCCGCATTGACGATCGCACCGAAATTGACATGGGCTATGTGAGCTGTGCGGAGTATCAGCTTTTTGTAGACGAAAAGCGGCTCTCTGGTGAGAACTATCAGCCGCAGTATTGGACAGGCGATCGCTTCCCGCCCGGAACGGCAAATCAGGCGATCGTTGGTGTCCGAGCCAGCGATGCCAAGGCGTTTTGTGAGTGGCTAACTCAACATAGCAGCACTTTGGGCGAGACTTATCTAGAGGGCGAAGCTGCCGTCTTTATGGGAGAATTTCGCTTTCGATTGCCTACTCTTGATGAGGTTCAGCAGCATTCTGGCGCAGTCTCAATTAGCTGCTGGTGCTGGGATGGCGATCGCGTTGTGACTCACGGTATTAAATCGCGTGACCTATGGTACGACCAGAAACGTGACCCACAGCGCACAGATAAAATTCCTGCTTGGGATGGTATTCGGATCGTTCGCTACATCTGTTAAAGAATTTATTGTTTATTGAAAGCTGCTACCCTTATACCCATTTAAACTGGTTGTAAGGCAGATATTTTTTGCGAGTCACGCGGAGTGTGACTCACAAAAAATATCTGCCCCGTTTAGATTTTAAAGCGGTATCAGCGAACATTAGTTTTGCTTATATCTCTTGAAAAATCTGTTGATGGCAGCTGGATTCCCTTTGGGCGATCGTTGATGTACGATAAAGACTAATTTCAATGATTAAAGTTAAATACATAGATGAAAGTCTATTCTTTTTGATAGCTGAGTCTATTTCTCAAAGCACAGTTTTATCTGCACTTTTAGAGACACAAGGATGTCATCAATGCTCCAGTTTTTGGTTCAAACTGCATGGTTCATCCCCTGCTATCCGCTGGTGGGCATGGTGCTGTCGATCGCCTGGTTTCCGGCAATCACGCGGCGCACAGGCCCCCGTCCCGCAGGCTATATCAATGCCATTACTACTTTTTTGGCGCTGCTGCATGGGGTGTTGGCGTTGTTTCTTGCACTGCATCAGCCGCCACAGTACCTTTCGGTATCCTGGCTTCAGGTGGCTGGGCTAGATTTGAGTATTCCGGTAGAAATTTCGGCGCTGACGATCGGCGCAACGGTTCTAGTCAACGGGCTGAATTTTTTGGCGCAAATTTATGCGATCGGCTATCTAGAAATGGATTGGGCCTGGGCGCGGTTCTTTGCTATGTTGGCGCTATTTGAAGCGGGGATGTGTGCCCTTGTCCTGTCCAATTCGCTGTTTATTAGCTATATGATCCTGGAAATCCTGACGCTGGGAACCTATATGCTGATTGGCATGTGGTTTAACCAGTCCTTAGTGGTGACAGGTGCGCGTGATGCTTTTCTCACCAAGCGGGTGGGCGACTTGTTTCTGCTAATGGGGGTGCTGGCGATCTATCCGCTGACGGGCACCTGGGATTATAACCAGATGGCAATTTGGGCAGAAACGGCAAATATTGATCCCAAGCTTGCGGCGTTGGTGGGGCTGGGTTTGCTGGCAGGACCGATGGGCAAGTGCGCTCAGTTTCCGCTGCATCTGTGGCTAGATGAAGCGATGGAAGGTCCTTTGCCCAGCACGATTCTGCGGAATTCAGTAGTGGTGGCGACGGGGGCCTGGGTGCTGGTGAAGCTGGAGCCTGTGCTGTCGCTGTCGCCTGCGGTGATGAACACAACGATCGCCATTGGAGCCGTTACGGCGGTCGGCGGCACGCTAATCGCCATCGCCCAAATTGATGTGAAACGATCGCTCTCCTATCTGGTGAGTGCCTACATGGGTGTGGTGTTCATTGCAGTGGGCAGCCACCAAACCGAGGCAGCGCTGCTGCTGGTCTTGACCCACGGGATTGCGATGGCGGCGCTGGTGGCTAGCACCGGATCGATCGTGCTGAATACAGTCACCCAAGATTTGACGCAGTTAGGCGGGCTGTGGTCACGGCGACCGATCACCGGGCTGTCGTTTATTGCGGGAGCGATCGGATTAATCGCGCTACCGCCCTTTGGCACCTTTTGGGCAATGCTAAAGCTAGCGAATGAGCTGTGGGAAACGCACCCTTGGCTGGTGGGATTGCTGCTGGTGATCAATAGCTTGGCGGCTTTTAGCTTGACCCGCACCTTCGGACGGATGTTTGCAGGGAAACCTCACGCGATGGCGGTACGATCGCCTGAAAACATTTGGTCAGTAACCTTGCCGATGACGATCCTTGCCGGATTCTCGCTGCATGTGCCGATGATTTTGCAGAGCCTCAATTTGCTACCTGCTTGGGCAACCCTCAACAAAGATCTGGCTTTGCTGCTCACTTGGTCAAGTATTTTCGGTCTGAGTCTGGGTGGTTTAGTTTACGTTGGCAGCTATGTCGCTAAGCCTGTGCAGCTTCCCTGGAAGCCACTGCAAAACCTCCTGGCTTATGACTTCTATACGCCTACCCTCTATCGCTCTAGTGTGGTTGGCAGTGTGGATATTGTGTCTCGACTAACGGACTGGATCGATCGCTATATTGTGGATGGCTTAGTCAACTTCGTGGGTGTCTCTTCGCTGTTTGGAGGGGAGGCGTTGAAGTACGGCAATTCTGGTCAGAGTCAATCCTATGTGCTGACGATCGTTTTTGGGTTATTTATTGCTGCATTCCTCGTAAGCTGGTCATTTTTATCTCAGCTGCAAATTGCTCAAGTTGTTTCTCTGGTTGCAGGTAGCTAATCCTTCATTCCCTTACCTCTATGCTGAGTTCTCTCATTTGGCTTCCGATTTTGGGTGCGGCGATCGTCGCTCTTTTACCCGCTTCTCATTCCCAACAGCAGATTCGCGCAGGTGCTGTCTGGCTATCGGGTGGCGTTCTGCTGTGGACAATTTGGCTACTGACTCAGTTTGATATTGCCTATTCGGCGCTTCAGTTTCGGGAGTATTTGCCCTGGCTCGAAACCTTGGGATTGAACTACGAGCTGGGGGCAGATGGCTTATCGATCGTCATGCTGGCGCTCAATAGCTTTCTCACTTGGATTGCGCTGCTGTGTAGTGGTAGCACCGATCGCCCGCGCTTATTTTATTCGCTGATTCTGTTCATTAGCGGTGGCGTTGCTGGAGCTTTTCTAGCCCAAAATCTGCTGCTCTTTTTCTTCTTTTATGAGCTAGTTCTGGTTCCTTTCTATCTGCTAATTTCCATCTGGGGCAGCGATAAGAGAAGCTATGCGGCAACCAAGTTTTTGATTTATACGGCGACTTCTGGCATTTTGATTCTTGCCGGATTCTTAGGTTTGGTTTGGCTGACGAAGGCGGCTGATTTTTCTTATCAGTCGGTGTTAGGGCAAACGCTGCCGATGGGCTTGCAGCTTGTCCTGCTGGGTTTGCTGATCATAGGATTTGGCATCAAGATTCCCCTGGTGCCCTTTCATACCTGGCTACCTGATACCTATGTGGCGGCTTCTACGCCCGTCGTAATTTTGCTAGGCGGTGTACTGGCGAAGTTGGGAACCTATGGCATTATGCGGTTTGGGCTGGGTCTGTTTCCGCAAGCCTGGACGATCGCCTCTCCCTATTTAGCCACCTGGGCAGCCATCAGCATTTTGTATGGAGCAATGGCGGCGATCGCTCAAAAGGACATCAAGCGCATGGTTGCCTATAGCTCGATCGGGCATATGGGCTATGTGTTGCTGGGGGTGGCGGCTCTCACGCCATTGGCATTAGTGGGCGCAGTGTCGCAGATGGTGGCGCATGGATTAATTCTGGCGCTGCTGTTTCATCTGGTGGGGGTGATTGAAGTTAAAGTGGGCAGTCGGGAACTGGATGTTTTGAACGGCTTGCTGAACCCGATTCGCGGCTTGCCTTCAGTAGCTTCAATGCTGATTTTAGGAGCTATGGCAAGCGCCGGAATTCCGGGATTGGCGGGTTTCATTGCCGAATTCCTGGTGTTTCAGGGCAGCTATGCCGTGTTTCCTTGGCAGACGCTATTGGCGGTTATCGGTACGGGACTCACAGCCGTTTATTTTGTGATTCTGCTGAATCGTACTTGTTTTGGCAAGTTGGACAATGCGATCGCCTATTTTCCTAAAGTTTACTGGTCTGACAAAGTACCTGCGCTAATTTTGGGAGCGCTGATTCTGTTCTTGGGAATTCAACCTGTGTGGTTAGTGCGGTGGACAGAATCAACGACAACGGCTTTGGTTGCTACAGTACCCGATCGGGCGATCGTAGTTCAGGCGGACGATGCGAGCACAAGTTCCCTGTAAGTCTTCTTTCTATCGAAAATGATTGCCCGAATGCTGCCCCTACACCTTAATATCTCACCCTACATTGACTATCCCTATGACCACTACCCTCGAAAACCCGACGATCGCTAAGTTACCGCCTTCCACCCATGAATTTTCCGACGTTATCCGTCGCTTGGAGGCAGGTGGGGCGATGCTGCCGGATACGCCGGAGAACTTGATGCAGATCATTGGGTTGTACAAAGCCTATGCTGTGCCGATGGATTTCTACTGGCGCGATCTGCTGTACATTGCCGAGCGCGTGTTCCTGAATCCGCTGCCGTTTTTTAAGTATTTCATCTCGCAGGATTATCTCGATCGCCCCAATCACTATGCCGGAGAGACTGCCGATCTGCGGATCTGGCGAGGCAGAGCCTCAGCGCACCCGGAGCTATTGGAATTTATGGCGAAAGGGGAAACTAATTCAAAGCTGCCCCGACTGTTTCATCATCTCTGGCACGATCGCATTAACATGGAGTTTGCTGAAGAATGTATGCGATCGATGCTCTGGCATGGGCGCGATATGGGCATGGGACAGTTTGATGCTTACCTAGACAGCGAGGAGTATCGTCAAAACGCCGATCGCGCCATCAAAGCCTACTTCAAGGGTAATCTGGCAATGCTGGGGCTATATAAAATGTTTCCTGAAATGTTCCTAGAGCAGGTACGGCAAATGTCCTACTACTCAAATTTAGGTCTGTTTTGGGAGGTAATGGCTCCGGTATTTTTTGAGATGTCGGATCTCTACGATGAGGGTAAGATTGCTAGCGTCCCCGATGCGATGAATTTCTTGGTGAACGGTATCTTTGCGATCGCCGGACGACCGATTTATCATCATCTTTACGTTGGCGACGAATGTTACGAGATTATCCCCAAGTCGAAGGGTTTTATGTGGCTTTACGAGGCAGCGCTACCCTATGTAGAAGCCGTGTTTTATCGCACTTCTCCATTCCGGGGCACTAAGTCTTACAATGCTCAAGCCGGACAGGTGCCCACCCAGCAAAAAGACTTTCACTATGGCGTGCTGTATGCTGACAAGTTTCCCGTTGGCTCTGCCGGAATTCCACCAACGCTGCTGGCGCAGGATATGCTGCATTTTTTGCCGCCCTACCTGGTGGAATATTACCAGCAGCACTGCCGGGGTGAAGATGACATGCTGGTGCAGTTGGCGGTTAGCTTTCAGCGATCGATGTATTGCGTTACCTCTGCGGTGATTCAGGCGCTGCGAACTGCCTTACTGTATCCCTTGGACGACCCTAACCCAGAACATTTGCTGGCAAACCGCAAGTTTTTTGAGGCACAGCTCGATCGATTTAAGCGATCGGAGTCACGGATTCGGGAGATTCAGTCTCAGGAGTATCGCTAAATCAAGTTTGCATTCTCGCGATCGCTATTGGCTCAAGCAAAACTAATGTTTGAGTTGCCAAAATCAATATTTGCTTAAGCGAAACCAGCATTTGCTTCAGTGAAATTAATATTTGGGTTCCCAAAATCAAGGTTTGGGTTCTCGCGATCGCTGTTGGCTGGGGCGAAATCAAGGTTTGCTTAGACAGACAGTGATCGCGAGAACAGGGCAATAGATAGGCAACGAAGGAAGCGGATGAACAATTGAGCACCTGTTTCATCCGTTGCCTATGGGTTATCTAGTTGGTTGGGCGATAGTGGGTGCTATGAAGTGCCCCCCTGCCTTCGGACAGATTGTTCGCATTACCTTGCAGCATCAACTGCTGATGATTTTTCCTAGAAGTAGACCCACTCTACTTCTGCCTCAATTGCTTGCCGATAAAATCGAGTGACCTACATCCCCAGTTCCGCTTGATTCAGTCATTGGATGCAACTATACAAATGGCATCAATAACTTTTCACTGTCCAGTCATTCAAGATTTAGAGCAAAATTATTAAGTTACGCAAATTAATTCCGAGACTTGGCGTAATTCCTCTGGATTTGGATGATAGATGAGATAAATGAATCAGTGCTACAGCAAGTTCTTGAAGGAGCCTACCATGCCGCCAAAAACCTCATGTAAGCCACGTGGGAAACATCCTACCAACGCCGATCCTACCTATACAAGACCTTCCTACACAACGGATGGCTCTAAAGTCTATATGGCGGCTCGGTTCGCTCCCGATAATGATCCCACGCCTGAGCCTAGTTTTCTTGCAGATGCGAATTATTGGAATTTCTCGCTATTAGAAGCAGGGGGTTTCACAGGTGTAACCGTCAAAAGATTAAACTCTGGCAATCGAGGCTTAGAGGTGACGCTGTCTACTAGCGCTAGATCCACTCGCAAGGACATCGAACTAGATGCGTTTGTAAATGAGCCGCTTTTTCGCACCTCAATCGTCTTTGAGAATGGGTCGATCGCCAAAATTGCCTACAGTGGAGAACCAAATCTTACAGGAAGAAATAAACATGATTTCCTCTACGGTGGTGATGGCGCTGAAGTCATTGACGGACGAAGAAGCTCAGACTATATGAAGGGGGGCGGCGGTAATGATGTCTACATCGTTAACAACGCCAGTGACTTTGTAGATGATTCTCCTGAGACTGGAACGGAAACTGTTAAGGCTTCCGTAGATTGGTCTTTAAGTAAAAAAACTCAGAATGTAACTTACTACTCTTATGCCTCACAAGACCCAACGGGTATTGATAATCTTGTTTTGACAGGTGGCAGCAACATCAAGGGGACAGGAAACTACCTTAATAATGAGATTACTGGCAATGATGGTAATAATTTATTGGTAGGATTCGTGGATCTGCCGCGTTATTCTGATGGAACTGTCTTTGGCATTACTGATGCTGGCATCCTACAGCGTGCTGAGGATAGGTATAGACACCAGGTTGATAAACTAACGGGTCGAGGTGGTAAAGACACATTTGCGTTAGGGGACACTTCTCAAATTTTTTACACCTTGAGCGGCAATGGAGATTATGCAGTCATCAAAGACTTTTCAGCAGGTACCGATAAGATTCAGATTAAAGGGGCTGCAATCAATTATAGATTGCAGGTAAGTGGCGGCAATACTCAAATCTTTGCGAAAACTGGCAACGAGCTGATTGCAATCGTAGAAGGCAAAACGAACATTGGAGCGATTACCAACAGTTTCATTGTGGCAACCTGAGCTTTAATCTACGGGCAATCGCCAATCGATCGCTCTATTTAAAGGCTTGCAAGATTGAGAGCTTAATTTGACTACTCTATTATGATACAGCCTGCTTGTGTGATTTCCAGAGGGGCAATTGGTTTATTAATTTGGATGCTCTGGGGAAGCAATTTAGCCCTATCTCAAGTCGTTGGAGATACTACGCTTCCGCGTCCGTCTCAGGTTGGAAATCAAGGTAACGCTCTGGTAATCACGGACGGCACTGAAGCCGGTACAAATCTATTCCACAGCTTTCGAGAATTTTCGGTGCCCAATGGCAGAACGGCATCGTTCCGGGGCGTTGATCCAGCAATTACCCATATCTTCTCTCGCGTGACCGGATCGCGTATTTCTAGAATTGATGGCACGATTGAAGTCTTGAGATCAGATGGCTCCCTCAGCGCTGCCAATCTTTTCCTGCTCAACCCCAACGGCATTGTGTTTGGACGCAATGCTTCACTCAACGTTGGCGGATCGTTTTTAGCAACTACCGCTAACCGGATCAACTTTGCTGACGGCACACCGTTTAGTGCTGTTACACCACAATTGGCGCTGCTAACGATCAGTCTTCCAGTGGGTCTTCAGTTTGGCAGAAATCCAGGAAATATCGTTAATCGATCGACCCAAGTTATTCGAGACACGCAGGGCAATCCTGCTCTATTTGATGGCGAATCGTATCCTGGCGGATTGCAAGTCCGTCCCGATCGCACTGTGGCTTTGGTGGGCGGAAACGTCGATCTGCTGGGCGGATACCTATTTACAGCTAGCGGACGAATTGAACTAGGCAGTGTCATCAGTCCGGGTCAGGTGAGCCTGTCTACAATAGACGAGGGATGGCGTTTAGGATACGAAGGGATACAAAAGTTCGGTAGAATTCGCTTGTCCCAGGGAGGAAGCGTGGATACTAGCGGATCGATTGCAGTTGATGCTGGCGTAGGAGGTGGTGGCGCAATTCAAATTCAGGCAGGACAAGTCAGTCTTACAGATGGCTCACAGATACTTTCAGTGACGGAAGGAACCGCATCTGGACAAAGGCTTTCTATTCACGCGATCGATTCTATTACTTTATCAGGCATCGTTAGCGGAATTAATAGTGGTTTTTCGACGACGACAGTAGGTTCTGGCAATGCTGGAGACGTGCTTGTTTCTACGCGATCGCTCATCATCCAAGACGGAGCTTCAGTCAACTCCATTACGAATGCAAACGGCAAGAGTGGCAGTCTGAATATCCGAGCCTCAGATGCCGTCATTCTAGACAGCGCCCAGCCTAACTTTGGCACAGGTTTAGTGACTCAGACTGGCTCTGATGCGTCAGGAAATGTGGGAGATATCCGCATCAGAACCGGACGTTTGATGATTCGTAATGCGAGTTTAGGCTCTCTGACGCTAAGTTCAGGGCGCGGCGGCGATGTGTCTATCCAGGCTCAATCTATAGATATTTTAGGTAACGGTCTTTTATATTCCCAAACGCAGGGCAATGGAGTCGCAGGTCGCGCCGGAAATATCACCCTTCAAACTCAGCAGCTTCGTAGCCAGGAAGGCGGGGCAATTTCCTCAACAACTTTTGGATCTGGGCGGGCGGGCGACATCACCGTCAAAGCAACGGATATCGCTATGGCAGGAATTTTGCTTTTATCGAACGGTCAGCCTCAGCTTAGCCCTGAAGGATTGACCTTTCCTGGAGGCATATTTTCTGGCCCTGATGTGAGGGCGATCGGCAATGGCGGACAGATTTTGGTCGAAACTCAGCGATTACGCCTCAGCGGGGGTGCCGTTTTGCAAACTAACACCTACGGCAGCGGAGCAGCAGGTAACTTGACTGTACGTGCTAGAGAGGCGATCGAGATTAGTGGCACTGCCCCAAATGCTCTTTCTCCGACAGGTCTACTGGCTGTTTCTGGAGGGCTGCCCGGTCAAAATTTTCGAGCGGTGCGTCAGGCGACTGGAGCAGGAGGCAATTTGAACATTACAACTCGGCAATTCACAGTTCGAGAGGGGGCAGTGGTGGCGGTAAGCAGTATAAATCCGCAGGCTACTGGCGCAGGACGTTTGCAGATACGGGCACAGAACATTCTGCTAGACAGAGGATTAGTAGATGCTCAAACCGAATCAGGATCGGGAGCAAACATTGACATCCGCCAAGCAGAGGTCTTACTCCTGCGACGCAATAGCGCTATTACGACATCGGCAGGAACTGAAAGCGGAGGCGGGACAGGGGGCAATATTGATATCCAAAGTAACTTTATTTTGGCAAATCCTGATGAGAATAGCGATATCACGGCAAATGCGATCCGGGAAAATGCGGGGAACATAACGCTAAACGAAAAAGCACTCATCGGAATTGCGCCACAGGAGCAGCAGACGATTGAAAGTGATATCACTGCCAGCTCAGAGTTTGGCAACAGCGGCGTTATTAGTTTCAATACGCCCAGGATCGACCCGACACGGGGCTTAGTGGCACTAGCGAGCGATCCTGTTGATGCCTCTCAATTGATCGATCGCCAGTGTACCGCAGGAAACGAACCCGCTCAACGCCTTGCCAGCGAATTTGTGATGTCGGGTCGTGGAGGTCTGCCTCCCAGCCCAACAGATTTGGGCACAACTCAGGCAGTGCTGACAGATTGGGCAACCTTGGATGCGAAACCAGTCCCGCCAGCAAATAGACTTCCTCCGCCTGTTGCCTTTAGGGAAGGCGTTTCTGAGGCTGATCGTTCTAGCCATGCAGGGACGATCGCCGAAGCCCAGGGCTGGGTCATTGATAAAAGTGGGGTGGTTATCTTGACAACTCAGGCTACGGGTCGCTCCTATCCCTCTGAGTTAGCACCTGCTTGTGCCGCTCAACTCTCTCAAACTCATCATCCTTGAATCTGAAGTGCCCACCATAGATGTCTTAAACAAACTGACGACAGCTATTAAAGATTGATTTCAAAGTGAGTGAATTTTGGAATCTGCACCGGGAATATTGTAACTAGAGTCAAACCGTTTCTCCTGTCGCTTCACGGATCAATCTATGCTCTTCAAGATTAAAAGACTTGCGGTTTACTTGTTTCTGACCTTCTCTGCCGTTCTGCTCATTCATGCCTGTGGCAGCAGCGCTCCAGCCGGATTTGAAGTGAAGATGCTCGTGGGTAGCGCCCTACAGGATTTTTGTACCCAATCTGCCGATCGCTTTAACCAGCAGCAGCCGAAGCTTCAAAGCGGCGAGGCATACTACGTTTCCTGTGAGGCTTTGGGCAGCGGCGATGGGGTGGCAAAAATGGTGTCCTTGGCGCAGCAGTTCAAAGCGGGCACTTTACCTGCCGATGCTCCTGAGTTTCCAACGCTGCTCTCGGTGGATGGTGAAATCTATCAGAGTTTATTGATCGATCGCATCAACCAAGTGTTTCCAGGACAGAAATACATCCCTGAAATCACCGATTCACCGCTGCTTGCCAATAGCCCGATGGTGTTCATGGCTCCGGCAGACTTGGCTCCCGGATTGCGGCAAACGAATGATTTGTTTAAGGCTCTGGTGACGGCAAAAACACATCGAGATATTGATGCTGCCAGTCAGCCTTTGCCCGTTCACTATGTCCAGACTGCACCCACCAAATCTAACTCTGGGCTGCAAACGCTAGTGGCGCAATATGCCTCGGTTTCGGGTAAGCGACCTGAACAAATGACGGACGCAGATGTCAAGCGCTACACGGCAGATGTGAAAGCCATTCAGGAAAAGATTACGCGATACGGCGTTTCTACCCACTCTCTAGCCACAGCAATGGTGCAGAACGGCAGCTTTTGGGCTTCGATCGCCTCTGTCTATGAGTCTTCAGTGATTGCGGCGAATGCGGGGCAAACGCCAGGGCAAGCCAAGTATGAAGCAATTTATCCCAAAGCGACCTTTTCATCTAACATGCGATCGATCTTGCCCACCGCTCCCTGGGTCAGCGCTCAGGAAAAAGCAGCAGCAGAGCAGGTCGTCACCTATCTGCAATCTGCCGAAGCGCAGCAGATTGCTGCCAGCCTCGGATTACGACCTGGTACTCCTGGCGTGGCGCTGGGGGCAAAGTTTAGCCCAGAGTTTGGCGTGAATCCCCAGGCAAAATACGACTCCTACCGTCCGCCCCAGCCCGAAGTGGTGGAGGCCATGCTGACCGCCTGGGAACAAAACGCTAAAAAGCCCTCCTTGGTGGCGATCGTAGTCGATTCATCCGGTTCGATGGCGGGCGACAAAATGCCAGCCGTACAGTCCACGCTGCAAAATTATATTAAAGCTCTGACTCCCAACGATCGCATTGCCCTGATCGATTTTGATACTGCTATCCGTCCTCCCATTCTGGTGGATGGCTCTCCTGCTGGACAGGCTAAAGGGCTAGAGTTCATTAGTGGTTTAGCGGTAGAGGGCGGTACTGCGCTTTACGATGCCTCGCTCTACGGTCGCAACTGGCTCCAGCAAAATCTTCGTCCTAATGCCATCAACGCGGTACTTGTGCTAACGGACGGTCAAGATACGGACTCCAGTATTGGCCTTGACCAGCTGGCGACCGATTTAGCCAAGAGCGGCATTGAGAGCGACCAGCGTATTTCCTTTTTCACGGTCGGCTATGGCAACGAGGGCGAATTTGATGCCAGCGCTCTAGAAAAAATTGCCCAAACGACAGGCGGCTACTACTCTAAGGGAGATCCTGAGACGATTTCACGGGTCATGCAAAACCTACAACTGGAGTTTTAGGATTGTGAAATTTGCTAACCCTCTTTACTATCCTCTGCCGATGCTGATAGGTGCGATCGCCCTAGTATTCAGCATCCGGGTTGCCAAATTGCCAAGCTGGGTGGCACTGCCTGCTGCGGGGGCGATCGCCTTTACAGGAGCCGCCTTCCGCAAAGGGCAGGAGCCGGAAATGCTGAATCTAGAGAATCCGGAATTAGAACGGGAACTCCTCTCAGTGCAGCAGCAGGCGAGGCTGTTAGCCGAAAAGGCGATCGCACTTCGCGCCGAGGCGGCAAGGCTAATTACCGATTCCCTGCAAATGGATCTGCTGGCATCGGTGCAATTGGCTTGCGATCGGTCAACGGAGCTACCCCAAAAGATAAATGCACTTGCCCAACGAATGCAGGGTAGCGATTCGCTGCTGTCGGTAGATGATTTACGCAAACAGTTGAGCGGAGTGCAAAATCGCCTACAAACAACCCGCTCAGGTTTAGTGAGAGAGCAGCTTGAATATCTGGCGGAAAGCTTGGAGCAAAATATACAGCTTGTCCAAACTGGAGAGGATGCTCGGCAGGCACAGGTTGCCAACCTGTCTACGCTGGTTGTGGATTCGGCAGGCGTGTTGCAAGCCCTGCAAAATAAACTGCGATCGGCAAACCTGGCAGATGCGCAGCAAAGTCTAGAACTGCGATCGCTCAGCGACGAGCTGAGCCTCTTTCAAGAAAACGTCGATTTGCTGATGAGCCAATCATCCCCATGAAAAGAACTCAATCTCGCCTGACCCGTCGAGCCTTTCTCTCTAGCCTTATCTTCCTGACAGGACTCGGTCTTGCCTACGCACCGATACCGGGCTTGAGTCAGACAATCGCGATCGTGAGCGGCACAGAGCTTCAGGAACCGCTGCAGGCTCTAGAAGCTAAATTTGAGCAAGCCCATCCTGATATCCAGATCGAGCTAAAGTTTCAAGGCTCTCAGGATATTGTCAACAACTACATTGACGACAAAAACGAGTTCACTCCAGCAGTACTAATCCCAGCAAATGGCGAAAGCCTGACGGAGCTAGAGGAGCGCTGGCTTGCCCAAAACAGTGAACCTCCCTTTTATGGGGCACCCCAGCCGATCGTCAAATCCATTCTGGTGGGCATTGCCTGGAGCGATCGCGGCAAAGTTCTATTTCCCAACGGACGTTTTGACTGGCAACAGCTAGAATCTGCTCTACAGAAAGGCAACTGGAGCGCGATCGGCGGTGACAAAAGCTGGGGCAGCATTGATTTGGTTTTGACCGATCCGACGCGATCGAATAGCGGTCAGTTGGCGATGGGGCTATGGGCAGGATCTAGGGGGGCAGGATCTAGCACTCTCAATTCCAGTGTGCTGAGTAGTCCAGCGATCGCCTCTCTATTTAAATTAGCAAAGCAGTCGGTTTACAATCCGCCGCGATCGACCGACACCTTGCTGCAAGAATTCATCACGCGCGGTCCCAACGATGCTGATGTGGCAGTCGTTTACGAAAGCATTGCCCTACATCGCTGGAAGCAGTCCACTACGACGCAAGGAAAGCCCTACCAGATTTACTACATTGACCCGACGATCGAGACAGTTTCAACAGCAGCGATCGCCAAACGTAATGTCAGTCAAGGTGCTGCTAACGCCGCTCAGCAGTTTCTAGAATTTCTGAAGCAGCCCGAACAGCAGGCTGTGTTTGTGCAATATGGCTTTCGTCCGGTGAATCCCTCAGTGGACTTGCGATCAATCCCCAACAGCCCTTGGAATCAAAATATTCCCGGTGCCGAAGTCAACCCGCCCGGAGTTCAGCCAACGCCCGATCGCAATACCCTAGACGAAATCATTCGCCTGTGGCAGCGAGGATAGCTCAGCATACCACTCAGAAGCTTTGCAGCCGCTAAAAAATGGGCGTTGCTGATTTCGTGTATAGATTTTTTGAAAGGGGTGAGAATCGCCCCTTTCAAAAAATTAAGTCGTGGCTTAAGCCTTCAAATAATAGTCAAAAAATGCGATCGATCGTTCCCAGGCAAGCTGGGCAGCATTGGCATCGTAGCGCGCTTCACTGGTGTCATTGTGGAACGCATGATTCACTTTGCCATACATGCAGAGGGTGTAATCTTTTCCTCCAGCTCGCAGCGCCGCCTCGTATCCAGGGATTCCTTGATTGATTCGTTCATCAAGTCCGGCATAGTGAAGCAACAGCGGCGACTGAATCTTTGGCACATCCTCAACTGGGGGAACCAAGCCGTAGAAAGCGATCGCTGCCCCCAAGTCCGGCGCATTGACTGCCAACTGATTAGTCATCGCCCCCCCCCAGCAAAAGCCTACACAGCCGACTTTACTGGCACCGCGACTTTGCAAAAATGCCAGGGTTGCCATGAGATTTCCCAAGGTTTGCTGAGCATCTAGAGCGCCAATTAGCTCACGCGCCCTATCTTCATCTTTGGGAGTGCCACCTGCGATCGAGAGAAAATCTGCTCCCAGAGCCTCATAACCCTCCAATGCGACGCGACGCACGACATCTTGAATATGGGCAGTCAAGCCTCGATTCTCGTGGATCACGATCACTTTGGGCAAGTCCCCTGAAGCATTTTTGGGTCGAGCTAGATACCCCATCATTTCTCCACCCGCACCAGGATAGGTGATGGTTTCGGTGCTGAGCTGAGGATCATCTTCTGCCACCATGACCGCTTTGGCGTAGTTACTTTCCAGAATGGGCAGAAGGGCTGTAGCTGCCGCCGTGCCTCCCGCCAGCAGAACCAATTTTTTAAAGAAGTCGCGCCGAGCCAAAGCAGTATGGGTGTATTCGTCAAATAGATCAATAATTTCTTGGTTCACCTGATTTGCTCGCTTCATTGGGTGATAATTCCTGTAATGACAATTCCTATATGGCTGAAGTAACCCAGCCTGAACTTAAGGACATATAGTCTGAGAACATCTGGAAAGAGAGCCTTGTCTCTTTAAGCATTCTGTAACATCTTATATTTTTGTAACGCCACAATGCCGTCCGACACATTACAAATCTGTAATCTAAACGATCGCCCCTCTGTTATCAGAACTGCCTTTAATAGCTAGCAGTCGTATGTTCCCCTTGTGGCTCGGTAAATACGGCACCTGAGCGTTGCTGATTTCAGAGAGAGATTTTTATGAGAGAGGAACGCGGGGTGCCACGCTCACAAACAATATCGCTTCAAAAAAATATCTCTCGATGAAGCCATGACTCTGAGGCTACAACTTCAGGAAGAGATAAGTTTACAAAACTCAATGTATGCTCAGATCTATGACTTTCAATGCTTGTAACACTGCGTGACTCATGCTGCCAACCTCAACCCATAGATCCTCTAACAGATTGACTGATCGATCGCAGCTGGCGGCAATACTGAGCCGCTTTTGGCTAACCGGACTGTTTCTTTTACCTACGGGCTGTGCCTTGATGCCGCCTGGAGATGCCCAAACGGCTGACCAGTCACCTCGATCGCAGCAGCCTCAATCTGTTGCCGTGGATGTAGCGATCGCCCGTGAGGCGCAGCTAGAGCAAGACCAAGCCTATACGGGTACAACTCTGCCCTATCGCCTAGTGTCTGTGCGATCGCAGGTGGAAGGGCAGGTTTTGGACGTGGCGGTAGATGTGGGTAATCCAGTACAGCAAGGACAGGTTGTGGCGCAGCTAGACGATAGTCTGCTGGCAGCAGCAGTCGTGGAAGCTGATGCAGAAGTGGCGGCGCGTGAGGCGGATGTCGCCAGTCTGCAAGCCGAAGTGGCGGATGCTCAAACCCAGGTCAGACAAGCAGAGCTAGAGCTTCAGCAGGCGCGATCGGACGCAGACAGGCTGGAGCAGCTTTTTAGAGAAGGCGCGATCGCCGAGCAGGAATTTGAGCTGGGACGCACAGGAGCCGCAACGGCAGAACAGGCAGTGCGATCGGCGCAGCAACAGGTACGTAACCGTCAGAGAGCCGTGGATGCGTCTCAGCGTCGGATTTCTTCTCAAGAGGCGTTGGTGGCTCAAGCCCAGCAGCGACAGGGTTACACAGTATTACGCGCCCCGGTAGAGGGTGCAGTTTTAGAGCGGGTCATGGAGCCGGGAGACTTAGCTCAGGCGGGTAGCGAAATTTTGCGGTTGGGAGATCTCAGCCAAATTAAGGTGGAAGTGCAAATTTCAGAGCTAGAGTTGGCTGACATTCGGTTAGGTCAGCCTGTGCAGGTTAAATTGGATGCCTTTGCCGCTCGCACTTTCCAAGGTCGCGTTTCTCAAATTTCTCCTGCTGCCGATCCGACTGCTCGGTTGGTGCCCATTGAAGTGACGATTCCTAATTCAGAAGGGCAGATCGGCACTGGGCTGCTGGCGCGAGTTAGCTTTACTCCCCAGACGGCGCGGCAAGTCGTAATCCCTGAAGCTGCGGTGCAGGTTGCTTCTAGAGGCTCAGCGCCATCGGGTTCGCAGGCATCCCGATCGCAGGCATCCCGATCGCAATCAGGCTCAGCGCCGTCGGGATCAGCCACTCAGCGCTCTGAAGCCAAGACTGCGACGCTTTTTGTGGTTAAAGGAGAGGGCGATCGCGCCACGGTAGAAGCTCGAACGGTGCGTCTGGGCGATCGGGTGGATGATCAGGTGGAAATTTTGTCAGGACTGAAGCCGGGTGAACAATTCGTGGTTCGCAGCAGCGGAGAGCTGAAGAGCGGTAATTCGGTACGCCTTAGCCTGATTTCTGAAACTCCCTCAGCAAGCCTCTAAACGAATTTTTAAGCGAATTTCCAAGCAAACTTCCGAGCCAAGAGCCTTCACTATGCAGACTCCCCAAACCTCCGGCTTCAGCATTAGCAGTCTTGCTATTCGCCAGCACATTGGCACCCTCATGATCACGCTGGCAGTGATGGTGATTGGTATCTTTTTTATTTTCAATCTCCAGGTTGATTTACTGCCTTCTATTACCTATCCCCGGATCGGTGTACGCCTTGATATTCCGGGTATCTCGCCAGATGTAGCGATCGATGAGGTGACAAGACCCCTCGAAGAGGCGCTTTCTGCGACGGAAGGTGTTGTGCAGGTTTACTCCCAAACCCGTGAAGGTCAAGTCAGCATTGATTTGTACTTTGAGGCTGGGGGTGACATTGACCAAGCGCTCAATGATGCTACGGCAGCCTTCAACCGGGCACAGGCGAATTTGCCGGATGTGGTAGAAGCCCCGCGCCTTTTCAAAGTAGATCCGTCTCAGCTGCCTGTGTATGAGTTAGCGATCGCATCTGCTTCCCTCGAAGCTGTAGATTTGCGGGTGTTCGCGGATGAAGAGCTAGCCCGTGAGCTTGGAGTAGTCTCAGGAGTTGCTTCTGTAGATGTTTCGGGCGGTGTTTCCGAAGAGGTTCGAGTTACGGTTGATCTGAATCGGCTGCAATCTCTTGGAGTCGGGCTGAACGAAATACTGACTGAGCTTGAGGAAACGAATCAGGATGTTTCGGGAGGGCGAATTCTGGGTGAGCGTTCAGAACCTCTCACGAGAGCTATAGGACGGTTCCAAGATGCCGATGAGATTCGCAACCTTTCCTTTAGAGTCGCTGTTCCGGCTGGAGAGACTGAGTCTAGTGCGCGTCGAGTGTATCTGCGCGACTTTGCAGAGGTTGAAGATGGAACAGAGAACCAGCGGATTTTTGTCTCGCTCAACAAGCAGCCTGCCGTTAAGGTCAGCATTCAGAAGCAGCCTGATGCCAACACGATCCAAGTAGTTGAGGGCGTAAAGCGCCGCATTGCAGAGCTACGACAAGCTGGAATTATTCCAGAAGGGACGGAACTGATTCCGACTCTGGATGAGTCCATATTTATTCAAGAATCGCTGAATAGCGTTACCGATGCAGCGCTCTCTGGAGCTGCTCTTGCTGCTTTGGCCGTGCTGGTGTTTCTCGGATCGCTACGGCAAACCCTCATTATCAGCTTGACGATTCCTCTCTGTACTTTGGCAGCTGCGATCGCCATGAGGCTCTGCGGCTTCTCGCTCAACGTTTTCAGCTTGGCTGGACTGGCTATCAGCGTTGGACAGGCGGTAGATACTTCAGTTGTAGTGCTAGAAAACATCAACAAGCGATCGGCTGCTCAGCTTAGCTCTAGCGCTCTTGAACAGAATGGGCAGCAAAATGGGCAGCAAAATGGGCAGAAGAATGGGCAGCAAAATGGGCGATCGCGTCAAACCGCAATTGATTTAGTGGAAGAGAGTAGCCGAGAGGTGGAATCTTCGCTTGTAGCGGCAACCGCAGGCAACATTGTGTCGGTGCTGCCGTTCGTTCTAATTGGGGGGTTTATTGCTCTACTGTTCAATGAGCTGATTCTGACGATTTGCTTCGCAGTTTTGGCATCGCTGCTAGTTGCGGTTACCGTAGTCCCGATGCTCTCATCTCGGCTGATTACCATCCGCTGGTCGAGTCGGATCAATCAGTTATGGCTGCTGCGAGAATTTAATCAGCGACTTGAAGGCGCAACCCGCCGATATGCCAAAGTATTGGGGTTAGCAGTTCATCATCGACTGGTGGTTTTAGCGATCGCTTTTGCAGTCTTGGGCGGCAGCAGCTTGCTGATGATCGGTCAAATTCCACAAGAGGTTCTGCCGCGTATTAACACAGGGCAAGCGCGGCTCAATGCTCAGTTTCCACCCGGAACGCCGCTAGAGGTGAGCCAGAAGATCATGACTGCCGTAGATGACATTTTCTTGGCTCAGCCGGAAACGCAAGATGTCTTCTCTACAGTGGGCGGTTCTCTATTTGCCAGCAGCACCAGCGAAAACCCGCTCCGGGCTTCTAGCACCATTACCCTGAAGCCAGGGGCAGATGTTGAGCAGTATGTTTCTAAAGTTTCACGGGAGTTCAATCAGCTCAATCTTGTTGATGTTCGATTGCGGATGAGTCCGGGTGAAGTGCGAGGATTAATTCTCAATAATTCCCCAGTGCGATCGGATGTGGACGTGATCTTGCAAGGAGAAGATGCCGAAGTTTTGGAACAGGCAGGACAGCAGGTGCTGCAAGCTCTGGAGGAGGCAGAGCTATCAAGCTTCCGACCCGATGCAGATAGCCGTCAGCCTGAGCTACAGATTCGACTCGATCGCGAACGGGCAGCCGATCTGAATCTGAATATTCAAGATGTGGGTGATGTGTTAACGACGGCGATCGAAGGGTCTGTTCCCACGCAGCTCCAGCGCGGCAATCGCCTAGTAGACGTGCGCGTACAGCTCAATCAGGATGAAATTCGCCAATCTTCTCAGCTAGAGGCTTTGCCTCTCTTTACCGCAGACCGACAGCTTGTGCGGCTGGGCAATGTGGCACAGATTCAGGCTGGGCAAGCTCCTGGGCAAATTCAGCGGATTAACCAACGCCAAGTTTTTCTAATCGCGGGAACTCTGAATGAAGGAGCAAGTCTGGGAGCAGCTTTGGAGGAGGTCGATCGCGTCATGCAGGGCATTGATCTGCCACAGGGTGTTAGCCGTCTGCCTAGTGCTGCTGCTCAAAGCAACCAGGATATTCAGGCAGCACTGCCATTGCTGGGCGGACTAGCGGCTTTTCTGGTGTTTGTAGTGATGGCGGTGCAATACAACTCTCTAGTTGATCCGCTGGTGATCATGTTTACCTTGCCTTTAGCTTTGGCAGGCGGTATTTGGGGGCTGTTCTTCACTCAAACGGCGATTGGTGCCACGGTAATTGTAGGTGCGGTGCTGCTGGTGGGTATTGTCGTCAACAATGCCATCATCATGGTGGAAACGGCGAACCAGATTAGAGAGGAAGAGGGAGTCGATCGCCGAATAGCTATTCTCAGAGCAGCTCCCGAACGCCTTCGTCCTATTTTGATGACAACTACAACAACTGTTCTGGGACTGTTTCCTTTAGCGTTGGGGCTAGGGCAAGGAGGAGAGTTCTTGCAGCCTTTGGGCATCGTGGTGTTCTCAGGGTTGACGCTAGCAACCCTGCTGACCCTGTTTGTCATTCCTTGTTTTTATTTACTGCTGCATGATTTGTTTAGCCGGGGATCAGATCCTGCACCTGCTATGGAAACGCTACCTTTGAAAGAAAACCCCAAAATCACCTCTCATCGTAAATCTTGATGCGATTGCATTTAGCTGTTGAAAGATAAAAGATGGTAGCCAGCATTCACCTGTGTTCTACTATTGGTAGCTACAATCTTGGTGCGATGAATCAAGGGTTTCACAGTAGACTTCAAATAGCCGTTTTTTCGAGAGTAGGAGGCTGATAAATCACTTCATTCTTTAAGGGATTCCCCTGCTCAAAATCAGTGATGTTAGACAGGGTCGTGGTGGCAATGGTTTCTAGGGCATTTCGGGTGAAAAATGCCTGGTGTGCTGTAACGACTACATTAGAAAACGATAAGAGCAATTGGAACGTGTCGTCCTGGATGATGGTATTGGACAGGTCTTGGAAGAAAAGCTCATTCTCCTGTTCATACACATCAATGCCCAAGTAACCAATTTTGCCGGACTTAATCCCCTGAATCACAGCAAGTGTGTCAATCAAGCCACCGCGACTGGTGTTAATTAACATAACTCCCGATTTCATCTGGGCGATCGTCTCGGTACCAATCAGATGATGCGTCTCAGGGAGCAGCGGACAGTGGAGGGAAATGATGTCAGATTGAGCCAAAAGTTCTGCTAGGGGAACATATCGGGCATTGCCGATCGCTTCAAATTGAGCATTGGGATAGGCATCATAGCCCAACAGTGAACAACCAAAGCCCTGCATAATTTGGGCGAACACAAGACCAATTTTTCCGGTGCCCACCACGCCAACCGTACAGCCATGCAGGTCAAATCCCAGCAATCCTTCTAGGGAAAAGTTGTCCTCCCGCACCCGGTTATAGGCCTTGTGGAGTTTGCGGTTCAGAGTCAGAACCAATGCAACTGCATGTTCGGCAACTGCGTAGGGAGAGTAAGCCGGAACTCGCACTACCTTGATACCCAGCTCTGCTGCTCGCTTCAGATCGACTGTGTTGAACCCAGCCGAACGCAGTGCCAGCAGCCGAGTTCCACGGGAGGCAAGAACGTCCAGCGTTGTCGCATCGGCAATGTCGTTGACAAACATACATACGGCTGGAAAATCTTCTGCCAACAGAGCCGAATGTCCGTTGAGTTGGGTGTCAAAGAACGTCAGCGCATGATGATGGTTAGCGTCTGCAGCTTCAAATGATTGGCGATCGTAGGATTTACTACTAAAAAAGGCAACCTTCATGATGCAAGCTCCCAAGGGGCAGGATGTTACTGAGCAGAAATCAGCAGGCTAGAGGGCTTAGCGCAACATCAAGTTTTACCTAACTTGGTCAGAACAACAAAGGGCATCCATTGTTGGTATGCCCTTCGCAATTAGGTAATGAAGCTAGTTAGTAAGGCCACTTCCAATCCACCACATCAGGGCGATCGATACCATACTCATAGGCGTAGTTAGTGCAAGAAATCTGCTCGTCTTTGAGCATTTCTTTAACATGAGCACCCGCTACCCTAAGATGAGGAACTCGGTCAATCACATCGATCGCAATACTAAAGCGGTCAATTTGGTTTTGGATCGCCAGGTCTAACGGGGTGTTGATGTTGCCCGCCTCCTTGTAACCCCGCACATGGATGTTTGCATGATTGGTACGACGGTAGGTGAGACGATGAATCAACCAGGGATAGCCGTGGAAGTTGAAAATGACGGGCTTATCGGGAGTAAAGAGACTGTCAAAATCGCGATCGCTTAATCCATGAGGATGCTCTGATTCAGGCTGCAACTTGAACAGGTCGATCACGTTAATAAAACGAATCTTCAAATCCGGGAAATTCTCCCGCAGCAGCCACGTGGCTGCCAATGACTCCTGTGTAGGGATATCACCCGCAGTTACCAGCACAACATCCGGCTCTCCTCCTTGGTCATTGCTTGCCCAATGCCAGATATCAATGCCTTTCGTGCAGTTCTTAATCGCATCATTCATGCTGTGATACTGCAAGTGCAACTGCTTATCACACACGATGACATTGATGTAATTCTTGCTGCGTAAGCAGTGGTCTGCCACCGATAGCAACGTGTTAACATCAGGCGGCATATAAATGCGAACCACATCTGGACTCTTATTCAGCACAATATCAATGAAGCCTGGATCTTGGTGGGTAAAACCATTATGATCCTGCCGCCAAACGGTCGAGGTAATCAGCAGGTTAAGAGAGGCAACCTCTTCTCGCCAGTGAATGTGATTGCAGATGGACAACCACTTCGCGTGCTGGTTGAACATGGAATCGATCACGTGAGCAAACGACTCATAGGTAGAGAAGAAACCATGCCGTCCGCTCAGCAAGTAACCTTCTAGCCAGCCTTCCAGCGTATGCTCACTTAACATCTCCATGACCCGACCATCGGGAGACAGTTCGCCACCGTCTGCATCTTCAGGCAAGTAATCTGCGATCCAGAACTTCTTGCTGACCTCGTAAACCGCGCCCAGTTTATTAGAAGTGTTTTCGTCAGGACCAAAAACTCGAAAATTCGTCATGTTGTTTTTCATGACATCCCGTAGAAACACGCCCAGAGGCTTGGTGTTCTCAGCCTCCGTTAAACCGGGCTTGTCCACCTGCACACCATACTGCCGGAAATCGGGCATATTTAGCTCATGCAGCAACAAACCCCCGTTTCCGTAGGGCGTGGAACCCAGTCGCTTATCGCCGATCGGCGCCATTTCTTTAATCTCAGGCAGCAAAGCGCCGTTGGCGTCAAACAGCTCTTCTGGCTTGTAGCTTCGCATCCAAGCTTCTAACTGACGCACATGCTCAGGATTGCTGTGCATTCCACCCATCGGCACCTGGTGAGAGCGCCAAAACCCTTCGACTTTATGACCATCTACTTCTGTGGGACCTGTCCAACCCTTGGGGGTTCGCATGACAATCATCGGCCAAATAGGGCGAGTGGCAACCCCGCTGCTGCGAGCTTCCTGTTGAATGCTGTGAATCATAGAAACACAGTGATCTAGGGTAGCTGCCATTGCCTGGTGCATTGACTCAGGATCAGAGCCTTCAACAAAGTAAGGTTCATAACCGTAGCCTTCAAACAATGCTTTTAGCTCTCGATGGCTGATACGCGACAGAATTGTGGGGTTATTGATCTTGTAGCCGTTCAGGTGCAACACAGGCAGGACTGCACCATCTCGGATGGGGTTGATAAACTTGTTGGAGTGCCAGGAGGTAGCGAGAGGACCCGTCTCAGACTCGCCGTCGCCCGGCATAGACACCACAATCAAATTAGGGTTATCAAAGGCAGCGCCGTAGGCATGAGAAAGGCTATAGCCCAGTTCGCCCCCTTCATGAATGGAACCTGGAGTTTCGGGGGTGCAATGGCTGCCAACACCGCCTGGGAATGAGAATTGCTTGAAGAACTGCCTCATGCCAGCTTCGTTCTCGCAGCATTCAGAATAAAACCGCGAATAGGTTCCTTCAAGGTAGCAAGGACCCAGGAAACCGGGCGCACCATGCCCTGCACCGACCATGAACAGCATATCTTGATCAAACTTCTTAATCACTCGGTTTAGGTGAGTGTAAAGAAAGCTGATGCCTGGACTGGAACCCCAATGCCCCAGCAATCGTAGCTTAATCTGTTCAGACTTGAGGGGTTCTCTCAGCAAGGGGTTTTCCCGCAGGTAGATCATCCCAACTGCCAAATAGTTTGCAGCTCGCCAAAACGCATGCATCTTGCCAAGCTCGTCCGCACTCAGGGGTGCTCCTTCAACGGTGGAACGTGCGGTACCAAACGCACTAATCGAAGTCTCTATATTTGCTTTTGGGGGCGTTGCTACCATAGTCGCGATACTCTCTATAAAATTACAGTTTTCACTCTAAAGATTGCATGGAATGGTCGAACCAGAATGCTGCCCTTCCAACGATCAACACATCTCAATCACTAAAACCACACCCCTTCGTCTTATCGCGATCGAAACACCACAGAAGGAAGTAACAATTACCTTCCTGTGGAAAATGAGCTTACCTAATTGATGCCTATACCAGTAACAATGATGATTTTCATAGAAGTCAAGATATGCCCTACAGAAGTACTATCACTCAACGGTTTTGCTAGGCATCAACGTAAGAGATGAAAATAACAACCTTGTATAAAGCCCATAGACTCAAGCTGACCGAAACATCTAAATAGATAGACAAACCTAAATGAATTCATAGCGCTATTCAGATACAGTCAGCCTTTCAGAGCGAACTATTTTTGCTTTAATCAGGTCGTTCTAACTATTGATCAGAATTAAGTGCGTTTAATAGCTGGAGTTTTATTTTTAGCTTAGCGGGAGATGAAATAATAGGTTTAAACCAACGACATCTATGTAAAGGTATACATTAAGATATCAGTTTTGGCTAGGGTAGCTCCCTATAAAGTGTCCCAGCGCACCTGGATTAAACCCGGTTTAAGTAAAAATAATCTAGAGGTAAAGTGCTGTGAAGCAACGTGTTTTAAGCACCTTAGAGTCAAGCTATGACAAAAATAATGAAAAGCTGCTGTTCCATGTCTTAGATAGTTCTAGCTGAGTCAAACTGAACTTTCGCCTGATGAGATAGCTCCATCAAAAACAGGTGACTATGTATGAGGATGTAATATGTATGACGGCATAACAAGGTTGAACTACTTATAAAGGTGTCACTTCTCAAAATAAAGGTTTAAGTAGCTCGTCGTCTTATTGATTAAAGTAACTGTCGATACATCCTACTAATAACTTTTGTCAAATATAGCAATTCTAAATCACTTGCGAGAAGGAGCCATAGGTGAATAGCTTTGGAAAATCAAAGACCTGACGATGAGTGGCAAACTCAAACATAAACTTAACTGCATCAAATGATTTGCACAAATGGGAGGAATCTCGAATCAGTCGCTTGGCTTGAAATCTACCGTTACTGAAGCGGTTCAGTTAACCAAGCCAGTCTAGCTAACCAAGCTAAAACTTCCTCTTGATACTCAAATCGATGGTGGATGCAGTGAAAAGGATCAAAAACATGCCAATAAATTCTGCTGGTTCTGGGGTCAATAATTTGCTCTATTTGCAGTTCTTGAGATTCAACCAGCAAGGTTTTCAAATATTGCAATAGCCCTCCAAAGATCTTCTGCTCAAGCCTATGAGGTGGGCTAATCTTCCAGCAATTTTCTAAGAAACTGTTAATTACAACTCTGTCTAGTGAAGAATGCATCTTGACCTCTGAAGACTAGAAGCACAGATCTAAAGGTATTTTCTTCCTCGCTTTGAATTAACTCTGCGATCGAGGTTTAGATTCTGATATCAGTCTCTCGTCAATCACCGTTCCAGGCTTCCTGCCACCAAACGATTGAGATATCCCCCCAAAGCATTACCCGACTGGTAAGAATGGAGTCATTTTCTTCTGCCAATCCATCAGAATATCAGTGCGCCTAACTAAAGGAGTATTTACAGCCAATTTGTTTTGACTTTAACTTAGAGTCGTGGATTAAATAACTTGTACAACCGCTCTGCCGTATGGGCTTAGCTAAGCCCATACCTTAACCAGCGCAATTTAAGTAGATTAGCGGCTATTATGAGGCGGTTTTGATTTGAGGCAGTTTTGACAGAACTTGCTGGTGGAAGAAGATGTTGCATAGAGGCAAGTTCAACAGTTCTCCTGAGTTAGCGACCTATTCACTCTGTCAATCATTAAATGCTGAATACTCAACAGAGCAGTTGTTTTCAGGTGCCAACTGGATTGCTAAAAGTTCCTGGTTTAACCGAAATCTACTCACAAGGTGGCGATGGAGAATCGATAAGGTTGACCCTGCATTGTCAGGATGAGCGAGGGCGGTCGATTGCATTGCCCAAAGTTTTGAGTAGCATCACTGAACCGATGAGCGGCTACTTTTTGGTGGGTCGTCAGGCGATCGCAGGTATTTCCCTAGCTCCTGGCTACAAAATTCTGCTAGAAGTGCTGGGTCGTGGCAATATCGGTGGCTGGACATTCAAAGATCTTGCGCAGCAGCAAGGCTCTCAGAGACGGACTCTCAAGTGCTTGCCAAAGTTCAACCCCATGGGTTTGATGGGACTAATTCTACAGGTCTTGCTTTTGAATCTGCTGTTCAACGCCTTGCATCTCAATCCGTATCTTGCTAACTTTTTAGCAATTGCTGCTGTCGCCATTTGGAACCTTTGGATTAATCTAAAGCTCAACTGGCAAGTCACTTAAGTTACCTCGCTTAAGTAAGATGCTTAGGCAGGTTATGGGGAGCAGGTTGTGGGACATTCTTCTAAATAGTTTGATTTCTTCAGAGTTTTGCAGGTGCAAGTTTCGCAAGGTACAAGTTTCGCAGGGTGCATTGTGTCAGAGGCTTCTTAACTATCTTTAATCAGGGGTTACGATCGCTTTAATCCTTTAGAATTCTTTGCAGTTTCCTTGGAAAAATCATGGTGAGAGCGATTAAAAGTCAGGGCTTTCTGTTTGCATTTGCACTGTCTGCTGCCTTGGTTTTGTGCGTTATTTTTACGATCGGTGGAGTGACGAGCTTTTCGGACATTATCACGGGCGAAGAAGCCAGTTTTAACGATGCATCGTTCAACGGTGTCAGCTCTGTTAGATTTGTATCAACGTTAGCCTATCTTTGTACTTGTTTTGCCTATATTGCTTGGTTGTTGCAAAAACGAGAAGTTTCTAATGATCTGAAGTTTACTCAATTACTTAGACCTGCAACTCCCTTCTTAGTTCTAGCATTTATCGCATATCCACTCAGCAATGATATCTATCTCTACCTTCAGTATGGTCTGATGGGGTTGCGGGGTATAAATCCTTACATCATCCCTTCTAGTAAAGTCTCTACTGTACTTGATCCACTGCTATACTGGCTGCAAACTTCGACCTACGGCCCGATCTCCGAAGTGTTTTTTATGGTATCGGCTCTATTCGTTCAATTGAGTCCGATCATCGGAGTTTATGTATTCAAGATTTTTTGTGTCCTGGCTTACGTTTTAAACGCTTACTTGATCTGGCGGTTCCTCAAACCGTCTCCCCATCGAAGTAAGCTGACGATGATATATCTGCTAAATCCTTTTCTGCTGATGGCTCATATTGCAGATGCTCATGTTGACGTATTCCTGTGTTCTTCAATTATTTTGCTCATTATTTGTCTTTACAACCGTCTTTACGTGGCTTCAGTTTTAGCGGTTACGGCAGGATTTTTGACTAAAACCCTGCCTATTATTTGGTTCCCGCTGGTTGCAGGTTTCTTGGTTCGGCGACGGCGA
This sequence comes from Drouetiella sp., assembly GCF_059504425.1. NCBI lineage: Bacteria > Bacillati > Cyanobacteriota > Cyanophyceae > Oculatellales > Oculatellaceae > Drouetiella > Drouetiella sp. The sequence continues at coordinate 96,188 of NZ_JCACIN010000081.1, forward strand.
TGGCGCGAATTGGCGATCGCCACGGCAATCTGTTTAGCCATTGTTCTGGTGCTAAGCTACACCGTTTTTCCAACGCTGGCAGCTTGGAAAAGCTTGCTTAATCCGGGTGTCTCTGGATTAACAGCTCGATCGATCCACCATTTGGTTAACCTGATTATTTCATTCACCACAGGTTCAGAACTGTACCAAAATCAAGCCATCATGCAGCAAATGGCTCGGATCACCTTTTTGGGTTTTGCAGGCTTTTATGCCTGGAAATTATTTCAACCCTGGCTCAAGTCAAGATACTCTGAGGCTCATCTAATCGTTGACTTGGGATGGGTAACGCTTGTATTGCTCCTGGGAGCTACGCCTTGGCTGATGCCTTGGTATCCTTCCGTTCTTCTACCCTTTGCGCTATTGGCTATCAATGCGTCTATTTTCTCTCTGACCAGCTTTGTCTTCTGTTTAACGACTGGCGCAGTCATGGGTGCAGGTAGTGGCGACACCTTGCTGAGCTTTGCGGGTAGTTTGATTACGTGGGTGCCTGCTCTCTCTGTCCTTGTCTTTCGTCAGCAAATTGTGCTGGCGCTTGAAAATACTTTTACCACTTTAAGCAGTGATGAATTGCTTCAGCCTTCTCATTCGAGACAGATTCCGCCCTCTTCTCGATCGAAGTAAAATGTTGTGCTGTGCGGCGGCTTTAAGTTCTTAAGGGGTGTATTATGCTTCAAACATTCTTCAACGCGTTGACGACAAAAACCGCTCAACTCATGGAGCCGTTTAGCTCTCGCTCTAATTCGCAGCAAGCTGCATCGATCGCTCCTGCCGATCCCTGCAATCTAAGAATTTTGATTGTTGCTGAACATGCCTCAATGCGGTTTGGCGGCGAAGCCACCTTACCCTTGCACTATTTTAGAATTTTGCGTCAGCGAGGCATTGAGGCTTGGCTGGTGGTGCATGAACGAACGCGTGATGAATTAATGGATAGCTTTGCTGAAGACAGCGATCGCATCTATTTCACCCCAGATACAGCTGTTCACCGCGCCCTGTACTCTACAAGTCAATATCTGCCGAGAGCCATCTTTGCAATGACCTGCGGGTTTGCTATGCAGCTTTTGACTCAGATCTATCAGCGTCGTTTGAGTCGAGAAATCGTCAAAAGTCAGCGAATTGACCTCATTCATCAGCCCATCTGTGTCTCTCCTCGCACTCCTTCACTGATTTATGGCATGGGAGTTCCTGTGGTCATGGGACCTATGAATGGCGGCATGACCTATCCGCCCGGATTTCAACATATGCAAAGCCGAGCCGTCAGACTGAGCGTTTACCTGGGTCGCCTCTTATCCAATGTTCTCAACGCTTTGATCCCAGGTAAAAGGCTGGCAGATATTTTGCTGGTTGCCAACCAACGAACGCGAAATGCGCTGCCTACAGGTATTCAAGGTCAGGTGATTGAGTTGGTAGAAAATGGGGTAGATATCTCGCTCTGGAAGCCTAAGCTGTTTAATCCATCGATGTTGAAATCGCCCACACCCGAAAGTGCCGTGACGAGATTTGTGTTTATGGGGCGGTTGGTAGATTGGAAGGGCGTTGATTTATTGCTAAGGGCGCTTAAAAAAGTGCTAGAACAAACGCCTGCCAAATTGGAAATTATCGGAGAGGGCCCCGATCGCGCAGCGCTTGAGCAGTTAGCCCAAGAGTTAGGAATGATGGGTCACACGACTCAGGACAACCTCAAGGATTCTGAAGGCGATCGCACCTCCGATCGCGCGGCAGTGCAGTTTATAGGCTGGCTGTCGCAAGCTGAATGCGCCCAGCGACTCCAACATGCCGATGTCTTAGTGCTGCCCAGTCTGTTTGAATGTGGTGGAGCGGTAGTGCTGGAAGCCATGACGGTCGGTTTGCCTGTGATTGCCACCAGTTGGGGAGGGCCAATTGACTATGTTAACGAGCAGTCTGGTGTGCTAATTGCCCCCACTTCTCAAGCCGATTTCATTGAAGATTTGGCAGATGCGATGATCAAACTGGCAAAGTCTCCAATTCTGCGTAAACAAATGGGGCAGGCAGGACGGCAGCAGGTGCTTGAGCGCTTTGATTGGGAAAAAAAGATTGACGATATTCTGCAAGTTTATGCCGAAGTAACGCGTTCTTTTTCTCCTGCGAATACGCTGTGCGATCGCTAAGCAGACTGGCGGTAGCCATAAGCAATGCTGGTGATATTCCAGCGCTAGAAATAGAAATGCCGCCCAATTGGGCGGCATTTCTATTTCTAAAGCGGTTTTTACGGTAGATTATGACTACTTCACGCCTAGCAGCTCTACATCAAAAATCAGGGTAGCATTGGGAGGAATCACTCCACCTGCTCCCCGCGCACCATAGCCCAACTCTGACGGGATAACCAGCTTGCGCTGACCGCCAACCTTCATTGTGCTCAGCCCTTCATCCCAGCCTTTGATCACCTGACCTTGACCAATGCGAAACTCAAAGGGGCGATTGCGATCGCGAGAGCTATCAAACTTGGTGCCATCTTCCAACGTGCCCGTATAGTGAACAGTCACGGTTTGCCCTGACGTGGGAGTAGCGCCAGTTCCTTCTACGATTTCGACGTATTTCAAGCCAGAAGGAGTGGTTACGGTAGCTAGATCATCTTGTGTCATGAGGTCGGCTGCATTGGGTGTAGAGGAACTGGAAGCTTGAGCGATTACCTGGACTGCACTAGGCACACTAGCGATCATTGTTGAACTTAGCTCAGTGGTCGGCAGAGAAGAAGCGATCGCTTCACTGCCCCGATTCGTGAACTGAGCCACTACTAAAACCACTAGGCAACCCATCATCACGGCAAAGCTGATGAGAATTTCCCGCACAATCAATCCTCCTGTCTCTTCAAGTCCAATCCTCAGTGTAAAAGAGAATGGAGGACTAAAGGTTAAAAAAGGTCAAAGTTTCCATCTCTAGATCCAGAAGATGCAGATTTTAGGAAGCTGCTTCTAGCGCCACAGCTTATTTTCTAGATCGCGCACCTGACGTTCTAGGCGATCGAGCCGACCTCTCAGCTCGTCCATTTCGTTTTGGCGCGGCACGCCTAGGTCTTGCAGCATATTGCGGAACTGTCGCTGCATCTGCTCTTCGACGTTGCCCTGATCAGCCTTCAGCTTTTGCATCAGGTCATTGGCAAACTTGGTGGCTTGCTCTGGATCAAGGGTGCCGTCCTTTACCCACTGATCGCTTACCTCTCGGAGTTTGTCAGCAACTAACGAAGTGGTGCCAATGCCAAGCAGAAAAAGCTGTTGCAGAATGTTGTTGCTATCCATAGTTCAGTATTTTTGTGGTTTTTTACCGTCCGAGGAGGTTTGTCAGTCTAAGGCAGCGACCTTGACCCTCAAAACTGCTGTAATTCAAGTTGTCTGTGATTTTAAGCTAGAAGCAAGGCTTACTTCTAATATGCAATTCTATTCTGGCAAATCTAATTTACTTGCGATCGCTCTTTGAAGTGCGGCTATCCACACTCAAATTTTTGCTCACTGGCGCAGGGCTACGGCGTATCTCAGCAAAGCAAAAATTAGCGCAATGGTTTAACCTGTAAACTCTGTAAGGAAAAAGGTTCGAAGAAAGAGTAAGGAGCAGAATGTGGTAATCGAATGGCTGAAGGTTCGCGTCGAGCCAGACAAACGAGAGCAATACATCCAAAAAGATGCAGAAATCTGGACAAAGGCGCTATCAAAGTATCCTGGTTTCTTGGGCAAAGAGGTATGGATTAGCCCAGAAGATCTGTCAGAGGTGATCATGGTCATCCACTGGGAAAGCTTTGAGAAATGGTATGCGATTCCAGCCGCAGACCTGGAGAAAACTGAAAAGGAGTTTTCTCAGATAATGGGAAGCACCTATGAAATAGTACAGTCTGCTGGATATCAGGTTCGGAATATCACACGATAAGCCAACCCCTTTTTTGATAGGGACGCTTAACGCCCCTATCAAAAAACTTTATGCCCCTTCCCTCAATTTATCCAACACCGATCGATCTTCTAGCGTCGAAGTGTCTCCGGTAATCTCTTCGCCAGCCGCCAGCGATCGCAGCAGCCTACGCATGATTTTGCCCGATCGCGTCTTGGGCAGGGCTTCGCTGAAGCGAATCTCACCAGGACGCGCCAGAGCGCCAATTTCCTGCACCACATGCTTTTTCAGTTCAGCGCTGAGTTCAGGGCTAGGAGCAAAGCTGGGATCTAAAGTGACAAACGCCACGACTTCTTCGCCCTTCACTTCATCGGGCTTGCCAACCACTGCCGCCTCAGCAACGGCTGGGTGAGACACCAGCGCTGACTCAATTTCCATCGTGCCCAGTCGGTGCCCAGCCACGCTGATCACGTCATCGACCCGACCCATCACCCAGAAATAGCCGTCGGCATCTTTACGCGCCCCATCTCCCGCAAAGTAGGTGTAATGTCCGTCTTGGGGGGGAATATGCTCCCAGTAGGTGCGACGAAAGCGATCGGGGTCGCCATACACCGTGCGCATCATGCCCGGCCAAGGATGCTGAATCGCCAGATAGCCTCCCTCATGATCAGGGACGGGATTGCCCTCCAGATCAACAATTTCCGCCAGAATGCCAGGGAAGGGACGGGTAGCAGAACCGGGCTTGGTGGCGATCGCCCCCGGCAAGGGCGTAATCATGACCCCACCCGTTTCGGTTTGCCACCAGGTATCGACGATCGGGCAACGTTCGCCACCAATAACCCGGTGATACCACATCCAGGCTTCAGGGTTGATCGGTTCGCCGACGGTGCCTAATAGCCTCAGCGAGGACAGATTTCTGGCGTTGGGTTCGTGGTCACCCATGCGCATGAAAGCTCGAATTGCTGTGGGAGCCGTGTAAAAAATATTTACCCCATACTTCTCGATCACGTCCCAGAAGCAGCCAGGATTTGAGGCACGGGGTGCGCCCTCGTACATCAGCGTCGTCGCCCCGTTGGACAAGGGTCCATAGACAATGTAGCTATGCCCGGTGATCCAGCCGACATCGGCAGTACACCAGTAGACATCGGTATCCTTCAGGTCAAAAATCCATTTTGTCGTGACGTGGCTATACAGGTTGTAGCCAGCGGTCGTATGTACGACTCCCTTGGGCTTACCCGTGCTGCCAGAGGTGTAGAGAATGAACAGCATATCCTCGCTGTCCATGGGTTCTGCCGGACAGTCGGCTGAAACGCCCTGACGGATGTCATGCCACCAGTGATCGCGTCCCGGTTCCATCGCAATTGGCTGAGCTGTGCGCTGTACCACCAGCACATTTTTGACCGTGGGCGCATCTGCCAGGGCTTTGTCCACCTGCTCCTTTAGCGGCACGATCGCATCTTTCCGCCAGCCGCCATCTGCGGTAATCACCAGTTTTGCCTTGCCATCCTTCAGCCGATCGCGCAGAGCTTCAGCGCTAAAGCCACCAAACACGACGGTGTGGGGCGCACCAATTCGGGCACAAGCCAACATGGCGATCGCCGCTTCGGGAATCATGGGCATATAGATACCCACCACGTCGCCCTTCTGAACACCCAATTGCTTCAGGACATTGGCAAACTGACACACCTCTCGATGGAGCTGCGCGTAGGTAAAGGTGCGAGAATCGCCCGGTTCGCCTTCCCAAATCAGCGCGGCTTTATTGCGTCTCCAGGTGGTGAGATGGCGATCGAGGCAGTTGTAGGAAATATTGATTTTGCCGTTGACAAACCACTGCGCAAAGGGCGGCTGCCAATCCAGTACAGTGTCCCATTTTTGAAACCAGTGCAGCTCTGTTTCGGCAAGGTCTGCCCAGAATTTTTGGGGATCGGCTTTTGCTTTGGCGTAGAGCTGCTCATACTCGGCAAGGCTTTTAATCTCTGCCTGCTGCGAGAACTCGGCGGGCGGCTCAAAGAGGCGGCTCTCTTGAAGGGTGGAATCGATTGTTACTTCTGCCATAGCGTGTGTGCTTTAGAGGGAAGGGTTGGACTGATGGTCTAAAGGATCGCAAGTTGCTTCTTTCAAAACCATACTTTTTGGGTTGCTGTATTGAACCACAAGTTAGGGTTTCTTCAAAAATCAATTGTGTGACTAACAGCCCGGATGCCTTTTCCAAATCCCTTGCTAAAGCCGTTTAGGGTTTGAGAACAGGGTGTCCCCTAAACCCTAGGCAACCTAAAAATCGCGATCGACACTGCTAGAAAAGACGGGTTCAACTCGCAGCGCCAAAATTCGGGAGGGGCGAACTACCATGTATTCGCCCTGGATGTTCTTAATCGGCACGTTGATGAAATCGTTGGAGGCAGACTTGGGCACTAGCTCACTGCTGTACCACTTCTGAAAGTCCTGGATAGTGGGAAAACGGACTTCTTCACGATGTCCACCTTCCATCATGATATGTACCGAAAATTCGTTAGGAGTTCTAGGCATAGGAAATATGGGGGGTCTAAACGCCGGGATCGCCACCTTAAGAGTAGCCCCAAATGGGTCTGCTCTCAGCAAGGCTTACGAGGTCAAGAGTTCCCTAATTCAGCTCAAGAATGAACAATCCATTGCTGTGAGTAGAGTTTCATTGTGACGTGAGTTCAATGAACTAGAAAATAGCAGCAGGTAAGGCAGGCAAGCTTTTGGGCTGCAAGTCCAAAGACGGCAACTTGGGCAAGTAAATATAGGCTACTAATCCTGCCGCCAGATTCAATCATAGTCTCAGCTTTTTTTCACCCTTTTTGCCAAATTGAGGGTTAAAAGAATTTTCTCTATAGAGGCTGAAATCTAGCAAGTAGTTCCTCGCGAGACAGTTGCATCAGCAATGGTGTGAATTCTTCAGCTGGTAATTCCAGTAAAGCTGAAATTGTTGAAGAGAGCTGATCATCAAGATCGCCAAAACGCACCTTGAGGATATTCTCAATGACCAGACGTTGCCCAGCCTGAATAGCTCTTCTCTCAACACCAGTGATGTAAGGCATTCGCCGTTCCTCCTCATAGCGAGTAAGTTCCTGCCAGAATTTCTCATCGATCGCATCAGGAAGCGCCATTAGCCAGTCAATGAATCGAAATAGATTTTGGATGTCTAAGCGCTGATACCCTTTTTCATAGAGGCGCTTGACCAAGAATAGCTTCCAGTCCTTGCGCTCTTCTCCATTATCCCGCGTCGCCTGGGTTTTGAGATGCGCCATGACCACTGTGGCAAAGGGATTTTGGCTCTCCTCCAGGAATTGCCATTGGTCAGCATAGTCTAACAACTTCACGATCGGAAACTGGAATTGCACCCGACATCCGAAAATCTCGTAGCCAAAATCGCGAGGGCGCCAAGTCAATCGCTCATCGCCCAGCACAGCGAGGCTGGCAACTTGGCGGTTGTAGCGATCGTAAATCCGGTAGTTGTAGACATACATTCGCTCTGCAAACCCAGATTCCTCCTGGCTCTGAACCTCGACATGCACCAACACCCAAGCCTCTTCTCCATCGTGCCGCCAAACTTTAACCAGCTTATCTACCAAGCGCTTCCCTAGTTCTGCCTCCCGGACAACCTGTTGAAATTCTTTGTCCAGAAATTCATAGGGTTTACTCCAGTCGATCTGAACCAGAATATCTGGGAAGAAGAAGGCGAAGAAGTCTTGAAGGTATGTTTCTAAAATTAGCTTCCAGGGATTGTCGTAATCGGATGGAGCTTCGGTCATGAATTCGGCAGATAGACATTAGCTTGACAGGGTACAGTGTAGCCTCAGTTAGGCTCTGTTTCCTGCGTCATCAATAGCTCGACCCAAAAGAGTTATTTCCTGGGGCGATCGCCAAAATTTGACCCTACCCAATGACAAACTCTGCGCTGATGTAATTCTTTAAATCAGCACGATCGCATTTTCAGCCCAAATAGTCTCACACTCCTATCAACCCTAAAAGCGCTACAGCCTACACTAGGACTCTTAATAAACCAAAGCTCGAAATCGTTCATGAGTCCGAATACCGTCAAAATCTGGGTTGCGTTTTGCTTCGCTTCGGCTACGACGAGGGGCAATATCGATCGCTTTTTGCAGATAATCAATCGCCTGTTCAATCTCATTTTGTAAGGCATGGCAGCAGGCTTTGGCGTAATAGCTACTCTCATCCTTGGGATCTTGCTGAATCGTTTGTTCACAGTCAGCAAGGGCTTCAGTGTAACGCTCTGCCCTTGCCAAAATGATTCCTCGATTTGCTTTGAACACTGCTTCTTCAGGTTCTAAACTAATTGCTTCATCGATAGCCGAGAGGGCTTTCTCAAAATCTTTGACAAAACTCAAGGTTAATGCTTTAGAATTTAGAGCGTTAGCATTTTGGGGGACAATTTCAAGGGCTTGATTGAAAGCAGCAAGGGCTTCTTCATATCGTTTTACATTACGTAATACATCTCCTTTGTTCTTCCAAGCATCAACATCATTCGGGTCAAGTTCGATCGCTTTTTGACAGCTTTCAATCGCTTCCTCATATCGCTCTAGGCTGTCAAGCGCAGCCCCTTTATTTGCCCAAGCATTAACCGATTTTGGGTCAAGTTCGATCGCTTTTTGGCAGCTTTCAATCGCTTCCTCATATCGCTCTAAATTGCTAAGTGCAGCCCCTTTATTTGCCCAAGCATTAACATCTTTCGGGTCAAGTTCGATCGCTTTTTGATAGCTTTCAATCGCTTCCTCATGTCGCTCTAAATTGCCAAGTGCGACTCCTTTATTTACCCAAGCATTAACCGATTTTGGGTCAAGTTCGATCGCTTTTTGATAGCTTTCAATCGCTTCCTCATATCGTTCCAAATTGCCAAGTGCGACTCCTTTATTTACCCAAGCATTAACCGATTTTGGGTCAAGTTCGATCGCTTTTTGATAGC
>NZ_JCACIN010000081.1:105108-187637 GCF_059504425.1 Drouetiella sp.
TTAACCGATTTTGGGTCAAGTTCGATCGCTTTTTGATAGCTTTCAATCGCTTCCTTATATCGCTCCAAATTTTTAAGTGCGACTCCCTTATTTACCCAAGCATTAACCGATTTTGGGTCAAGTTCGATCGCTTTTTGATAGCTTTCAATCGCTTCCTCATATCGTTCCAAATTGCCAAGTGCGACTCCTTTATTTCCCCAAGCCTGAACCGATTTTGGGTCAAGTTCGATCGCTTTTTGGCAGCTTTCAATCGCTTCCTCATATCGCTCTAAATTGTTAAGTGTAGCCCCTTTACTTGACCAAGCCTGAACCAATTTTGGGTCAAGTTCGATCGCTTTTTGATAGCTTTCAATCGCTTCCTTATATCGCTCCAAATTTTTAAGTGCAAAGCCTTGACCAAAAAAAGATACTGCATTACCTTGAGCTAATTCAAATGCTTTCTCATAGCAATCCAGCGAATCTTGGTAACGTTCTGCACCAATCAAAAGTCTGCCAAGATTTGAAAAAAGACCATGAATCAATTTTGGACGGCAGTGAATCATGAGTTGTTCGGTCTGGGTTTTCGCTTGCAAGAGCAAATTACTTCTATCTCTAGATCTATGGCAACGTAAAGACTGATACATCAACCCTACAGACTTGCTTAAGCCATCCGGCAAGCTGTCCACCTGCTCTAACAAAATTCGCAAGGAATCTTCGAGCTTTTTGAGATGCTTTTCAATCACTTCCGTTGAAAGATTTCCATCACTTTCAAACTTATGCTCATAGCTTCCTGGAAGCTTATCTAGAAAAAACCAACCTAAGCCAAGGGCTATTCCTGAATCCTTAAAAAACGCACCTGTCGATTTGGGAAGCAGATTTTGGTTCTCTTCACTCATTTCTGCGCTGACAAAAGCGAAGGGAGTCATGAATATATCTGGCTCTCGGAGATAAACTGCGGCAAAGACCTGCTCAACATATCGTTGCAGTCCTTCTCTTCCCTTGCCAAAAAGACTGTAGTAGAGAAACTCAGCTATCAGCCCTCGCCATTCCTCATCCTTATACGGATCGGGTAAAGGACTCTGCGGATCAACCACTTCATCTGCCTGTCCCTTAAAGTAGTCGGCTAGTAGACTATTAGTTTTCCGAAACTGAGTTTGGTCATCCTGAAAATAGGATTGCCGAAAGACATCCCGCGCCACATCATCCAAGCGGTAATATCCTTTAGCAAACTCAACGAAATCTGAACCCTTGAGCCATTCAAAATAGCTTTCTGCGTCGTCACCAGCATTCTGCAGGCCTAATCCATCGCTGTTCAGCAAATGTCGAATGATAGCCAGATCAAACCATCGGCAGCAAGCCACCACCTGTAAAATCTTCCGCTCCTGAGAACTTCGTCCCTGCAAAAGTAGTTCAGCGATCGCCTGATTTCCTTTAGAAAAATCAGGGTCTTCGCCTTGCTCTCGTTGCTTCCGCACCCAATCCAGATAATAGGGCAATCCCTGTGTTGCTTTGAAAATGTTGGCGCGTGTTCGACCCTTCTCAATGCCAATTTTTTGGAGATAGACCTCTGTATCTTGCTTACTAAACTTCGTCAGCGGCGTCTCATAAAGCAACTTCCGATCCTGATTGAGCTTGCGCCACCCCTCATCGGTTTGCAGCGATCGTCGCCCCACAACCACAAGCTTCACAGGCGCAGACTCTAAAGGAGTATCTTCTACCAAATACTGCCACAGCCATTGATTCAGGTAAGGCTGAGCTTTTTCATAGGTATCCAATACCAGCACGAGCGATCGTCCTCGGCTCTGGGCAATTTGCATCAGACTCTCAGCAAAAGCTTGCGTTAGCCTAGAAACTGGCTCCAACATCAGCGCTTGTAGCTCAGGCTCATTTTTGGTTGCAGGATGATTCCGCACTCGCTGCTGTATCCAGTCTTTCAAGCCCTCTGCATCTTCCCCCGCCGCTGAAATCGAAAACCCGCCTGCAACCTCAAAGGATTTTGGCTTACTTGGAGTAGAGATCAAACTCGTTGAGCCTAACCAGATCAATTGTTCAAACCAGCTTGTAATTTTCCTGGATTCTTCGCTGCTGATTGTTTCACCGTCTACTGATTTATGGCTCAACTCAAACAGAGCCGCCCCAAACTGCTGCTCCCGCTGAGTAAATGCATCAGCGGCTTCCAACCCCCCAAGCCCCATTGCTTGCTGATGCAACCTCCGCATCAGCTTCAGCGGCATCTCAATATCAGCAGTTTTAGCAAAACAGACATCCAGAAAATCAACTTCGCCAGCATGGGCTTCCTGCAATCGCCCCAGTAGCGTTGTTTTGCCAACTCCGCCAATTCCATAAATATTGAACAGTAAGGGTTGTCCCTGTGTCGGCTTCAGCGCAACCGCAAAGCGTTCTAAGAGCCTTTTGGCTTGATCTCGTTCGATGTAATGATCGGTTGGCACTCGCGATCGCATTCGAGACGGCTGATTTATCCCAGCCTGAGCCACCTGCTTAGACTCTTTCTTTGCCAATTGCGCTCTCTTCAGCCTTTCCTGTAAGCTTTCAACTTCTTGGCGCTTTGCATTTAAGTCTATGGTTAGGTGTGAGGGCGTTGTGAGGCTGGTGTAGCCTGCCGCCTTTTTTTCTAAGTCCATAAGTACTGCTTGGGCAATGACCAGTGTCTGTTGCAGACCAACGCAATCATCCATCAGATTCCCCATTTCTCAAGCGCGATTCCAATTCTGCAACCTGTTGGCGCTTTTCTTCCAGATCAATCTGTAGATGGGCAGGCATTTGTAACCGACCATAGCCAGCAGCTTGTTCTTCTAGGATAGCTAACGATCGCCGTGCCATCGCTAACGCTGGGGTCACTACTTCCTGATTCGTCATTACCTTGGGCGATTTTAGGCTTTGCCCTAGATTAGGTAGTCCCTTGCCGCCACGCAACAATGCGATCGGAAAATCCTCCGTTGCCGTATCAAAAAATGGAGTTTGTTCTGCTTGGCGGAGAGTACGAGCACTCTCCGCTACGGTTTTGCCCAGATGGGTCATGATATTGGACAGTGTCACTTGGCGATCGCCTGGTTGATTTGCTGCGCCCTTCAATGCTTCGATCAGGTGATAGGTGTAAAGGCTGAGCGTGCCGTCTGGACGCACCCATGAACTTTGATCTCCTCGCGACGAGGTAAAAACTGCGCGCCCTCCTCCCTGCTTCAGTGCATCCACCACGCCTTTAGGTAATGCAGTGGGCATAAAGTCAGCAGGCAAATCATCCTTGGCGCTTGCCATTCCCTCCGCATGGCAACTATCAATAATCACCCATAGACGTTTGGCATTTATCTCACGCAACTTTTGGGTTAGGGTTTCAGCAGCGAGAGCGGTTTCGGGAATAGACTGGCGATCAAAATCATGCTGGAGCAGGTAATAGGCATGGCTGGCGAGATCAACCATGCCGTGCCCAGAGTAATAAAGTACAACGGTGGCATCTTGATCTGTAGTAACTTTCTGCTTTAACCAATCTAAGCCGTTTAAGATAGCGCTACGAGTTGCCCCTTGATCTTGCAATAACTGGACATGGTCAAGATTGTTGGGATAAGCACAAAGATTGGGATCGGTAAGAACAGCTTTGAGCGCTTGGGCATCTTTGGTCGTCACGGGCAGTGACCAACGAGAGTTCGCCGTTGTACCTACACCAATCAGCAGAGCGTAGCCATGAGTAAATAAATCTGACATGTTCACGGAACTCCAGCATGATGATAATTGCAACAGCTCAAACAATCGAACCCAGGATAACCTGTCAGCCTTCCACTGTAAGCCAAACTTGATCATAAATAAGTCTTGCAAGAACTGCTCGGCTCGCTTATGAGCTAGCGAAAGCAGACCCGTTTACCCCGCTGTCACTCGATCGCAATCAAAACTTTGTTGTCTTAACGTGAGCAGGGTTTCATGGGCAGAGCCTGCTACCTAGCTTAGTCTGGAGGGTACTCTGAAGAAGCCGTCTCTTCCACGCTATACCGTGTTTCTTCTGACCGCGTTTCTCCCGACGGTTCTGACCCTATCCGCTGCTCAGAAATCAACCGCTCAGGAGCTTTTCCTCCAGATGGAGCGAGTGCTGCTGGCAATGAGTCTAGCAATATCTATTATTCTGGCTGCGGCTCTGGTGGTTTCGCTGTACGATCGCCGTATTCAAGCAGGGCGTTCTCGATTGGAAATGCTGCGCCGGAGCGAACAGCAGTTTCGATCGCTGGTGCAAAATAGCTCGGATATTATCATGGTGGTCACAGAGATAGGCTTGATTAGCTACGTCAGTCCTTCTCTGCATCGGCGGCTAGGTCATGCACCTGAAACCTGGCTAGGCTCTAATCTTTTCGATCGGGTGCATCCCCAAGATCTCTCTCAGAGTCAAGCGCTGTTGCAGAACGCGGCGCGATCGCCCAGAACAAATATCACGACAGAATTTCAGGTGCAAGACGGGCAGGGGGCATGGCGTATTTTAGAAGTCGTTTGCCTCTCATCTGATGAGCTTGCATTTGAACCGCAAGCGTTAAGTCTTGTTCTCACCTGCACTGACATTACTCTGCGCAAACAGCAAGAAGAGCAGCTGCGGTTGCTGCAATCGGCGATGATTCAGGCTAAAGATCCGATCATTATTACCGAAGCTGCATCGCTGGAATTGCCGGGGCCTCGGATTATCTACGTTAACGAAGCCTTCACTCAGGTTACGGGCTACAGCCCTGAAGAGGCGATCGGCAAAACACCTCGGATCTTACAGGGTAAAAAAACCGATCGCGCGATCCTCGACAAAATCCGAACGGCGCTGGAGGCATGGCAGCCAATTGTGATAGAGCTGATCAACTATCACAAAGATGGCTCAGAATTTTGGGCAGAGTTGAGCATTGCACCCGTTGCCGATGAGACGGGTTGGTTTACCCATTGGGTTGCCATCCAGCGCAATATTACCGATCGCAAGCAGGCAGAAGCTGAAATTCGCAATGCGCTGGAGCAAGAGCGAGAGTTGCGAGAGCTAAAGTCTCGATTTATCTCAATGGCATCCCATGAGTTTCGTACGCCGTTGGCAACCATCATGGCATCCAGCGATCTGCTGAAATCCTTTGGGCACAAGCTTAGCGAAGAAAAGAAGATAGAGCGCCTGAATAAAATCCAGAAAGAGGTCAACAGCATGACTCAGCTTTTGGAGGATGTTTTACTAATCGGCAAAGCTGAGTCTGGGTATGTAGAGTTCAATCCAACGCTGCTAGATGTGCCAACGCTCTGTCGGGATATTTTGGACGAAGTTGAGCTGACGAGCGATCGCCATTTTTTCACATTTGAAGTCACTAGCCGTGAAATTACTGAGATTTCTCCAGCGTTAGTGGATGAAAAGCTTTTACGCCACATTCTAACCAATCTGCTCTCTAATGCAGTTAAGTATTCTCCGCATGGTGGCAAGGTAAGTTTGCTACTACAGTATGACCTAGCCTCCATTACCTTTCAAATTCAAGATCAAGGGATTGGCATTCCGCTAGCTGACCAAGGGCATTTATTTGAGCCGTTTCATCGCGGTAGCAATGCGGGCAGTATTGCAGGGACAGGCTTAGGTTTAGCCATTATTAAATTTGCAGCAAATTTGCATGGTGGCAGTATTCAATTCGTCAGCACGGTTGGGGTAGGCAGCACTTTCACAGTTTCCATTCCCAGAGCTGCACCAGATTTATTATCTGAACCTTCATCGGATCAACCGCCTGGTCAATTACTAGCTCAGCCATCAGAGGGGAAATGACCACTATTCTCATCATTGAAGATACGGCTTCTTTGCAGGAAGAAATCCTGCAAATGCTGGATTTAATGAACTTCCGGGGGCTTGCCGCAGACAATGGCGTGGCGGGAGTGCAGCTTGCCCAGCAGCATCTTCCAGATATCATTCTCTGCGACATCATGATGCCCGAAATGGATGGCTACGATGTCTTGCAAACCCTGCGGCGCAATCCTGAAACGGCTCGAATTCCGTTTATCTTCCTCACCGCTAGAGCCGATCGCGCTGATATTCGGCGGGGCATGAACCTGGGAGCTGATGATTACCTAACCAAGCCTTTCACCAGCAGTGATTTGGGTGAGGCGATCACGGCTCGGCTTTGCAAACAGGCGGCTATCACTGCGCCCTACGTTTTAGAAATGAAGCGGGCGGCAGAGCAGTTGGGACAAATGGCGTTTCGAGATAGCCTGACCGGATTGCCCAATCGAATTCAGTTTCAGCATCGGCTTCAGGAGGCGCTGATTCAGGCAAATCGAAATCAGCAGGCGATCGCGGTTTTGTGCGTGAGTTTAGAGCGGTTTCGAGCCTTCAATGTGCGATTTGGTCAATCTGCGGGGGATGCTCTTTTGCAATCTGTTGCCGAGCGGCTGAAAACCTGCGTAACTGCCGAAGACACGATCGCCCGCCTCAGCGGCGATGAGTTTTGCATTTTGTTGACCCACCGTAGCCCGGAAGCAATCGAGCGATCGGCTGAAGAAATTCTTAAGGCGCTGTCCGCACCCTATCTGATTCAGGAACATTCTTTGCATACGCAGATCAGCATGGGAGGCAGCATTTATCCAAATGACGAGAGTGGGGATAAGCTGCTCAATCATGCTGCGATCGCGATGAATTGGGGCAGAGAGCAAGGCAACCCCCACTGTCAATTTTATAGCGATGAAATCGCTGAGACTACTGCCACTCGCAGCTTGCTAGAAGCGGGACTTCGACGAGCGTTAGACAAGGCAGAGCTACAGGTTCACTACCAGCCTCAGGTGAATTTGATCACCGGGCGAATCATTGGCGCGGAGGCTTTTCTCCGCTGGAATAGCGCTGAGCTAGGCTCGATTTCGCCTTTTAATTTCATCGCGGTAGCTGAAGAAACGGGACTAATTGTGCCGATCGGCGAGTGGATGATTCAAATTGCCTGTCTACAGGCCAAAACCTGGCAAACGAAACATTTGCTGCCTCTCAGGATGTCGGTGAATCTTTCGGCATACCAATTTAAGCAGCCCGGACTGGTGCGATCGATCGCCCAAATTTTGAAGGATACTGAGCTAGATGCAGAGTTGTTGGCGATCGAAATTTCCGAAACGACCGTCATGGCAGATGTGGAAGCCAGCTTGTCTACTCTACAGCAGATCAAAGAGTTGGGCGTTCACATCAGTATTGATGACTTCGGCACAGGCTATTCATCGCTTAACTACTTGACGCGCCTGCCGATGGATACGCTCAAGATAGATCAGGCTTTTGTCAAAGATATTACGACAGATCAGTATGGTGCGGCGATCGCCTCCGCAATTACGGCTTTGGCGCAAAGCCTTAATCTTCGCGTAGTTGCAGAAGGGGTTGAAACTCCAGAACAACTTGCCTTCCTACGCCGACAAGGCTGCAATGCTTTGCAGGGATTCCTGTTTAGTCCCGCTATTTCTGCCGACGAGTTTGAGAAGCTGTTGACAGAAGATAAACGTCTGTTACTTTAGCGCCTATTGCTTCAGCGCCTATTCCTGCGTGTCGGTGACACGCCAGCTCAGCTTCAGGTTGAGCCAAAAATTCCAGACAGTAACAATTGCGATCGCAATTAAGTTTGCGGCATAGCGATTGATATGAAAGGTGTTGAATAAGAAATTGAGCAGCAGTACGTTGAGAATCAATCCGGCAAGACAGATCAAGTTAAATTTCAAGAATCGCCGGAGACGTTTGCGGTTGCCGCGCTGACGGCGAGAAATATCCCCAAAAGTCCAGCGATCGTTCCATAAAAAGTTGTTAAGGATCGCCACTTCAGAAGCCATGATTTTGCTCCGGGTCAATCCCCACGCCAGAGTAGAGGGATCGCTGAGCAGGTACAGCATAACCATGTCCACAAATACGCCGCTCAAGCCCACTAGACCAAAGCGGATAAATCGCCGGAAGGGCAGTTGCTCTGGGTGAGCCGCAGATTTCGTCGCGCTGAATCTCAGCCTGACCAAGTGCAGCAGATACTCTACATATTGCTTCCAGGTGACTTTACTTTCGCCCTCTTGACGCTCCTGAAACACATACCCAACTTCGGCAACTTGCTCAATGTTGCCGCGACCCAAAACCTCCAGCAGAATTTTGTAGCCTAGCGGATGGAGCGTGCATCCGGCGATCGCCTCTCGTCGCACCAAAAAATAGCCGCTCATGGGATCAGAAACGCGACCTACTACGTTCGGCAGTACAATCAGTCCCAGCATCTGCGCCCCTCGCGACAAGAATCGCCGCGTCGGACTCCAATCGCTGACTCCGCCCCCGTCGCTGTTGCGGCTGGCAACGGCAAGGTCGGCTCCCTTTTCGATCGCTCCCAACAAATTCAGCAGCACTTCCGGCGGGTGCTGTAAGTCGCCATCTATCACGCCCAAAACTTCGCCCTGAGCTGCCTGCCATCCCCGAATGACGGCGGTAGATAGACCACGCTCCTGCTGACGGCGCATCACCTGAAGAGCAGGGTAGTCTTTCATCAATGCCTGCGCTTTTTCCCAGGTGCAATCGGGGCTGTCGTCATCCACCACAATCAGCTCATAGTCATCTGCCAGTACTGGATCGAGCAATTGAGAGAGGCGATCGATAATCAGGGCAATATTTTTTCCCTCGTTATAGGTAGGGATGATCAGAGAAAATCGGACGGGTCTTTGAGTGGGTGGAGCGGGAGTGTGGCGAACGTCACTTGTTTGAGCTTGCGTCTGATCTAGAGCTTGCGTCTGGTCTAGAACTTGCGTCTGATCTAGCTGATCTGTTTGAAGATCAGGAATTTGCAGCGCTCCTGACGGAGTCATTAGCAAAGCGCGAACGGAACGAGTCGTCATTTTAGGCTAACTCCCTTGCTGTGATCTGTGCGATCGCACCTAAAACTGTGCCCGCTTAAGTTCCAAGACTAAAATTAAACTCAATATTTGTCCATACTCCGCTGAAGCTATTTGTGGTACCCCTTTAGACTGATTGCGGCAACTCTACGGTGACTGTATGACCCAATTCAGCCGATCGCCGCGCTGCATCAGCAACTTTCAGAGCATGAAGGCTTGATTCTAAAGTGACATAGAGGGGCGTACCCTCCGTCAGATAATCCAGTATCCTGCCTGTGTCTTGGGCAAAAAGTCCCTGGCGGCTACCCATTTCGAGTTCATGGGTTTGATCGGCAAGCACTAGCTTCCCCTTCTGCCCTTCTACCAAGACTGCGCCTGTCTCGCCTTGAATATGGAGCGATCGCTCATTCTGCCAGATGGCTTCACCTTTGCCATAGGTCAGGTCCGCGATCAGTCCGCTCTTAAACTGCAACTGTGCTGAGCAAAGGCAGGAGGTGTAGAAATTTGGAGTGCTGATAGCTAGAGGTTCGCCGTCTGGAGATTCGCTGTCTAGAGATTCGCTGTCTAGAGATTCGCTATCTGGAAACCGATACCAAAAACGGGCTTGACAACTCACCTGACTGACTTGCCCAAAGAGATGAGTCAGGCGATGAATTCGAGAGACTGCACCCACCAGCGGAAAGCCAAACAGATCGGGGTAATAAGTCCATTTTTTTGGGGCGGGTCGCTGAGTGGCGAGGCTGGCATAGCGCACATAGAAGGGAGAGCCGATCGCCCCCAATGCCTCCCGAATTGCCAGATGAATGCCGCTGAGCAGCTCAATATGTTCGACATGCAGAAGCAGGTTTTGGGCGGCAGCAAGCTGAATCATGGATTCAGCCTCAGCGATATCTAGCGCCAGCGGATATTCCACTACCACATGTTTTCCAGCTTGCAGTGCTGCGCGGACGATCGTCCCATGATCCCGATTGACGTTGGCAATGACAACTAAATCTATATCCGATCGCGCGATTAGATCTTGCCAGGACGCTAGCGCTTCAGCCTCATGGGGTTGACTTAGAGCCTGAGCTTTTTCGAGATTACGCCCTGCAACGGCAATGAGGCGCGATCGTCCATCAGCTTGCAGGGCATCGGCTCTTGCTTTGGCTGCGTAGCCTGTTCCCACTATACCGACTGCTATAAGACCCATACCTTCTTGGATTTTAGATTTTAGATTTTAGATTTTGGATTGTGAAACTCTGTTATCCCTGTTCAAAGCTGCTTGGCGCTGCTTTAAGAACGGTAAACTGAAGATATTAAGTAGTGTAAATGATCATGGCAAATACCATTAGAATTGGCGCTAATGATGCGATCGCTCCTTTGGGCATTGGCACTTGGGCTTGGGGTGACAGTCTCTTTTGGAGCTATGGCAAAGATTATGCGGCTGCTGATCTGCAAGAGGCTTTCAATGCCTCTCTAGAGGCTGGAGTCAGCTTTTTTGATACTGCCGAAATTTATGGGCTAGGCGAGTCTGAGCGGCTTTTGGGTCGGTTCATGCAGCAGCAGGCTGCACCTGTGCAAATTGCCGCGCCTGTACAAATTGCCACGAAATATTTTCCGTTGCCTTGGCGGTTCAGTACCACTGCTGTTGCGGATGCTTTGACGGCAAGCTTGAAGCGGCTGCAAGTGCCGTCAGTGGCGCTGTACCAGGTTCATTGGCCGTTCGATTTTTTCATGGGACAGAAGGCGCTGATGAATGCTCTTGCTGATGAGGTGCAGCAGGGCAGAATTAAGGCGATTGGGGTAAGCAATTACTCTGCCGAGCAAATGCGTCAGGCGCATCAATTCCTTGCCGAACGGGGAGTCCCTTTAGCGGTGAATCAGATGCAGTATTCCCTGCTAGCTCGTCAAATTGAGCAGAATGGCGTGATGACGGCGGCTCGTGAGCTGGGTGTGGTGATTTTGGCTTACAGTCCTCTGGCACAAGGGTTGCTGACGGGCAAATATACGCCGGAGAACTACACACAGCCGACAGGCGCACGTCGGCTTGATCCCAAGTTTAGCCAGAGCGGTCTGCAAAAGCTGGCTCCTGTGATTGAAGTGTTGAAAGCTGTGGGGGCAACGTACGATCGCACTCCTGCTCAGGTTGCGCTCAATTGGTTAATTGCTCAAGGCAATGTGATTCCAATTCCGGGCGCAAAAACGGCAAGTCAGGTTCGGCAAAATGCAGGCGCGTTGGGCTGGTCTATGACGGAGGTAGAGCGAACTCAAATTGATTTAGCGACTCGCTCTTGGCTGTAGAGCCAGCAGTTATAGATTTCATACTAGGAAGTTCGCGCCCGCAGGGCGCGAACTTCCCCCCACAAAGCCCGAAGAAAGCTCGCCTGTGGCGAGCTTTCTTCGGGCTTTGTGGCAAAACAAGAATTGCTGCTGTAGGGCAATCTCAAACGGCATGAGTTAGCGGCATGAGTTAGAATGGCTCTTTCCATAAATTTCCCGTTGACAATCATTGACAATTTTCTCTCGCGTCCATGCCAGATGCTAGAGGAATTGATTATATTGGGAAGACTTAACCCTAGAAGATACATATTCTAGATATGTTCTAGCGGATATGTTCTAGCGATTATTTGATCCAGTTCCAGGAGGCTACCTTGTCCTTTTCCACCGACGATTTTGCCAAAGCCCTTGAGCAACATGACTACCAATTTCAAAAAGGTCAGGTAGTCCGGGGGAAAGTGGCAAGCTACGACTCTGATGGTGCCTACATCGACGTTGGCGGCAAGGCTGCGGCTTTTTTGCCGCTTGAGGAGGCTTCGCTAAAGCGCGTTACGAATTTAGAAGAATTCTTGCCTACCGATGAAGAGCGAGAATTCATGATCATCCGTGAGCAGGATGCAGATGGTCAGGTGACGCTATCTCTTCGTCAACTAGAAATTCGTCAAGCCTGGGAACGTTTGGCAGATATGCAGGAAAGCAACCAAACGATTCAGGCAAGGGTCAGCGGCTTAAACAAGGGCGGCGTGACGGCAGATGTTCAGGGCATTCGGGGGTTTATTCCGCGATCGCATCTGGTTGAGCGCAATGATCTGGAGTCGCTGATCGGCAAAGCGCTGACGGTGAGCTTGATTGAGGTTGATCCGACTCGCCGGAGATTGGTGCTATCGCATCGGATGGCTTCTCAGGCGGCTAGCTTGAGCCAGCTGGCGATCGGTCAACTGATTGAGGGCAAAGTTGTCAGCCTCAAGCCGTTTGGAGTCTTTGTAGACTTTGAGGGCACAACGGGTCTGCTGCACATTAACCAGGTCAGCAAGAACTATGTAGCTTCTCTGAATGCAGTCTTTGATATGGGTCAGCCAATTAAGGCACTGATCATTGACTTAGACGAAGCCAAACGCCGTGTTTCGCTTTCAACTAAAGTTCTGGAGAGCTATCCCGGCGAGATGCTGGAAAAAATGTCAGATGTGATGGCGGAAGCCGATGTTCGTGCTGAGAAAGCTCGAAAGAATATAGAGCAGCGGGGCGTTGAATAGATTTCACGGCTAGCTGAATCTAGCTGCATCTCTGTAGGTTTCGATCGCGTGATTTAGCTCAAGCGTATCTTCCTGCGCTACGTAAGTTTGTTGCTGTCCTATATGCTGATAGGCGAGCCTAGAGGGGGGCAGCAGGGGAATGCGATCGGCGAGATTGACCATGCGGTAGGTGCGGGGCAGCAGTGCATCATAGAACGTGGCAAAGGCGCGATCGCCCAATCGGGGAGCGCCAAAGCTATAAACCTGGATCTTTTCTCGCAACTGGGGAAGGTTTAGGGCAATTTCGGCGGCGGCTAAGTGGGCGATCGCGCCTCCCAAGCTGTAGCCCGTTACGTAGCAGGGTAGAACCGGATCAATGTGTTGGGTGACTGCCTGGATTTGAGGTTTCAACGCAGCGTATAGCTGCTTGACGCGGCTGTGAACCTGTCCTTGTTCTGGCTGATGGGGATCAAAATCAGTTGGGCGAGCAGAAGCGTATTGCAGCCATTCGGCATCAGATGGGCTGATCTGTAGGGCAATGATGTTGTGGTGGGGCGACCGCAACGCTAGTCCAAAGTTTTGCAGCTTTCCATAGATGGCGGCCTGGTCTGAAAGCTTGAGGGCCACGCCGTGAAATTGAGGTTCATAAAAATGAGGAACCTGCGCTTGAAACGAGGCAATTTGGGTGTGGCGATCGAAGAGTTCAGGATTTATTCCGGAGGGCTGAACAGAATTTTGATGATCCGTAAGAATAAATTTGGGGGGTAGAGAAACGACTTGTGAGGCTGCCAACAGACAGCATTGCATCAGCAGGTTAGAAGTTTTGGGGTTAGGAAAGCCTACCTCATGCGATCGAGAATGTGGATGGCGCTCAGCAACATCTCCTTTTGCCCAACTCGATTGAGTGGCAGCCAAAGCTCCGACTGCCAAACTTGCCTTCAGGAGTCGCCGACGGTTTAACTTCATGCTGGTATTCTGGAGCTTGCATTCATTTCAATCTCTTTGGTCATCCTAACGAGATCGATCGCCTCTAGCCAGTGAGTAGAACACAGTAAACATAAAGATTTCATGAAAATGGATTATCAGTTTCGAGGTTTAAGTCAGCCAACTCTGTGTTTTTTGAGCGATCGCCTTCGTTCTCCAGAAAATCCACTCTGTGATTTCAATTCATGACTTTTGAAGAAAATAGGTTAATTCAGCTCTGAATAGTTTTAGGTGTAAGTTCTATCTAACTTTGCTATAAAATTCGTCCTAAACCTTCGCTTTTTTGGACGCTTGATGAGTATCAGTAGATCGCAAACCAATGCTCACGCTAGAAATACTCGTGTCTGCTCCCCCTAAATCCCCGCGCTATCGCGCCGCTGCGCTAGAAAAAAGGGGGACTTTGAGGTTTGAAGCCCCCTTTTTAAGGGGGTTGGGGGGATCAAGTGTAAGCTTCGCAATCTACTGAGTATTACTAATTCTCTATCTCAGAAGCATTTTAGATTCTGTAAAAGTTTTGGCATCGCTTACTCAAAATCAACTGGACATTCAAGGTTTTCAAACTTATTTTTCGCGCTGAAAGCTTCAGGCATGGTTAGATCAAGATAGAGATCAGAACACTGGAGATCATCATGCCAAGTACAGCCTACATTTTTTTGGCGGGAGCCAGCCGAGGCGTGGGGCGAGAAATTGCGCATTGCCTGATTGCCCAGTCGTTGAACGTCAAGGCGCTAGTGCGATCGACTGCGGTTCAGGCTGAGCTAGAGGCAATGGGAATTAAAGTTGCCTTGGGTGACGCGCTAGACACAGAGGCAGTAGAACAGGCGATGTTAGCCGATCCGATCTCTGCGGTTATCAGCACGATCGGCGGTTTGAGAGCTGACGGACAGCGAGTCGATTTTTTGGGCAATAAAGCCTTGATCGATGCAGCCGTTCAGGCAAAGGCGCAGAAGTTTGTGCTGGTGTCTTCAATTGGCAGCGGTAACACGGCGGCAGCACTCCAGCCCCAGGTACTAGAAGCCTTGCATGATGCTCTGGTTGCTAAGGAGCAAGCTGAACAGCACCTGATTGCCAGCGGCTTGACCTATACGATCGTTCGTCCAGGCGGGCTAAAATCTGAACCTGCGACCGGAAATGCGGTGCTGACCTCTGACCCGACGATCGCGGGTTCTATTAACCGGGCAGATGTTGCTACGCTGGTCTGTCAATGTCTGCTCTCTGACAAAGCCAATAACCAAACGCTGTCAGCAGTCGATCGCCAGATGGTGTACGTCCAAAAAGAGTTTGAGATTTTAGACTTGAGTTCGTGATCTAGCTCAAAGGGCGATCGCATCTTGAATCCACTCCCTTCATCTCTAAATCTGAAAGCCCTACGTCGAGATCTGCTGAGCTGGTATAGGGCATCAGGGCGAACCCTACCCTGGCGGCAAACCCAAGATCCCTACGCCATCTGGGTGTCTGAAATTATGCTTCAGCAGACTCAGGTGAAGACAGTGATGCCCTACTATGAGCGATGGCTGCAAGCGTTTCCAACGATCGCCGATCTTGCTGCCGCCGATCAGCAGCAGGTGCTCAAGGTCTGGCAAGGGCTGGGATACTATGCCCGTGCCCGGAATTTGCATCGAGCGGCACAGGCGATCGTGCAAGAATTTAAAGGAGAGTTCCCGGTCAACCTATCGGATGTTCTGTCTCTGCCAGGAATTGGGCGCACCACGGCGGGAGGCATCCTGAGTGCGGCGTTCAATCAACCCTTGCCGATTTTAGATGGCAACGTCAAGCGGGTTTTGGCACGGCTAACGGCTCTAACCCTGCCCCCTAGCAAGGCGCTCAATGCACTCTGGCAGCTTTCGACAGAGTTACTAGACTCCCAGAATCCCCATGATTTCAACCAGGCGCTGATGGATCTAGGGGCAACGGTCTG
Source organism: Drouetiella sp. (assembly GCF_059504425.1). Taxonomy (NCBI): domain Bacteria; kingdom Bacillati; phylum Cyanobacteriota; class Cyanophyceae; order Oculatellales; family Oculatellaceae; genus Drouetiella; species Drouetiella sp. Next base: position 120,298 of record NZ_JCACIN010000081.1, read on the forward strand.
TACGCCCAAAAATCCGAGTTGCCCTATTTGCCCGTGGCAATCTCACTGTCAAGCCTTTCATCTAAACCAACAAACCCAAATCCCTATGAGTGAAAACCGATCGCCCCTGGCTCACAAGCAAATTGGCGTTGCTGTGATCTGGAATCAGGAGAGACAAATTCTGATCGATCGCCGTCGTCAGGAAGGTCTATTGGGCGGCCTGTGGGAGTTTCCGGGAGGTAAAATTGAACCCGGTGAAACGGTAGAGGACTGCATCAAGCGAGAAATTCGAGAGGAGCTAGGCATCGAAATTGCGGTGGGCGATCGCCTGATGACCCTCGATCATGCCTACACGCATTTTCGGGTGACGCTCAACGTTCACCACTGCCAGTATCTCAGCGGCGAACCCCAGGCGATCGAATGTGACGAAGTGCGCTGGGTAACATTGGCAGAATTGGATCAGTTTCCCTTTCCTGCCGCCAATGTTCAGATCATTGAGGCGCTAAAAACCGGGCAGCCCTAAAGGTGTAACTGTCGCCAGTTTGCTGAGGACATTCAGGGTGGGGCGCTTTGCGCCCCACCCTGAATGTCCCCGTCCTAACCGACCTTAGCGCCTTTAACATGGGTGGCTAATCCAACGGCTTGTAGGAGACGGATAGTCAGCCAAGTTACGTCTATTTCCCACCACTGGTAGCCATAGCGCGCCGAAGACTGAGCGGCGTGGTGATTGTTGTGCCAGCCTTCGCCATAGGTCAGCAAAGACACCCACCAGCAATTGGTTGAGCGATCGCCCGTTTCATGGGAGCGATAGCCAAACTTATGGCAAACGCTGTTGACAAAACAGGTGCAGTGAAAGCCTAGGAACAAACGGACAAACACGCCCCAAACCAGAAAGGGCATGCCGCCAATCAGGTACAAAATCACGGCCAGCACCCCTTGCAGCGGGATGTACTGGTTGTGGCAGAACTGGTAGAAGCGATCGTTCGCAATGTCTTTAGTCAAGCGGGGCAGCTCGCCTTTGGTGGGCACAGTATGCATCAGCCAGCTAATGTGGCTCCACCACAAACCCTCATTGGAGTTATGGGGATCAGCCGCTTTGTCGGTATAAAGATGATGCGCCCGATGGTATCCTACCCAGCCCAGTACACCGCCCTGTCCTGATAAGGTGCCACATAGTATCAAGAAATACTCCAGCCATTTGGGCACTTTGAAGCTGCGATGGCTTGCCAGTCGGTGGAATCCTAGAGAAATACCTAGCCCAATTGTCAGCCAGTGCAGAAACAGAGCCACGCCAACCGCCGCCCAGCTAAAATTGCCAGGGAAGAAGGCAAGTAGAGCAGCCAGGTGCAACACAACCGTGAAAAAGATCACGTGCCACCGGGGGCGAGGCGTATCAAGCGTCAAAGATGGATTAGACATTGAGTCAGCTAAGGTATTGAGTAAGTTTGAAATAGGGGATGCGAGTAGGATTAACCTGCGTAACGATGATACGCCGTTATTTAGGCAACATCAAAGAGGCAACATCAAAGAATATAACCCCTCGATCGCCTTCCCGTAATCCTTTGACGCAGGTTTTTCAGCTTGAGATTCCACTTTGAGATCCTAGCCTGAGGTTTTAGCAATTCCAGCTCTAGCTGCCCGGCAGATCGCGCAGATGCTCAGGAAAGTGCGATCGATCGCCCAACCTGTGCAGCAGCGGCCCATGTGTCCCAAATTCGATCACGCTGATGGAGGCAACGGGTACGCCAAGGCGATCGCGGTAGCGCCCCACATCGATGCCCAGCAGACCACAGAGCATGATCCGGATAGTGGCTTTGTGAGAAACCACCAAGACGTTACCCGTGGGATACTTCTGCTCAATTTCATCTAACACAAGATGGCTGCGTCGGGCAATATCTACAGCCCGTTCGCCTCCGGTGGGGGCATTCCAGCCTGGATCAGCCATATAGCGAATGTAGTCATCGTGATAGTCACGGCTGGCTTCTTCAGGAGTTATGCCTTCCCACTTGCCATAGGAAATTTCCCTTAGCCCATCTCGGATCTGCATCTCCGCGCCGATCGCCTGACAAATTGGCATGGCAGTATCCAACGCGCGTCGTTTAGGGCTGCAATAAACGGTAGCCCAGGGAAAAGAGCGATAGGCTTCTGCAAAGGCGGCTGCCATTTCTTTACCAACCGCCGTCAGCTCAATATCCAGATCGCCACAATAGCCGCCCGATCGACTAGCAGCCGTTTCGCCGTGCCGTAAGAAGTAGATATGTAGGCTCATGGGGCTTTATTTTGCAAGAGCTTGTTTTTCAGGGCTTATTTTTCAGGGGTCTGCTTCGGAGAATCGTAATGCATTCTGTAGACTTCGTTGTCTAAACCCAGTTCGGTAATGGTGGAGCGGGTATGAAGGACGCGATCGGCGATCGATAAAGCGTCACTCACGACTGCAAACAGAGAAATCTCTGTATCTATTCGACGCAAAGTAGCCATTAGCTCCTGTGTCTTTTGCTCGTCTTGATGGGCATGAAGCTGGCTAGCCGTATGGCTTCGCTCAATTTCATAATGAGAGCAAGCATCTTTAAAGTACTCATGCAGTTGCCCGATTAAGGAAGCAACAGACTGGTGATCCGTCAAAAAACTGGGATCTTTACGTTCTTTTTGAGTCATGGGGGCGGCTAAGGTCGCGATTTCTCTACAATACTTTTAATCTTAAGGGGAAGCGCAAGCCCCCCCTTAAAATTGACAGGTCAGGCTGTCGGTACGAGCGCCTTCGCCAGATGTAGAACCGATCCCAGACCCGCACTCATCTCTTCTGGCGTAATTTTGCCATCCTTGTTGCTGTCTAGCGCATCAAATACGGCATCTGTGCCCATCCATTCTTCGCGGGTAATGAAGCCATCGCCATCTAAATCGTAGAGGTGAAACATGTCTTCGGTTGCATGGCTTTCCTGCTTCTCGCCCTCTAGCTTAGAAAGGCGATCGGTCAGCAGAGATTCGAGCGCCTCTAGAGCTTTGGTAAACCCTGCGATGCCTTCAGCCAGCTTGTCAGATGCCATCCGGTCTGCGGCATGCATCTTGTCAAAGGTTTCCTTGTCTATCGAGATTTTTTCAAGATCTGTGGCGGCAGCTTGGCTAGGATCGAGCTTGCGGGGCAAGTCGGCTTCGGTAGACTGCAATTCGGCAAGGAGAGCTGGAGAAATCGTTAGCAGATCGCAACCCGCCAACTCTGTGATCTCGCCAAGGCTGCGGAAGCTAGCTCCCATGACTTCAGTGTCGTAACCAAATTTCTTGTAATAGTTGTAGATCGTGGTGACAGACTGAACGCCCGGATCTTCTTGAGGAGTATAGGTGCGTCCAGTATCTTTCTTGTACCAGTCTAAAATGCGACCGACGAAGGGCGAAATCAGGGTGGCTCCAGCCTCGGCGCAGGCGATCGCTTGGTGAAGTCCAAACAGCAACGTCAGGTTGCAGTGAATGCCCTCTTTTTCGAGCACTTCGGCAGCTTTGATGCCTTCCCAAGTAGAGGCAATCTTGATGAGAATGCGATCGCGGGAAATTCCAGCCTTTTCATATTCCGAGATGAGGTAGCGACCTTTCTCAATGGTTGCCTCGGTGTCATAGGAGAGACGGGCATCGACTTCAGTTGAAACGCGCTTGGGCACAATTTCTAGAATTTTTTTGCCGAAGGAGACTGCTAGGCGATCGAATGCCAGCTTTGCCACATCTTGGTCAGATGCATTGTCTCCTGCATCAAGCCGAGCCTGCTTCAGCGTTTCGTCAACAATTTCCTGATATTCGGGCATTTGGGCGGCTGCGGTAATCAACGAAGGATTCGTCGTTGCATCGCGGGGCGTAAATTTCTTGATTGCCTGAATATCGCCTGTGTCGGCAACCACAACCGTCATTTCCCGCAGTTGTTCCAGCAAATTTTTAGCCATGCTTTTTATCCTTACAACAGTAGTTGTGTATCTGGGTCATGCTTCTAGACCTTTTATTTCTTGAAACATCCCTCTAATGCCTTTAGAAGTCAAGAAAACAGCAGAAGTCGAGAAAAATAGCTTGGGTACTCAATGTCGGACTTGGAAGTGATTTTGAAGATTTTAAGCCTTGCTACTTAACTTATATCGATAAAGTATCGATAAAGCTTGCTTGAAAGCATCAATCCAATGACCTACTACTCGATTTAGACCTGATCTACCCTAAGCGATCGCCAGAGACAGCCATCGCTAGAGATAGAAGTCGCCAGAGATAAAGTTAATTGCAGTCAAGTACAGCCTAGAACCTAGTTTGCCCTCCGCTGCAATCATATCGCTGCGGTTCTAGGGAGCAGAGGATTCTTCCAATTATTTACGGATATGAGCAATTTGCATGTTCGTTAGCCAACCAAAAAGCTAGTCTTTTGCGATCGCCCAATTCAATATGGCAGCAATTGAGTGAATATAGAGGCAGCGAGTCCTACAGACCAGACCTAAAGGAAAACCTAGAGGTGCGAAATTTTTGGCTGTCAATCTGTAGATCGGTTCTAGGCTGTTAATTTTTCCGAACGACTTTGAAAAAATTGATAGCAGAATTTGGATTAGCTTCTTTCACCGAATTGCTCTGCAATGGACTCCGAATGACGCGGCTTCCCTTTTATCCCCCCAAGATCAACCCCTTCCTGGTGTGGATGCTCCAGCAAGCTTCTCCCTGGATTGCGCGCTGGATCGATCGCCTCGAACTTGTGGTCAGCGCAGAACCCGAAGTGCCGATCGCGACCCTGCAACAGCAGCCTTGCCTCTTGCTGTGCAACCACTCGACTTTTCAGGACGAGGTGGTGCTGTTTTTGCTCTCGGCACGGGTAGGACAGCCTTTCTATTACTTGGCGGCTCATGAGCGATTTCAGGGCATCCGAGGCTGGTTTTATCAGCGGATTGGGGCGTACTCGGTGCGGCGGGGGCTTGCCGATCGCGAGAGCGTGCGGCAAACGCTGTCTCTAGTGACTCGTCCGGGCTGCAAGCTGGTGGTTTTTCCAGAAGGCGGCTGCTCATTCCAAAACGATACGGTGATGCCATTTCGCTCAGGAGCCGTGCAGATTGCGCTTCAGGCGTTAGCAAGGCTGGACAAGCGTTCTGGTTCACCTGGCTCATCTGGTTCATCTGGTTCACCTAGCTCGCCCGATTTGCCTGACCTGTACGCCGTGCCCATTAGCCTCAAATACCGCTACACAGGCAAAATGTCGGTGGTGATTCAAAAAACCCTGAACCGCTTGGAAAAAGCGATCGCACTGCCGCCAGCAGGGGATGTTTATCAGCGGCTGAGAACGATTGCTGAGCATGTGCTGGTGAACTGTGAGCAGGAATATGGTCTACCCTCACCGCTTGATCTCAATTGGAATCAGCGCATTACCCGACTCAAGGCGCAGGTTTTGCAGCAGTGCGAGGCTCAGCTTAAGCTGACGTTTATCAAGGGAGAACCCGATCGTGAGCGGGTTTACCGCATCCGTCATGCCCTAGAGAACCGATCGAGTACCCTCATGCCTGACGGCACCGATGGCTGGGATGTGATGCTGCAAGCCACGGCGCGGGTGCTCAATTTTGATGCCATCTATGACGGCTATGTTTCCGAGAAGCCAACGCCTGAGAGATTTTTGGATACGTTGATTCGCCTAGAGCGTGAGGTTTTCAAAATTGATCAGCCGCACCCCAAAGGCTATCGGCAGGCCTACTTGCGCATCGGCAAACCCATTAACCTCAAGGATCATGTGGCAGACTATCGGCGCGATCGCTCAGCAACCGTTAACCAGGTAATCCAGCAGCTTCACGGCACGGTGCAACGGAATCTAGACGTGCTTTCGGAAGCTACGGCAAGAGGTATTTCATGGTGATAGTGAGCGATCGGCTTTCCGGCGTAAAGTCAAAGGCGGCTTTATGGAAGGGAGGCGCACCTAGCCAGATTTTGGGATCGCTCGAAAAGCCGATGCCTTCTTTAGGAATGCCCAGAGAATTGACGTTGAGAATGCCATCCTGATTTTCGTCATGATGCACCGTAGCGGCATAGCGCCCAAACGGCAGATCGGGGAAGGTCAAAATTAATGGACTGGCTGAAACCTCAAAGCAGCCCGATCGCACGGCTTGGGCAGCAACATTGGGAAACCCTTCTGGGCTGTCAAATAACCCCAGGTTGACGACACCCCTGAGATTGCGAAGCCCAACTAGCTCCAGGGTAAGGGTTCCGACTCTAACTGATCCAAGAATTGACGCAGGTTCAGACATTGCCTCAAAAAATCAAGTAAAAAACAAATAAAAAGCAGCAGGCTCAGAAAATTAGGGGGAGGGTAGAAGCAATGAGCGACTTCTACCCCCGGTGTTCATACCTTAGCGGCAGCCTGACTCGCTGAAGCAACTGCATAATTGCCGTCCGCGTCTACGTTGACTTGCTCTAAAACGCCTTCGCCTGTAATCAGCCTTGCTCCACGGTTACGGGTGAAGTAGTTCCAGCCCCACTGGAGCATCACAATCAGCTTGTTGTCGAACTCAATCAAGTAGTAGATGTGGGCAAAAGTCCACAGAAACCAAGCTGGCGCTCCTGAAAACTTAGCGCCTCCCATGTTGGCAACCGCCTTGTTTTGTCCAATGATTGCCATACTGCCCATATCGTTATAGCGGAAGGGAGGCAGGTCGTTCCCCAGAAGGCGTTCGCGCACCAGACGCGCAACGTACTGCCCTTCCTGAATGGCTACAGGAGCTACACCAGGCAAGGGCTTGCCGTCTTGGTGGGTGTAAACAGACAAGTCGCCAATCACAAAAATATTGGGCTGATTCGGGAGGGTGAGATCGGGTTCTACCATGACGCGCCCAACGCGATCGAGGGTTGCCCCCGCCCGCTGCTCTAGCACCTTGCCGACCACCGAAGCCTTGACCCCAGCCGCCCAGAGAATGGTTTGAGCCGGAATTTCTTCCACCTGATCGCCCTGCTTTGCCGTGACGACATTGTTTTCGATGTTTGTTACCAGCGTTTTGGTGCAGATGGTCACGCCCATTTCCCCTAGTGACTGAGCGGCTTTCTCAGACAGCTCAGGGGGGTAAGGCGGCAGAATACGATCGAGACCTTCGAGCAGCAAAATCTTGGCGGCGCCTGTGTCAATGTTGCGGAAGTCTTGCTTCAGGGTTTTGTAGGCGAGTTCGGCGATCGCTCCAGCCAATTCCACGCCTGTCGGACCGCCGCCCACCACAATGAAGGTCAGCCAAGCTTTACGCTTCTCAGGGTCAGTTTCCTTTTCCGCGGCTTCAAACGCCATGAAGATCCGTCGCCGCATCTCCAGAGCATCCTCTACCGTCTTCAATCCAGGAGCGGTAGGCTTCCAATGGTCGTTGCCAAAGTAGTGATGGCTGACCCCTGTGGCAATGATTAACGTGTCGTAGGGCACTTCGCCATTCTGCAACATCACTTTCTGCTGAGTTGCGTCAATATCGGTCACTTCATCCATCAGCACCTTGGTGTTTTTGTTGCCGCTGAGGATGCCGCGCAGCGGCGAAGAAATATCTGCTGGAGAGAGGGTTCCCGTTGCCACCTGGTAGAGCAAAGGCTGAAACAAATGGAAGTTTCGCTTATCGATCAGCGTTACCTCAACCGGGGCGCGACCCAGCTCTTTTGCCGCATACAGCCCACCAAAGCCGCCTCCCACAATTACGACTCGGTGCTTCTCAGCAACTTCTACCATTCCTAGCAACTCCTTCATGTGATGCGGTTTCTGAGTTCTCAAAACTCAGCTTTCTTCTAAACTTTTCCCAAACCTTCTCAGCTTTTCTCAAAACAGAGGCTTTCCGACTTTATACAAAGTTTCGTAAAGTTGCTGCTGATACAAAGCTTAGCTCAGGTAATCCAGTTACTAGGTAACTATGACTACGGGTAGATAAATTTTTACTCAAACTTTTGAATTGCTTCAACAAGTCGATCGATTTCCGATTCCAAAGTCAGGTAATGTACACAGGCTCTCACACAGTCTGGATCTTGAATGGTGCGCAAAAAGATGGACTGTTGCTCTAGCTCCAGCACCAGACGGCTATGAATCCCAGCCCCAGGGCGATCGACTTTAAAGGACACCAAACCTGCTTCAGGGGGAGCCGATCGCAGACAGGTAACGTGGGGCAGATCGGATAACTTTTGCCAGAGAGCGAGGCTAAGCGCCAAAATCCGCTCAAAGCGTTCGGCAGCCGATCCCCACTGATTTTGAAGCGCGATCGCCTCTCGCAAACCGCTAAATAGGGCGTAATCAGAAGTGGCCACCTCAAAGCGCCTGCTGTCAGGCATCCAGCCGATCGGGTAGCCCGAAGCATTTTTCTTGACGCCGCGCCAGCCGATAAACGTGGGGCTGAGGCTAGACAGCGCCTCTGGGTGGATATACAGCCCGCCTATACCCGCTGGTCCACACCACCACTTATGTCCTGTAAAAGCGTAAAAATCTGCGCGTAGCTTGCTCAAGTTGAGCGGCATTACCCCAACCGACTGCGCTGCATCAACCAGAAGCCGCACTGGAATTTTGGGCGTGGGGTAATTGTGGCAGGCACGAGCAATTTCGGCGATCGGCAAAACCTGCCCTGTATTCCAGAGAATATGGCTGACGACCACAAGGCGAGTCGTAGGGCGCAAATTTTGCGTGATGACTGTCACCGGATCGCCTTCGTTCAACGTTGCCATCAAAGGGCAAAACGTCACCTCCGCCCCAAACCGCCGCTGAATTTCTAGCGCCGCCGCAATAATTCCTGGATGTTCGCAGTCCGACAGCAGCAGATGATCGCCCGTCTGCCAGTCAATTCCCCACATGGCAATGTTGCAGCCGACCGAGACATCTTCCGTCAGGGCGATCGTTCCGGGAGCCGCGCCTAGCTCAGTGGCGATCGTTTCTCGCATTTGCTCCATTTCTTCTGTCACCCAGTCGTTGATGGCGCTTGAGAAGGGACCTATCTGCTGGATATGCTCGTGGGCGCTGAGGATGGCAGCGATCGCGCTCTGGGGCATAGCTCCCTGCCCGCCGTAGTTAAAGTAGGCTTTGTTGGCAAGCGCCGGAAATTGCTGGCGATGCTGCTCTAACGGGCTGGGTTCTGAAGAACTGGATTCCAGAGAGCTTTCTAGAGAACTGGATTCCAGAGGGTTAGGTGAAGAGGTCATGGGTGCGCTAGGTCTTGACAGAATGAGGGCGATACTGCTGGCAGGGCACTAGAAAAATGTGCTGGGCAGTGCCGCAAATCGAATTGTATCAGGGTAGATTCACAACCTACGATAAAAAACTTCACAAGAAGTGTTTGACAAAATTCAATTACTAGGTAAATATGGAGATCGCGCTGAAAACGCGTTCGCTACGAGGGATCGTAGTTCAATTGGTTAGAGCACCGCCCTGTCACGGCGGAAGTTGCGGGTTCGAGCCCCGTCGATCCCGTTCTATTTACTCAATCTTGAAATCGGTTTTGATTGCCTGAACTATCGCTTCAGGTGGTTGACCAATCTCTATCTGGAGTGCATTGTCGGGTTCTTCCAAAGTATCGAACTGGCTTTTAAGCAGGTTTGCTTTCATGTAGTGCCCTTGGCGCTGGTTGAGTCGCTGCTGAATTAGCTCAGATGAGCCTTTGAGGTAAACCCACTTGATCTGATCAGTTAGCTGGAGCTGATTAGATGGCTGAAGCCACTGGCGATACTCAGACTTGAGGGCAGAACAGGCAAGTACGACATTGATTCCCTGACTCAGCCATTGCTCGATCGCCCCTTGCAATAACTGAAGCCAGGGCAGGCGATCGGCATCGCTTAACGGCACTCCCCGACTCATTTTCTCGATATTGGCTGCCGGATGAAAATCATCGGCATCGCTAAATTGCCACTGCAATGTCTCTGCCAGCATTTTGCCGATCGTGGTCTTGCCAGAGCCGGAAACCCCCATGATTAGGATTACCATTGTTCCCTTGGTAGTGTTTCAAAAAATCAACAATATAGCAACCGCTAAGGCGGTTGGGACAGGGAAATTTTTGGTGGGGCGCGAAGCGCCCCACCAAAAATTTCCTAAGCAAACTAGCGACAGCTATAGGTCTAGAACATCATCCCTTCCCTTTAGAAAAATCCTGTAATTTCGCCCTCACTTCGAGCCGCATGATTCAGAGTTGTTCCTGTGGCGATCGGCAGCAGCAGACGGCTGAACAGCCGACCATCTTCTAGCTTGTGAAAGCTAAATTCGCCACCAATTCGAACCATGATGGATTTGCAGATTGCTAGGTGTAAACCGGGCGGATGTTCTAGGGTTGAGGGAACGAGTAAATCGCTCGATCGCCCCATTTCTAGCTCTTCCAGCAGCCTTGGCTCGACAATGCCGTTATCGGTAATGGATAGCTCTAGCCACTGAGCATCAACCTGGCGGCACCAAATATCTAGCCGCCCTGCCGCGACAGAACGCTGACAGGCAGCCGTCAAAACCTCTAGCAGGACAAACTCAATTTTGGGAACATCGCCGCCAATGGTAACGCTGGCATCATTGTGAACCTGCGACCAGATCTGTCGCTGTTTGATCAAGGAGTCTAGCCGTTCGAGCGATCGCCTCAGTAAGCTGGCTAGCGGAATTGTCTCGTAATCTCCTTGAAACTGCCACTGCTCATGCTTTAGCACAGGAGTCAGCGCCGTTAGCGTTCCACCCAAATGCCGCAAAATTTGCTGGTAGCGCATACTGGATGCACCTTCTTTTTGGTGGCTGAGTTCGTTCAGCCGCCGCACGCCTGTTCCCAAGATACGGTAGGTTTCCTCTAGGCGGCGCTGCTTGTACCAGTTGAGCTGCTCTAGCTTTTCCCGCTGCTCGAACAGGGTTTCGGCAATGAGTAGATAGCGGCGACCCCAGCCTAACTGACTGGTGAGCGTGCCAAAGGCAATCATTTGCTGCTCTGACCACTGGCGATCGGCAACGTCACCCACCAAAATAATTCCGGTCGGCTCATGCTCTGGAGCCGTGCGCAAGGTCAACACAAGAACTTGACCGATCTCAGCGCCGCAAAGCCATTGGCGCGTCTCAGGCGAGATGTCATTGATGCCCACGGTCAGCAGCCCGTCGGTTTGTAGTGCCCATTGCACCAGCACATCTGTGTAGATAGGCACAGGCACCTGAATTGCCACCTCAAACTGACGCTTTGAGACAACGGGTGCCGTCAGCTGAGCGGTGGTGCGTCCCGGTAGCCAGGTGATCAGAACTGCCAGAGGAGATTGTAGGAGCTGGGCAATTTGCTGCGTGGCGGCTTGCTCTAGGCGATCGAGCTGATGTGTTTGCTGCATCGTGGTTAGCCCCCATTGCACCGCCTGATAGTTTTTTTGTAGCCGATCGGTCTGACGCTGAAGCTGAAATTGGTGCAACAGCAGCCCAATCTGCTGGCTAACGACCCGTAACAAATCCCGCTCGGCTCGGCTCCAGCTTCGGGCGGTTTCATGCCCCAGCACCACCAAGCCCTCGATCGACTTGCCCATAGAAGTGCTGCACACCAGCAGCGATCGCACCTCTGATTCTAGAAACACCTGCCGCCATGCCATCAGCTTCAGGTCTGCCTCCAGGTTTTCCACGGCAACAGCTTCTGTGCTACGTTCCAGCATCTGCCAGTCTACGGGATTCAAATCTTCTAGCGATTGGGCGATCGGACGGCGCTGTTTCGGCTGCTGCTGGTAGCAAATTTCAAATGTTTTAAGGTCTTTGTCGTAGAGTAAAACCAAAAACCGTTCGGTGCTGAGGCGCTGACACACCTGATCGGCACATTTTTGCAGGGTGATTTTCCAGTCATCCTCGGTGTAGAGGGCGCGCGTGATCTCTGCCGTCAGCACCTGATCGAGCTTAACCTGCTGAACAGTGACCTCCATTTCTTCGAGGGGAGCCACCAGGGAAACCATCTGCGCTACCCCCCGAACAAAGTTTTTCTCTTCTTCTGACCAGAGCCGCGCCTCATTGCCCTCAACAGTAAGAAAGCCGCGTAGCTCTCCCTGGTATAGCACCGGAGCCGCGATGAGCGATCGCGCCTGGAGATACTGCATAATGCGTCCGCTGAGGTCGGCTTTCACTGTGCTTTGGGCTTCGCCAATAGAAATTACCTGGTCAGCCGTTAGCGCCTGATAGAAACCGTTAATCTCCTGAACCGGAATTTTTAGGTCATTCCCTTCTAAAGCGCGGCTGCCTTGACGCTTCCAGAAGTAGCGCTGCTGAGGCTCATACCAGTAGATGTTGGTGCGATTGGGCTGGACAAAACGGTGCGTCTCATCAATAACGGCATCTAGGCGTTTTTTGAGATTGGGGAGCGATCGCAGTTTTGCTAACAGGCTTAAGAGCGGCTGATCAGGGCGCTTGACCTGCTGTCGATGCTGTTCACCTGCGAGTTGGTAAAGCCCGTCCGCTAATGATCCGAGCAGCATCGACAGTCTAGCTTTTTCGTCGGCATGGGGAGAGGTTCCCCAGAGAGGAGAACCCAGCAGCACTAGACCAAAACAGTCACTTTTATGGCGAATGGGGAAGACGATCGTGCCCTGAATGCTGTACTTTTGGGCAGCTTTACGCCATTCTCCGGCTCTGGACTCCTCACGCAGGTCGGGAACGCCAATGGGTCGGAGCTGAATCACCACCTGCTCCAGCAAATCGCCCGGACTGAGGCTGAAGCGCTGCTTAAGAAAAGTGTCATCTCCTGCTGGAGCGTGCCCACCCTTGCCGATTAGGCGGTGTTCAGGGCGATCGTATAGTGCTATCCAAACCAGAGCGTAGTTAAACTCAGCCTGAAGATAGCCCAACGCCATTTTGATCAAGCCATCAACCGTTTCCTCTTCCCGAAGGGCTTGAAGAACGCGTCCTAAAGCCACTAATTGTCTTTCATGTCCCGACGGTTCTTTTTGCAAACCCATGCCAATCTGACTCCTGCCGCCTGAATGCTCCTCTGATTAGACAAACTGGCGGGAATTTACGGTGCTCTCGCTTGTAATGCTCTTGATGGTACCCTGTAGCGCTCCGGTATGAAGGCTGAGACAAATCGCCATGAGGTATGATTTTGCAGGACTTTTACAGATTCTGCTGCCTCTAGACTCTAACAGAGCTGATTTTCTTTAGAATTCCCTTAGTCCTGCCCTTCCTATCTGTGCCTTCCATAGCAACCGCCAAAGCGGTTAGGACAGAGACATGATTCTCTTGCGCTTTAAAAACCCCTGCCCTGATTTACGTTAATCTGTGAAGTAGCCTAGACTTCAAGCCTTATTTTGAATATTGACAAGCTGGATATTTATAAGTCAATCCTACGTCCGCTCCTGTTCTCTGGGCTTAAAGTTGACCCAGAGCAGGCACACCAGCAAACGCTGCGCCTCCTGAACTGGCTGGCTGAGCAACGTGGAATATCCGGACAGCTATCTCAGCAGCTTCAGCGATCCTGTCAGTTTCAGCATCCGGGGCTAGAGCAGCAGCTTTGGGGTTTGCCCTTTGCCAATCCGATCGGTCTGGCGGCGGGGTTTGACAAAGATGGAGTCGCGGCTAGTCTCTGGTCTGATTTCGGCTTTGGCTTTGCCGAGCTAGGTACCGTCACCCTCCATGCTCAGCCAGGAAATCCTCAGCCGCGTCTGTTTCGCTTGCCAATCGATCAGGCGGCTCTGAATCGCATGGGATTTAATAACCAGGGAGCGGCAGCGTTAGCGAAAAGATTGGAGAAGATGACTGAACGGTCGATCGATCGCGCCTCCATTCCCATCGGCATCAACCTGGGAAAATCCAAAATTACGCCTCTCGAAACCGCCGCAGAGGACTACTCAGGCAGCTTTCGGCTCTTGCGAGATTGGGGCGACTACTTTGTGGTGAACGTGTCTTCACCCAATACGCCGGGGTTGCGATCGCTGCAAGCCGCCGATCAGCTTGAGCCTATCTTGGCAGCCCTCCAGCAGGAAAACCATCTCGCTAAGCCCATGCTGATTAAAATTGCGCCCGATCTGGAATGGGAGGAAATTGCTGACGTGATCAAGCTCGCTCAGGCTTACGAGCTTGCCGGAATCATTGCCACCAACACCACGATTCGCCGCGATCACTTAGAGACAAAGACGATCGCAGGTAAACCCATTAGCGAAGAGGCAGGCGGCATCAGCGGCGCTCCGGTGAGGCAGCGATCGACTGAAGTGATTCGCTTTATTTACCGAGAAACTCAGGGCAAACTGCCGATTATTGGCGTGGGCGGCATTTTTACGGCAGCCGATGCCTGGGAAAAGATTACGGCTGGAGCTAGTCTGTTGCAAGTTTACACGGGCTGGATTTATGAAGGACCTTGGATGGTGCGTCGTATCCTGGAGGGATTGGTGCAAAAGCTGGAGTCTAGCAAATTGTCCAATATTTCTGAAGCAATCGGACTAGAAACTCACACTTCCCAACCTCTAACGTAAGCTTTTTTGAAAAGCGCACAAAGCGCCTCTGCAAAAAAGTAACCCACTTGAAAAACACCCCCACGACCCGTCTCCCATGAAAGTAGAATTCCGCGAGTGCGATTTTTTTGATCTCTGGATCTGGCTAGAATTCAGCAACACGCCCTCGACCGCCGAACAGCAGTATGTTGAGGAAGTCTTCAACTCCTGGTTTCTGCTAGGTAAACTGGGCGGCTTCAATGCCGAAAATATGCAGGTGCAAGACACAGGCTTAGACATCAGCTACTTAGAGTACAACCAGGATGCCGCCGAAGATAGCTTTGTGGCGCTAATGCACAATATGAGTGAGTTTGAGTACGAAGGCAACTGGGGACGCTGCTGGTTTGATCTGGGCACTGCCGACGCGATCGCCGCCGATATTTTGATCAATGCCCTCGACCAGCTCAGCAAAGACTATGTGACGATCGAGCGGATTATTTTTGGTGGCGAAAATCAAGACTGGAAAATCCCTGGAAACAAGCGATCGAGCTTTGCCGAAAACGATCAAGACAATCAGAATAACTAGAGTTCTGCGAATTCACTTCCATGAATCAAACTGCTTCTCAGGGCGTTTATTCGCCCCCTGCACATATTCGCGTGGTTGCGCTGGGGCTAATCAAACACAAAACTCGAATTTTTGTATTTGAAGCCCATAATCCTGAAACGCAAGAAGTTTTCTATCGTGCCTTGGGAGGAGGGGTAGAGTTTGGTGAAACCAGTGAAGCAGCTCTCCGTCGAGAGTTTCTGGAAGAAATAAATGCTGAGCTGATTCACGTTGAATATATTGGATGCCTGGAAAATTTGTTTACCTACAACGGCAAGCCGGGACATGAGTTAGTCCAGCTTTACCGATGCGACTTTGCAGACGATCGCTTCTATCAGTCTGACTCGTTTCAAGCTTGTGAAGTGGGCAACAAATTCACGGCGCTTTGGGTAGAGTGCGATCGCTTGAGGTCGGGCGAACTCCGTCTAGTTCCCCCCGCATTTTTGCAATTCCTTGAAGATACGTAACGCTACGCGCCTAGATCCAATGAGTTATTTGAGAGCCGCGCTCTGCGCGGCTCTCAAATAACTCGTCCTAACTCAATTACGTAATTTTAGGCATAACGCTACGAATACCCATGTTCTGCTAAGAATGTCTCGGTAACATCTGCTCGATCGCCCCTACTTCCGCCCGCCACCAGAATTTCCTCTAGTCCTGAAACTGAGAGCTGATGAGCATCAGAACCAAGCCGCAAAAACTTCTCCACATACTTGCCTAGCACATCGCCCTCTAGGTTCACCCGACCACCAGGCTGTAAGTAGCGTAAGTTTGTCTCGGCATAGGTGAGTGGAATCACAGCCACCTTAAACCAGGAGCCAATCGGATCACAATCTGCGATCGTCAAACTCACCCCATTAATTGCAATACTGCCCTTAGACACAATGTAGCGAGCCACCCGCGCATCCGGCACCCTAAAACTCATCTCCCAGGCATTCTCTGTTTGCACAGAGGACTCCAGATAGCCCACACCATCAATGTGCCCCGTCACAAAATGCCCGCCCAGCTTGCTACCCACCTGTAGCGAAGGTTCCAGGTTGACAGGCACATCCTGAGAATCCTGTCCTAAAGTCGTGCGGCTGAGGGTTTCAGGCGACACATCGGCAGTAAAACCCATGGGCAGCAGCCCCGTCACCGTTAGGCAAATGCCATCCACCGCCACACTGTCTCCGAGTTCCAACGTGCCCAGATGAGCGATCGCGTCACAAGAAACCTGAAGCAGATTCTCTCCCTGTGCCCGAACCGTTCCCACAGCCTGAATCAGACCTGTAAACATCAGCCCTATCTCCTCCCTAAACGCCCGAACCCCCGACCCATGCGAAGCGCTCCCTCCCACTCCCCCATTATCGCGCAAGGGATAGCGCAAGGAATAATGAGCGGTTACAGGGCTTAGGGTTTTTCACCATCCCCTGTTCGAGCCAGAAATCCCCCCAGTTGGGTAATCCAGCGCACTGCTTGACGCAGGGTTGGCGGTTTTTTAGAGCGATTTTTTGGTTCAAACTTGCGCCCATGGGTCAGCCACATATCGCCAGCGATACTGGTTAAATTGGCATGAGAAAACTTTTTGTATGAGAGGGGCGCTCTGTACCCCTCTCATACAAAAATCATCCCCCGATCGAGCAATACCACAACGTCTTAGAAGACCACAGTCCAGCCTTCTAGCTTGGACTGCTGCGCCGTGTAGGCAACCCCATCGACCTTGAGTCCTTCCTGGTTGAGTAAAGTAATTAAGCCACCCTTGTTGCCTAACTGCACCGTAGGCGGCAAAGCAATCAGCACCGTGGCTCCAGGCGCGATCGCCCCTGTCAGCTTATGCTTGTTCTTAAGCCGATCGGCGATCGCCCAGTCAGTTAGATCGATCGCGTCAGGCGAGGTATTGAGCAGGGTTACGGTTTCTTGCTCAGGCGCAGGACCTGTAGAATTGACTAGCGCCGCAATGATCCGCACAATCCCTTGAGGTTCGTCTGGAATTGGCGTTTCGGGCGTAGGTTCTTCATTCACGACGGGCGGTTTGCCCGGTTCGTTGGTCGGAATAGCATGACCTGTGCGATCGTCTGTATGCCAAGTCTGGGACTGAAATTTCAGAAAAACAGCAATCCAGCGACTCTCAGCCGGAAAGTGGATTAACATCGCCCCATCTTGCCAAACGCCATCATCATCCACGTACCTAGCATTATTTCCCTGATTCATGTGAATGTCATGAATCCCATTACCCGGCAAGAAGCCAAAGTATTTGTCTTTCTTTTGCTCTTCTGGGCCCCATCTTGCGCCAAAGGCATAAATCAGAGCCGTTTCATCCGACAGCGCCCGCTGAACATATCGATTGATCTTCTCGTTCAAATCATTTTCTGGCCCAGGTATAGAACCCGCTAGCGGCACCATTTTAGTGCGATCGAAGAGGTTTCCCCGAATATAATCTAATGACAATCCGCCTGGTTTGCGCTCTGGCAGAGGCTTAAAGCCCAGAGGCAATTGCTCTAGCTGATTCAAAGTTGGGTAGGTAAAATTTTCATCCACGAAGTAGAGAACGTCAGGGGGAATTTCGCTCGATTTGACGTTGATCGCAATTCGGTAGTCTGTCGTGTCATCCACAATGCGAATCTGATAATGGTCATTTGCACCTGCGGCAAACTTGACGGCGATCGGGCGACCCTTCAGAACACCATAGTTTAGGGACATCAGGTTTCCTCTACTTTATTTATTAAGGAGCTTATGGCGAAAGGCTCATGGGTTTCAGTCTTGGAGAAGTTGGCGGCTTAACCAAAAGTTAATCAATTCAGCCCTGGACACGCCAATCTTGGCTAATTTGGGCAGTTTTGACCAGTGCCCTCACGGGTGCCTTTTGAAGAATGACTCTAACGGTGAGAAGCTAGCGATCGCCCTAACTCATCTTCCAGAAAGCCAGTTATTTTACGAACAGTTAAGATAAGATCATGACGGCTTCTTTACACGGAATTCTTTCTAGAAGCAAGGAAGACTCTATTAAGAAGTGAATTAACCCTAGTAAGGCTTCTCCTACATTTCTCTACCGGAACTTTTTTATGACTCTGCCTATTCGCAATGTTGCCATCATTGCTC
Organism: Drouetiella sp.; assembly: GCF_059504425.1. Lineage (NCBI taxonomy): Bacteria > Bacillati > Cyanobacteriota > Cyanophyceae > Oculatellales > Oculatellaceae > Drouetiella > Drouetiella sp. Next base: position 138,290 of record NZ_JCACIN010000081.1, read on the forward strand.
ACGTTGACCACGGCAAAACTACGCTCGTTGATGCACTGCTGCGACAGTCCGGCACATTCCGAGAGGGCGAAGAGGTTCCGGATTGCGTCATGGACTCCAACACGCTGGAGCGGGAGCGGGGCATTACGATTCTGTCCAAAAATACTGCCGTTCACTATGGCGAAACGCTGATCAATATCATTGATACTCCTGGACACGCAGACTTCGGCGGCGAAGTGGAGCGGGTTCTGGGCATGGTTGACGGCTGTATTCTGATTGTCGATGCCAACGAAGGCCCGATGCCTCAGACGCGCTTTGTGCTGAAAAAGGCGCTGGAAAAGGGATTGCGCCCCATCGTCGTCGTCAACAAAATCGATCGCCCTCAAGCTGATCCCCATGGATCGGTCGATAAGGTGCTGGATCTCTTCCTAGAGCTGGGCGCAGATGATGCCCAGTGCGATTTCTTCTACCTGTTTGCTTCAGGGCTGGCGGGCTATGCCAAGAATGCTTTGGAAGAAGAATCAACAGACATGAAGCCTATGTTTGAGGCGATTCTCAACCATGTGCCACCTCCAGTCGGCGATCCTGAAAAGCCGCTCCAGCTTCAGGTAACGACGTTGGACTACTCAGATTACATGGGTCGAATCATCATCGGCAAGATTCACAACGGCGTGATCCAGATGGGTCAGCAGGCGGCGCTGGTGAAAGAAGACGGCTCGATCGTCAAAGCAAAAATCACTAAGCTGCTGGGTTTCGACGGCTTGAAGCGGGTGGAAATGGCATCCTCTTCGGCAGGTAACATTGTAGCGATCACAGGCTTTGCCGATGCCAACATTGGTGAGACAATCACTGACCCCACCAATCCCCAGGCATTGCCGCTGATTAAGGTGGATGAGCCAACTTTGCAGATGACTTTTTCTGTAAACGACTCGCCGTTCTGCGGTCAGGAAGGCACGTTCGTGACTTCTCGACAGGTGCGCGATCGCCTCATGCGAGAGCTGGAAACCAACGTGGCGCTGCGCGTTGAAGACACTGACTCACCCGATAAGCTAGCGGTTGCGGGTCGGGGTGAATTGCACCTGGGCATCTTGATCGAAACGATGCGACGCGAAGGCTATGAGTTTCAGGTGTCTAAGCCTGAAGTGATCTACCGCGAAGTCGGCGGACGACCCTGCGAACCGTTTGAACAGCTCGTTCTAGATGTGCCTGAAGATGCGGTGGGTGGCTGTATTGAGCGGCTAGGTCAGCGCAAGGGCGAAATGCAAGATATGCACGTTGGCGGCAATGGTCGGACTCAGCTAGAGTTTTTGATTCCGGCACGCGGCTTGATTGGCTTCCGGGGTGAGTTTATGCGTCTGACGCGCGGCGACGGCATCATGAACCACAGCTTCCTGGATTATCGTCCGATCATTAGCGAATTTGAGACTCGCCGAAACGGGGTGCTGATTTCTTTTGAGGAGGGCGTTTCAACCTTCTACGCCATGAAGAACGCTGAAGACCGAGGCGCTTTCTTTATCTCGCCCGGTACCAAAGTCTACAAAGGCATGATCATTGGCGAACACAACCGCCAGCAGGATTTGGAGCTAAACGTCTGTAAAGCCAAGCAGCTCACCAACCATCGCGCATCTGGCGGTGAAGAGCTAGTGCAGCTTCAAACCCCGATCGACATGAATCTGGAGCGAGCTTTGGAATACATCGGCAACGACGAACTTCTGGAGGTCACACCCAAGTCGATTCGCCTGCGCAAGGTCTCGAAGAAGCTGGTTAAGCGCTAGACTAATCCGTTGAATCTATGAGCAGAGGGTTAGAGCATTGTCTCTAGCCCTTTTTTGTCGTCCCATTTTTTATCGTTCCAAACTACTCGATCGCCCCATAGCGCAACAGCACGCTCACCACCTCTCCCGGCTCCCCCAAATCCTGAGCGGCAACGGGTTTAGACCAAAAGCTAACTTCTGCATAGCCCTGAATATGCAGGATTTGAATCGTGCGTTTGACGGCTCTGGGCGAACCCACAAGCAAATGCTTGATCCGCTCTCTGCTGGACTGGACTTCGGGAGCGCGATCGTCTGACGACACAAATTCTTCTGCCATAGTTCACCTGTTGAAATAGTTCTCCTGCCCTCTATTGGTCAATAGCGGGGCGCTTGTTTTTATAATCGCACATTTTAGCAATTTGATAGATATCAAATTGCTAAAATGTCAATTCAATAATCTTCAACCTGTGACATGGCAAAATTGCACAAGTCTTTTGTGGCAATCTGTGATGTCGGAATCCAAATCAGTGCAGTTTAGGGCACAAGTGCGCCCAGATATTGATTTTTTGGTACGTGCAATCATTCCGCTCAAGAATTCGGGAAAGGATTGGTCGGTGAGTGATGTTGCCAATGAAGCGCTGATTGAGTGGTTGCAAAAAGCAGAGAATCGTCAACTGATCGAATCTCACAATCTCCTAGATGCCTTAGAGCGCCGAGGGCTAACCACAAACATCTACAGTGAATCTTAAAAGGTTTAAGTTGAGCAGTAGACACCAAACCGTTCTGCGGAAGCCTTTGGTACTGCTTTACTCTGGTTTAGAATAAACGTAATTTTATTCCTCTGCACTTTATGAATCATCCTATTGAGTTTCAGCTATCCGTCCAGGATGAACAGGCAACGGATGAGGATCTTCAACTTATATTGCGGACGTTAGCAGCGGAGCTAGAAAGCCAGTCTGCGGAGGTTATGCCTGTTGCCCCTTCTGCGGCTACAGAGCCAGAGATGGTAGAAAAAGGGGAACCTAGCAGCAGTATTTTGGATGTAAAAATTAACCTAGATACCCTAAAAACCTTTGGTACGTGGTTGTATGGTCGCTTGGTAGGAACAACTACGAAAGTAAAGTTTAAGCACGAAGGGACAGAGTTTGAGTTTGAAGGACGCAATGACAGCGATCGCGCCTCTGCTCAGCAAGATTTCGAGGATTTTGTCGCAAAGCTTGAGGCAGTAAAGCAGGCAAAGCATGAGTAAGCGAGTAGCGTTGCTAGTTGGAGTGAGTGAATATGGCGAGGGATTTGAGCCACTGCCAGGGAGCCTGCGAGATATGCAGGCAATGCAGACAGTGCTACAAAATCCAGATTGTGGTGCGTTTGAAGTACAGCCTCTAGAGAACTGCGATCGCACTCTTTTAGAAGCTCAGATCGAACAATTTTTTCGCGGCAGAGATCCAGAAGACCTACTACTGCTTTATTTTTCAGGGCATGGTGACTTGGGCAGCGGCGGTATGTTACATCAGCAGTTGCATTTTTGCACCCACAACACCTACAAACAGCAGGGGCGGCTAGTAGAGTCGAGTGCGTTGTCCGCAGGATTTCTAAAACGCCAAATGGATATGACTCGATCGCAGCAGGTAGTAGTGATCTTAGACTGTTGCTACAGCGGGGCGATCGCCGATTGGATCAAAAAGGGAGAGGGAGACATTGACTTTGATGAACTGAAAGCCAAAGGACGGGTTATTCTAGCTTCCTCTAGTGCAGCTCAAGTGGCATTACAAGCAAGGGACGGGTTATCGCTCTATACTCGCTACTTGGTTGAGGGCATGGAGGGAGCTGCGTATCCAGGACAGGGCGAGTGGATCGTCGCTAGAGATTTGCACGGGTATGCCGATCGCCGCCTTGAAATTGAAAGTAAGGGAGGCTATCCGCCCAAAATTATTGCCGAAGATACAGGCTTCGACTTGCCAATTGTGCGAGCGCCTAAACCAGAGCCTAAATTAGAGTACCGCAAGGCTGTCGATCGGATTTTTCAAGAACTTGATCAGGAGCTAGGTCTAGAGTTTAGTGGGGCAATTGAAGAAGAGCTGGATCGAGGTCGTTTGGATACTCGTTGGAGACGCTTGGGAATTTCTTCAGAAGATGCGAAAACGATTGAAGAGCAGGTTCAACAACCCTATCTAGTGCGAGCAGAACAGCGACGTAACTATGCCGATTATTTTGAGAAAGCGACTAAAAATGGCTTTTTGCCAGAAGAAAGTGCCCGCCGCAAATTAAAAGACATCCGCGAAAATCTTCTGCTTGGAGAAGACGATGCCGATCGCATTGAACAGCAATTAACTCAGCAACTGAACCTAAAATCCGCCTCAACTATTCTGGCTCCCGAAACTGCTTTAGTAATTCCTCCCTCTACTTCATCTGCACAAACCCCGTTACGTTACGCTCAGTTGGAAAAACATCTAGAAAACCAAGAGTGGAAAGAGGCAGATAAAGAAACCTATCGGCTGATGATTACTACTGTTGGTAAGAAGAAAGGACAATATTTTAATCGTGCCGATCTTGACACTTTTCCTTTCGAAGATTTGCGAACCCTAGATCAACTCTGGGTGAAGTACAGTAAGACACCGGATTATCCCGATGGCAAATGGGGCTTCAGTATTCAAAAGCAAATTTGGCAAGAATGCGGGTACCCAACAGATGATAACGATAATGATTGGAGAAGGTTTGGCACTCGCGTCGGGTGGCGCAAAGGCAACAATTGGGTGAGCTATGACAATCTCTCATTCGATCTAGAAAAGTCACTGATCGGAGAGTTGCCAGTTTGGCGATTTCGGTTGTGGGGTAGTTTCGTTCGCTTGGGCAGCTTCTCTTCTCTCATACAGAGGCTTGCAGGTTGTAGCACGAATCCTTCTCTCATACGAAAACTTGCAGATTCAGTCAATTCCGATCGACCCACTCCATAACCGCCTGAGCGATCGCCTCATTGCCATCTTTTGCCAGAGGCTCTGAAGTTTGGGGCGGCTGCATCGGTTCCTCTAGAAAGCTCCAGTCGCTTTTGAAAAATTCCTCTGGGGTGAGAATGCGATGCTGAGCGTGATTCTGGATACCCTTGAGCAGTACCGCAGCTTCGGCAAAATCATCTCGCGTAATAGAAATAATCGGCACTCCCACCCGACAAGCCTCAGCAAAGGTGCTGTAACCCGGTTTAGACATAACTCGACTACACAGCGGCATAAAGTCTACCGGGCGATACTGACGATCGCTAATTCTCACCAGGTTTGGCACATCTGGAATTTGGCGATCGAACGTGATGAACTGCCAGTCTGGAAAGCGCTGGAGATTGTGAACCGGAACCTGATCGACTCCTAAACCGCCAAAAGTCAGCAGCATCGTTTTCTCAATGGGCGCGGTCAAGTGAAACGTTTCTCGCAGATCTGCCAGCGCAAAGCTGGGGTCGCCGCCCGTCAATCCGATATCGGTGATGTGAGGAAAAGCGCTCATCTCCTCGTGAAAGGGCATCCGCAGCAGGCGATCGCACTGGGCAAACTGTGCGCCAATCCAGTCCGCCATCTCTACAAATTCGCCGCCCCAAGGACGATAGATAAAATCCCAGCCGAAGTTACTCATCATCCAGCCGGGAACGCCTGCCGCCCGTGCGATCGGAGCTGCCAGCGGCGGAATATCGGCAAGCACAAGGCTGACGCGATTCTGCCGGATAAAGTTCACCTCTCCGGCAATCATGGACTTATGGCGATCGCGGATTTGCTTCAGCTTTTCCAGGGTTGCCGCTTTGTCCATCGTCAAGCTGTCACCCTGCACCACGCCAATATCGAGGGCGATCGGACGGTGGATGAAGTCGCCTTTGATGTAGGCTTCCAGGAGCGATCGTGGGGCTGTCGTTACCAAAATCACGAGCGCTTCCGGGCACTGTCTTTGAATCTCCGCCACCACGGAGCAGGTGCGAGTCGTATGACCATATCCGTGATTGGTAATGGCAACGTAAAGGATAGGTTGGGGCATGGAAGATAGGTTTTCTAAGCAGTATGGGTGTCGCCAGTTAGGACATTTAGGGTGGGGCGCGCTGCGCCCCCACCCTAAATGTCCCCGTCCTAACCGCCTTGGCGGTTGCTACATAAAAAACAGGCAGCAAAGAAATTATCGCCTCCTTTTCCGCCCGCCTGTAAAGTTTTACAGACGGATGAAGTATTCACGAAGCATTGTCGCTACCATCTCTACATACTTCTACTTCTTTTTGGCTATGCGATCGTTTCGTACCCCGGCTCCCCCATCGGAAGTGGAAACCCGAACGCGGATTCTTAAAGCCGCTCAAAAATTGTTTGCGCGTCGAGGCTATGACGGCACCACCACCAAGGATTTAGCTCAAGAGTCTGGAGTTGCCGAAGGGACTCTGTTTCGCCATTTTGAAAACAAAAAAGCAATTTTAGTAGAGGTAGCGACGCAGGGCTGGGTCGAAATTCTTACCGATTTGCTGACCGAACTCAGCGAGATGGGGAGCTATAAAGCGATCGCTCAAGTCATGCGCCGCCGGATGCTGAACCTGCACCAAAATGCCGACCTGCTGCGGGTTTGCTTTATGGAAGCGCAGTTTCACGCAGATTTGCAGGCTCAAATTCAAACCGAAGTCATCGTTAAAATGACGGACGTAGCTGAGGCTTTCTTTCAAACGGCAATGGATCAAGGCATCTATCGCCGAACCAATCCCCGCATCGTGGCACAGGTGTTTTTGGGTATGTTTGCCGTTTCAGGGTTTAGCCGCGACACTATTATGCCCGAAGCTTCTTCCCCCCAGGCCATGCTAGAAATGGCGGAAGGTATTGCCGATATTTTCCTCAACGGCGTTTTAGCAAAGTAGCTATTAACCCGGCAATTAAAGATTTTTTGTTGTGAGGCGAAAATATGGCAACCTTTCCAGCCGATTTCCTATGGGGAGCCGCGACCGCCTCCTATCAAGTTGAGGGAGCCTATCAACAGGATGGAAAAGGACTCTCCATTTGGGATGTCTATTCCCATTTACCGGGCACAACCTACCAGGGAACCAACGGAGATATTGCTGCCGATCATTACAACCGATATGTAGAAGATGTGCGGTTAATGGCAGAGCTGGGACTGCGCTCTTACCGATTTTCGATCGCCTGGACAAGGATTTTTCCTGACGGCAGTGGAGAGGTTAACCCTGAAGGCATTGCATTCTACAGCCGCTTAATTGACGAGTTGCTGAAATACGAGATTGTTCCGTTCGCTACGCTTTATCACTGGGACTTGCCTCAAGCTTTACAAGATATTGGCGGTTGGGAGAATCGAGCCGTTGCGGATGCCTTTGCCACCTATGCCAGAACTTGTTTTGAGCAGTTTGGCGATCGCGTCAAATACTGGATTACCTTCAATGAAGTGATCAATTTCATCATGCTCGGCTATCGAGAGGGAATCCATCCACCCGGAGTCAAAGATGAACGCAGAGCCGTTGAAGTCACCCATATTGTCAATGTGGCCCATGCCAAAGCGGTGGCTGAGTATCGGCAGTTAGTGCATGAGGGGAAAATTCTGGAGGGCAAGATTGGCGTTGCTCATGTGCTGTTACCCGGATTTGCCATTAGCGATCGACCAGAAGACATCCAGGCTTGCGAATACTATGAAGCCATGGATCACCATTGGTTTTACGATCCTGTTCTCTTGGGCGAATATCCTCAGTTGATGTGGGAGTATTACCAAAACAAATGGGGCGCTCCCACGGTTCTAGAGAGCGATCGAACACTTTTGCGACAAACAAAAATTGACTTTATTGGAGTCAACTACTACCAGAGTACATTTTTGGCGCACAATTCAATAGATGGAGTAGGTGCTGCTCCGTTGAACACGACAGGTAACAAGGGTAGCCAAAAAGAGAGCGGCATTCCTGGATTGTTCAAGCGAGTTGTAAATCCCGATATTGAATACACTGATTGGGACTGGGCAATCTATCCGGAAGGGCTACTTGAAGGCATGAGACGGATTCAGGAAAGATACGGCAATATCCCAATTGTGATCACTGAAAATGGCATAGGGGCGAAAGATCCGATCGCTGAAAACGGAGAGATTTTAGATTTTCCTAGGATTGAGTACCTGAAGCAGCATATTCTTGCTTGCAAGCAAGCGATCGAGAATAGCATCCCTTTATTTGGCTACTTTGCTTGGTCGTATATTGATCTGTTGAGCTGGTTGAATGGCTATCAAAAACAGTACGGGTTTGTCTATATTGACCGAGAAAAAGAGTTAGAAAGACGGAAAAAACAAAGTTATTTTTGGTACCAAAGAGTTATTCAAACTAACGGAGCAGAACTCTAAGGATCACGATAAGCGGGAAGCTCCACAAAAAATAGATCACTCCCTATTGACAAGTCGATCGCAAAGCCGATAGATTACAGCTTATGAAGGGGAGTAGCTGCTAGCCGATCGCTGTCCGTTATGGGCAACCTCACTAGCTCGCCTTAAGTCAACATGCTGGTGATGAACCTGGCTGGGGCGACAGAGCTTTTAAGATTTCTGTAAGCGAGACCTTCACTGAGTCCACGTATTTTGTGGGCTTGGTGAAGCGTGTGTTTTCCCTCCTCTCATCAAGCCCACTCAAGATCCCTACATCTTTTGAGAGGCTTGATGATGTTGACGGCATTCACCGCATCGCTTTTGCTGACCACCATTTCTGAAGTTGGCGACAAGACTTTTTTCATCGCCGCCATTCTTGCCATGCGCCATTCGCGGAGGGTCGTTTTTGCTGGGGCTAGCGCCGCCCTGGCTGTAATGACCGTTCTCTCAGTGGCAATGGGGCAAGTCGCATCGCTTTTGCCCAAACACTATGTTGCTTGGGCAGAGATTCTTCTGTTTCTGGGGTTTGGGCTGAAATTGCTCTACGAGGCTAGCCAAATTTCGCCCAAGGTAACGGCTACCGAAGGCTGTCAGGAGGCAGAAGCCGCGATCGCTCAACAGGAAGCCAAGTTCAATCGGCACACCCAATGGGCGGTTCTGGCACAAGCCTTTGGCATGACGTTTGTGGCGGAGTGGGGCGATCGCACCCAGTTCACTACCATTGCCCTGGCGGCGGCGAATAATCCGGTGGGGGTAACGCTCGGCGCTATTTTGGGTCACATATTGTGTGCAGCGATCGCGGTGCAGTGCGGTCGCTATGTTTGTGGCAAGCTGTCCGAACGGACGCTTTTGGGAATTGGCGGAGCGCTATTTATTTTGTTTGCAGGGGTTGGCTTAGTGGAGCTGTTGCATTAGTTGTTAAGGCTCATTTTTTGGGCATTGGTTAATCTGGGTAGGAATTTTTTGAAAAGTGAGCCTGGAGTGTATCAGGGGAATACTGGCTTAACGGCTAGAAGGTTTCACAATTCCCCCATCCCTCATGCAAAAACTAATTAACGGTAAAAGATTTCGTGGCAAGGTAAACAGCGGTAGAGTCAACAGCTTTGCCGATCGGCTGCGCTATAAGTTTGATAACTTCATGTCCAAAGGCACGATCGCCCTTGTCGGTGGACTTGCCTTGGTGTGTTTTGCATTCATTCTTGTGATGGCATTTCTGGTCAACCTGGTGGGAATTGCGCCTGAAGGCAGCGATCGCCTCAGTGTCCCAGAAGCAATCTGGGGGGTGCTGATGCGCACCCTCGACTCTGGCACAGTCGGGGGCGATACGGGCTGGTTTTTCCGCCTAACGATGCTGTTTGTCACGTTTGGCGGCATCTTCGTCGTCAGTACCTTAATTGGTCTGCTGAGCAGCGGCATTGATGCCAAGCTGGAAGACTTGCGGAAGGGACGATCGCGGGTGATTGAAACCGATCACATTGTCATTCTGGGCTGGTCGCTTCAGATTTTCACACTCATTTCTGAGCTGGCGCTGGCGAATTCTAATCGATCGGATACCTGCATTGTTATCCTCAGTGAAGAAGATAAAGTGCAGGCAGAGACTGCCCTTCAAGATACGCTGGGTAAGCTGCCTCGCATTCGGTTGGTGTACCGTACGGGTAGCCCCAGCAATATGGCGGATCTAGGCATCGTCAGTATTCAGACAGCTCGCTCCATCATTGTCTTGAATCCTGCCAACGAACATTCTGATGCTCAAGTGGTGAAAACGCTGCTGGCCATTACCAACATTCCGCGATCGCTGCCTCAGCCCTATCACATCGTGGCTCAAGTCCAGACTTCCAAAACCCTAGATGTGATCAAACTCATTGGGCATCACGAAGTAGAGTCACTGATGACGAACGATTTGATTTCGCGCATTGTGGTGCAAACTTGTCGGCAGTCAGGTTTGTCGATCGTCTATATGGATCTGCTCAATTTCAGTGGGGATGAAATTTACTTCAAAGCAGAGCCTATGCTCCAGGGCAAGACTTACGGCGATGCGCTCCTGTCCTACAACAACTCCACAGTCATCGGCATGAGACGCTCAGATGGGACAATTCAGCTTAACCCACCCAGCATCACAAGGCTACAGGTTGATGAACAGCTCATCTTTATCAGTGAGGACGACGATACCATCCATCTCTCTAGCTACTCTGAATCTTGGATTGATCATCAGGTCATTCAGCAAGCAGAGCGAAAACCTGCCGAGGCAGAGCATACGTTAATTCTGGGTTGGAACAATCGCGTCTCTCACATTATTCAGCAGCTCGATCAATACGTTGCACCTGGCTCTACGGTAACTGTTGTTGCCGGGTTCCCAGCAGCAGAGGTGGATTTATCGGCTGAAGCGTTACAGCAACAAATGGCGCAATATCAGCAGGGTGAACCCACCGATCGCCAGGTCTTAGAAAATCTGCATCTGAGCAAATACGATCACATTATTGTTTTGTGTAGTCCTGATTTAGAACCGGAACAGTCAGATGCCCAAACCCTGATGACCTTGCTGCATCTCCGGGATATTGCCAATCGGGATGATCATGACTATCAGATCGTCACTGAAATGTTGGATGTACGGAACCAAACGCTGGCTCAGGTGGCTCGTCCTGATGATTTTGTGATCAGTGAGCAAATCATTAGTTTGATGATGGCTCAGGTGTCAGAACAGAAAAACATCAATGCGCTATTGACGGACTTGTTCAACCCAGAAGGCTCAGAAATCTATCTCAAGCCCGTTCAGGATTATGTGAAGAGCGATCGCCCTGTCAACTTTTACACGGTTGTAGAGGCGGCTAGGCGGCGGGGAGAATCTGCGATCGGCTATCGGCGCAAAGCAGATGCCAATAACATGGGAAGATCTTACGGAGTTGTGCTTAATCCCCAAAAAGATCAGCTCATCGAGTTTAAGCCTCAAGATATCATCATTCTCTTAGCTGACTCTTAGCTGGCTTTTATCAACTTGGCAATAATTGAGAGTGCATTGTTGGAAGATTTTTGTTGTGAGGCGAGTGAAGTTCGCCTCACAACAAAAAATCTTTAATTGCCGGATTAATAGCTAAACATCTGAGCTGGTTTTTGGCTAATTTTTTGGCGAAAAAGCAGAATTAAGCTCCATTAATTATTTGCCGTTTAATTAATAATCGGCAGACTGCAGGTTCCTTATTTTTATGATGAAAACCATTCTCAGAATAAGAACTACTCACCTCTTTCTGATAGGATGACAAGTCTGGTTAATTCTGGAACAAATGCTGTATGAGGTTGGGGTTTAGAGCCGATGAGGAAGGCGTTGCTGGTTTTATGGATAGTTTTTTTTGAAGGGGGCGCTCTGTATCCCTTTCAAAAAAATCACCTCCAGATTCAGCCCTGCCATGAGGAACATCCATTAGCTCTGCATCTTCTAGATTTGAATCTTCAAATCCTTTGCAATCTATGATTTCTGTCGAAGACAGCAAGGAGAAACCACAACCGTGAAATATCTCTGGCGATCGCCGAGTGGGCTGTTGCCCCCCAAACTGCTATCCCTCCTTTTGGGAGCAGGAATTCTGCTGTTTTCATCTCCCGCAGAGGCAGGTCAGCTGCAATCATGGCAGTTCAACAGCCGCGAAAACCGCCTGACTTTTACCACCGATGAGGGCGTGTTGCCCAGCGTTCAGCTTGTCCCTGACCCCATGCGGCTGGTGATCGATCTGCCGGGAACGAGGCTGGGGCGATCGCGCATCAACCAGTCCGCAGACGAGGGCATCCGCGAGATTCGGCTGGCGCAGTTTAATGCCAATACAACCCGAATCGTAATTGAGCTAAGTCCTGGATACACGATCGATCCAACTCAGGTAAAAGTGCAGGGTGCGAACGATACAAATTGGACGGTGCAGCTCCCCACGCCTCAGCAGAATGAAGCAGAGCAAAACCTTGATCGCGCGATTTCAGGTGGGGCTTCTTCAAGTACAGTTTCAAGCACGACCTCAAGCACGACCTCAAGCACAGTTCTAGAGGGCGTGCGCGTGACACAAGACGGCTTCTTTTTCCGTACCAGCGGACAAAAACCTAACCTGGTGCAGGAATACAGCGACGATCGCCGCCAATTGACCCTAGAGCTAAAGGATACAACTCTTTCCTCTCGTCTGACCCAGCGAGACATCACGGTCGATCGCTATCGGGTCACCCGCATTCAGCTTGTGCCAGTCGAGGGGGCAGATCCGCCCGTTGTTCGGATTGTTCTAGACACGGCAGAAGATGGCCCTGAATGGCAGGCGACTGTAGCCAGCTTAGGAGGGGTGGTTCTCGTGCCTATGGGCGGTCTTGCGGCAGCCGATCCAGACGATCGCACTTCTCGATCTCTCACGACCGAGTCCACAACAAGCCAGTCTGGAAACCAGCCTGTGGCTAATCGCAATCAGCCCTCATCCAATTCTGGAACGGCGATCGATTTGTCCAGTCCCGACTTCCTCAACACGCCGATCGAACTGCCTGATGTGTCTAATCAGCGGGTGCGGATTGCGATTGATCCAGGTCATGGCGGTCGCGATCCCGGCGCGGTTGGCATCAACGGTTTACAGGAGAAAATCGTCGTTCTGGACATTGCTCAAAAAGTGGCGCAGCTGCTAGAACAGCAGGGCGCACAGGTGATCTTGACCCGGAATAACGATACTGAAATTGGGCTGGAACCGCGCGTCCAGGATGCCAACCAGGGCAACGCCAACGTGTTTGTCAGTATCCATGCCAATGCGATCGATATGGATCATCCTGGTACCAATGGAGCCGAAACCTACTACTATTCCTCAGATGAGGCTTTCCAGTTGGCGCAAACGATTCAAACCAGCGTGGCTCAAGGTACTGGGATGCGCAATATCGGCGTGAAGCAAGCCCGGTTTTATGTCCTGCGCAACACCTATATGCCTGCCGCCCTAGTAGAGGTGGGGTTTGTCACCGGGCAAGTAGATGCACCTCGCCTTGCCGATCCGACCTTCCGCGATCGCATGGCGCAGGCAATTGCCCGTGGCATCCTACAATACGTGCAGCAACGTCTCTAGCGGGTATTCCCATGCATCTCTCTGCCGACCAGCGTCAATCTATTCAGCGGCTGATCCGGGATTGCGGACGGCAAGCGCAACAGATGGCAGCAGAAAAGTTTCAAGTCTACGAAAAAGGGCGCGATGATTATGTCACCGATGTCGATCGCGCTCTGGATGCAAGATTAACCGCCGGGTTTTCTCAGCTTTTTCCTCAAGACGGCATTATTACTGAAGAAAATTCTCAGTCTTGGCAGGTCTTAGGGCAAATTGGCTCAGGGCAGATTGGCTCAGGGCAGATTAGCTTAGAACAAAGCAAAGAGCAAGCCGATCGCCGCCTCTGGCTCATTGACCCGATCGATGGCACGGATGACTTTATCCAGGGCAAACCCCACTACTCAGTGATGGTAGGATTACTAGAGGCAGGTCAGCCGATCGCCGGATGGGTCTATGCCCCTGAGTTTGACCAGCTCTACTTTGGCGGCAGCGACTGGGGGCTATTTCAGCAATTGGGCGATGCCGAGTCCATACCGTTGATTCCTCAGTCTCCTCAGCCGCCTTCCGACCACTTTTGCCCGATTCTCATGGGCTACAAAGACCAACGCCGCTATGGACAAGCCATCACTCAGTTTATTCCAGGTGTCCAATTTGACTGTATCGGTAGCTTTGGGCTAAAGGTGATGCGGGTGATTTGCGGTCAGGCAGGGCTATATGTTTATCTCAATGGTCGGGTCAAGCTGTGGGACACGGTCGGGCCTCTAGCGCTGGCAGAAGCCGCAGGTCTAGTTTGCTGCGATCTAGAGGGCAATCCGCTGAAATTCACTGCTGATGCCGTTGATCCGCAAACTTTGGCACATGACCAAACGATCGTCATTGGCTGGGCAGATTATGTGGAAGCCCTGCGATCGCCACTACAGCAGGCAATTGCTCAATCTAAATTGGGCTGAGGCTAAATTGGGCTGAGGCTAAATTGGGCTAAGAATACTATTCCCCGTAGCAAATTAGCTAACCTGAATTGACAGTGAGCTATGATTGCGATGAGCCAGTCGCCTTCCCCAACTGCTAACCAAACTTGACTCATTATCGTTATTATTTAACCGCATTATTATTAAGCTACATCCTATTCGCCTTACAGTCGGAGTAGCCTGACTCCATGGATCGGTACAACCCCCGCGAACCGCGAGACAATTCACTTATTCGCTCAGCCCCTTTCTTCAACGAGCTTCCGGAAGAAATTATTGAAAAAGCGATCGCCCATGTTGTAGTTCGCAACCATCCTCAAAATCAGGTGATTTTGCTGGAGAATGACTGGGGTAGCTCAGTCTATTTCATCCTGGAAGGGTGGGTCAAAATCCGCACCTACAATTTAGACGGCAAAGAAATCACGCTGAATGTGCTGGGGAAAGGAGAACTTTTCGGCGAAATGGCTCCCCTCGACGAGGTGCCTCGCTCTACCGATGTGCTGACCCTGGTGCCGACTGTCATCGGCAATATGCCCTCCAATGACTTTGTTCAGCTTTTGAACACCGAACCCACGGCAGGTATTCGGCTGGCGCAGCTTATGGCGCGTCGCTTACGTCAGGTCAATCGGCGGCTGCGCTTACGGGAATCCGACAGCGTTTCACGCGTTGCCGATATCCTGCTGTTTCTCGCCGAAGGACAGGGAAAACCTGGCGATCAGGGCATCGAGATTCCTAACTTGCCCCATCGTGAACTCAGCAGCCTCAGCGGATTGGCGCGGGAAACGGTGACTCGTGTCCTGAGCAAGCTAGAGAAGAAAGGATTGATTCAGCGCGATCGCGATATTCTGTGCATTCCTGACGTGGATGCTCTGGAGCGGATGTTGGTCTAACCCAAAGCGTGATTTTCCCTGGGTTTTCTCTTGGGGTTTCTCCTGGGTCAAACCTGCCAGAGAGGATTCATTGCTATCCTGAAGGCAGTTATCCTCACGCTTCCGTCTCCAACCATGACCCAACAACCTACCCGTATTTGCATTCTGGGTGGAGGCTTCGGGGGGCTTTACACTGCCCTGCGCCTCAGCCAGCTCCCTTGGACAAAGCTGGAGAAACCTGACATTGTTTTGGTGGATCAGCGCGATCGCTTTCTCTTTTCTCCTCTCCTCTACGAGCTGCTCACGGGCGAACTGGAAACCTGGGAAATTGCGCCGCCCTACACCGAACTGCTTGCCAACACAGGCATCCAGTTTTGTCAGGCTGAAGTCGCCAGCGTGGATGTTGAGGTGAAGCAGGTGCATATCAAAGATGCCGAAACGGTGCTGCCCTATGACTATTTGGTGGTGGCAATGGGAGGCGAAACGCCGATCGATTTGGTGCCCGGTGCCGCCGAGTTTGCCATTCCCTTTCGGACAATCGCCGATGCCTACCGACTGGAGGAGAAACTGCGGTCACTGGAGCCAGCCGACAAAGTTCGGATTGCCATCATCGGCGGTGGCTATAGCGGCGTAGAGCTTGCCTGTAAGTTAGCAGAGCGATTGGGCGATCGCGGTCGCGTTCGATTAGTCGAAGCAGCAGACCAGATTCTCAGAACTTCGCCAGAGTTTAATCGCAAGGCGGCTAGCGAGGCGCTGGAAAAGCTGGGAGTATTTGTCGATCTAGAAACAAAGGTAGAGTCGATCACGGCTGAAGCGATCGCCCTGGAATATCGAGAGCAAGTTGATACTATTCCTGTTGATGTGGTGCTGTGGACGGTGGGGACAAAAGTGGCTCCTGTGGTACAGGCATTGCCGCTCAAGCACAACTCGCGCCATCAGCTTGTGCTAACTCCGACCCTGCAAACCGATCGCCCTGAAATCTTTGCCCTAGGCGACTCGGCAGAATGTATTGATGCTGAAGGGCAGAAAGTGCCCGGAACGGCTCAGGCAGCTTTTCAGCAGGCCGACTATGTGGGTTGGAATCTCTGGGCATTAATTACAGACAAGCCGCTGCTGCCGTTTCGCTATCAGGCGTTCGGTGAAATGATGACCCTAGGCAAAGATAATGCCACCCTGTCGGGATTGGGCGTGAAGCTAGATGGCCCCTTTGCCCACATTGCCCGCCGCCTAATGTACCTTTACCGAATGCCCACGTTGGATCATCAAATTAAGGTAGGGCTGAATTGGATCATGCAGCCTGTGCGCGACCTGCTGGCTTCCCAGTCTCCTCGCCCCTGAGATGGATTGTTTATAGTGACGAAATGGTAGCCGATCGGCGGCTAGTCGCGATCGTAATGTCTACATTACCTGCTGCTCTTGCTATTGAGCCTACCAGGGCTTGATCTTATTTCGATCAAGCCACTGAATCTACGCCTTTTAATTTTCAGGGGGAATTAAAGATGAAATACCGACGATTAGGACGCTCTGGATTACAGGTGAGTGAACTGTCCATTGGTTCTTGGGTGACGTATGGTAATCAGGTAGATGGGGATGCAGCGATCGAAACCCTATCGGCGGCAAGAGATGCAGGCGTGAACTTTTTTGACAACGCAGAAGTGTATGCCGGGGGGAAGTCTGAGATCTTGATGGGAGAGGCTTTAAAACACCTCGGCTGGGAGAGAGAATCTTATATTATTTCCACCAAATTCTATTGGGGCATTGCCGACGGTCCTAACCGCAAAAATACGCTCAACCGCAAGTATCTGCACCATGCTATTCAAGGCTCGCTTCAGCGCTTGCAGCTTGATTACGTAGATTTGGTGTTTTGCCATCGTCCTGATCCCCATACGCCGATCGAGGAAACGGTGTGGGCAATGCATGACATGATCCAGCAGGGTAAAGCCCTGTATTGGGGCACGTCTGAATGGTCGGCAGCAGAGATTGTTAGCGCTTGGCAGATTGCCGATCGCCATCATCTGCATAAGCCAGTGATGGAGCAGCCTCAGTACAACCTGTTTCATCGTCAGCGCGTGGAGCAGGAGTATACTCGACTCTACGAAGATTTGGGCTTGGGCTTGACCACCTGGAGTCCGCTGGCTTCGGGTGTCCTGACCGGTAAATATGCCAACGGTGTGCCTGCCGGAAGCCGCTCCACCTTAGCAGGCTATGAATGGCTGCAAGAAACCGTGACCAATTCGGACTGGATTGCCGCTACCGAGCGCCTACGACCCATTAGCCAGGAGTTAGGCTGTACGCTCTCCCAATTGGCGATCGCTTGGTGTGCCAGCAACCCCCATGTCAGCACCGTAATTACAGGAGCTAGCCGCACTGCTCAGGTGACGGAGAACATGAAGGCGATCGATCTCATTCCTCGGCTTGACCCAGATTTACTGCAACAGATTGATAAGGCAATTGGCACCGTTGGGGTGACGGCACCTGAGTAACCTGCACCTAGGCGATCGATGAGTGGCGATCGATGAGCGATCTCTTCGATTGTGAGGCTATCAACCTAGATAACCTGCTTTTCACGGAACTTGATTAAATCATCTGGTTTAACAACGCCATGCTCAGTGATGATGCCCGTGATCAGCGCTGCGGGGGTGACATCAAACGAGGGATTGTAGAACTCTGCGCCAACGGGACAAATCCGGGTATTGCCAACTTGATACAGCTCGATCGGATCACGTTCTTCGATCGGGATCAGGCTACCGTCCTTTAGCTCAAAGTCGATCGTAGTCAGCGGAGCCGCCACGTAAAAGGGAACATTGTGCGCCTTGGAAATTATCGCCAGGGCGTAGGTGCCGATTTTATTTGCCGCATCGCCGTTTGCCGCAATCCGATCAGCTCCCACCACTACTGCGTCAATCATGCCTTGCTTCATGCAGTGAGCAGACATATTGTCAGAAATCAGCGTCACCGGGATGCCTTCCTGCACGCATTCCCAAGCCGTCAGTCTTGCCCCCTGCAAACGTGGACGCGTTTCATCGGCATACAGTCGCTCCAGCCGACCTTCTCGCCATGCCGATCGCACTACGCCCAGAGCCGTGCCATAGCCCGCCGTCGCCAAAGCCCCCGCATTGCAGTGGGTCAGCAGCCGCAATTGCCCAGGGTTCTGAGGCATGACGCTCAGCCCGTGATCGCCGATCGCCTGACAGGTTTCGATGTCGTCTGCGTTGATGGTCTGAGCTGCCTTCAGTAAAGTCTGTTTCAGGTAATCGACGGGGCCGACGGTTTGCCGCGCCACCTTTAACATGCGCTCGATCGCCCAAAACAAGTTCACGGCAGTCGGGCGGGTGGCGCGTAGCTTCTGGGCAACTGCCTCTAGCTGGGTCAAAAACTGCTCTCGATCGCCTGTCTCAATTTCTCTTGCCCCCAGATACATGCCGTATGCCGCAGCAACACCGATCGCGGGAGCGCCTCGCACAATCATGGTTTTGATGGCGATCGCCATGTCATCGCTACGGCTAATTTCTACTACCTCAAAGCTGGTAGGCAAATGATTTTGGTCAATCAGTCGCACATGATCGTCGTACCAAATAACGGGAAAAACCTGGTTTGTGATAGACATACTGACTGACGTTCAAGAACAATATCTAGAGGAAATACGGTTTACAAAAGCTTGAACCGAACTCCAGTTATGTTCAACTATATCCGGCAACCGGGGGCATGTCACATATTCACCAACGAATTTCGCCAACGAATTTCGCCTTAAAAATTCACCCGTGAGAAGGCTACCGAAAGGTTATGCTGCTGAAGGGTAGTGTTTCAAATGTGTTGTTGATTTTTTGAAAGGGGCGCGGAGCGCCCCTTTCAAAAAAATCAACAACATGTCTAGAACATCACCTGCTGAAGGATATTATTTAGTGTGGGCTTATGAGGCAAGCGCTTAGGTTACTGGGAATGACGTTGGGATTGATGGTTGTCGCCGCTAGAGGAGCGATCGCCCAGTCTCTTCAACCCCCTATTCCCCCATCTCCCACTCCCCCTGCAACTGCTGCCGAACAGCTTAATCTCGACCCGGCAACTATTGAAAACAGCCCTGTCTTACAACGCTGGCTGCAAGAAGTTCCAGATGTGCAGTCAGACATTCGCCATGATCCGGCTTTTCGGACGCGAGTGCGATTAGGCTACACCCATTTTCCCTCTAGCGGCGACTCTGGCGTGAATGTCGGCATCGAAGATGTATTCGTGGGGCGATCGGGCATTACGGCTAGCGCCGACTACCAAATTGTTCGCGATCGGCAAACCTATGGTGCTGAAGCCCGCTACTATGTTTTGCCATTGGGCAGCTATGTAAATGTGGCTCCTACGGTCGGATATCGTCATGTGGAGAGCGATCGCGATTCTGTAGATGGCGTGAGTTTAGGTGCGCGTCTCATGCTCTCTCCCTCTCGCACGGGCGCAGCCGATGCTTCTCTTAGCCAGAGCTTTGTCGCTCCTGGCACTGCCGATGAAGTTGGCATCACCACCCTTTCTTTTGGCTATGCGCTAACCCATCGCCTGCGACTTTCTACCGACTTGCAACAGCAAAACGCCCCTCGTAGCAAAGATCGCCGCGTGGGTGTGTCGCTAGAGTGGATGCTTTAAGCCAGACCTGCGTTCAGCAACGCCCGAATTTTTATCCACAAATGACTGAAATGAATGACAGTCGATTAGCTCCACCCTTGACCCGAATAGAGCAAATCCAGCGATTTGCCGTCACTGCTGAGCAGATGCGCCAAATTGAAGCGCGAATCTTTGCGGCAGGAATGCCTGTAGCGGCTCTGATGGAAAAAGTCGGCAAACTTTTAGTGCAGCGTCTACTAAAACAAAATCTCTTAAAGGAAGGCGATCGCGTTGGCATCCTAGTCGGATCAGGACACAACGGCGGCGATGCTCTCGTGATGGCGCGTGAACTGTATTTGAGCGGTTATGAGGTGCTGCGCTATCAGCCCTTGACGAACTTGAAAGACCTGACTGCCGCCCATTCTCGCTATGCCGACAGCCTGGGAATTGCCAAGTTTGACTCCGTTGAACCGCTGAAAACCTGCAATTTGATGATCGATGGACTGTTTGGCTTTGGATTGACGCGATCGCTAGAAGGCGCTTTTGCCCTGGCAGTACAGGAGATCAACCGATGGCAAAAGCAAACGGTTAGCATCGATCTGCCTTCGGGTTTGCACACCGACACTGGAGCCGCTTTAGGCACAGCCATTCGAGCCACCCACACTTTTTGCCTGGGGCTATGGAAACTAGCTTTTCTCCAGGATCAGGCTTTGGAGTATACGGGCAAAGCGGAGCTGATTGATTTTGGCATCCCGTTAGCCAATATCCATGCGATTCTGGGTGCAGATCCGCTGATGCAGCGAATGACAGCTGCCAGCGCGATCGCCGCTCTGCCGCTGCCTCGACCTGCCTCAACCCACAAATATCAGCAGGGGCATTTGCTGTTGGTATGCGGATCGCGGCGCTACATGGGAGCCGCACTTCTCGCTGGGTCAGCAGCTCGATCGAGCGGTGTGGGAATGCTGTCGATCGCCGTTCCCCAATCCTGCCAGTCTTTGCTGGTCAGTCATTTGCCCGATGCCTTGGCGATTGGCTGTCCTGAAACCGAGAGTGGCGCGATCGCCCATCTGCCCGATGCAGTAGATCTGGAAAAATACGATGCGATCGCCTGTGGGTCAGGGCTGACGATCGAGGCAAAAACCTTGGTGCAGCAGGTTCTAAACAGCGCCTGTCCGCTAATTTTGGATGCTGATGGCTTAAATATTCTCGCCAGTGCTATGGAATCTTTGCACTCGCGATCGGCTCCTACCGTACTGACGCCCCACGCGGGAGAGTTTAAGCGGCTGTTTCCCCATTTGGTGGAGCTGTCATCGGCATTGACGGACGATCGCCTTCAAACGGTTCAAAAAGCGGCTCAGCAAAGCGGAGCAATCGTTTTGCTAAAGGGGGCAAGAACGGCGATCGCGACTCCTCAAGGCTCTGTATGGCTTAATCCAGACAGCACATCGGCTCTGGCACGGGGCGGCAGTGGCGATGTGCTAACGGGTCTGATGGGCGGACTGTTGGCACAGATTGTGCGAAATAGCGCTTTGCAGGAGGGTGTTTGGAGCGATCGGGCGATCGTCTCAGCCATACAAAGCGCGACCTGGTGGCATTCTCAGGCAGGGATATTGGCAGCCCAAACTCGCACAGAGTTAGGCGTTGACGCAACCACCCTTAGCCAGTTTCTGATTCCAGCCCTTCAAAAAATGATGCAGGTTCAGAATTTAACCCAAAATTTAACCCAAACACTCAAGGCAGATTAGCGGCTTCGGCTTCGGCTAGCTTTTGGGCAATCGCTGCTTCTTGCGATCGCACTTTAACTTCGTAAGTCAGGTCGTTAGCGAATTCTTGGCAAGTCCTAAAGGAAGGCTGCGCCAGCTTCTGAACGATACGATTCCAGGTTGTAATTTCGTACATCGAATTTACAGCTAGAACGCTTACCATTGGAGCCACAATTGCCGTCAAGATTAGATTGCTGCTAAACCAAGCCCCCATTGCGCCTCTCCCAACTGACTGGCTATCAGGAGATTTTTCCCAAGTTCGCCCCAAGACTATCAATAGCTCTCAGAGAACCTGAATTTCAAATTGCTAATTACTCCTGATTGCTAAATATTATCAGAAATTGATTGTGGGAGACGACTAAGAATCGTGGATTTGTTAACGTGAAATTCTGCGTAGGATGCCGTTAGCGATGCGTTGCGGCTAGTGCTGAATGCATCCTACAAAATTCGGTGTGGTTGAATTCTTATTTCTAAACCGGGCTAACTGAGCGGGTTTAGTTAGAAGATGGGCGGTGGCAAAATGCCATTTTGAACTTTTAAATCGAATACAAAATCGTTGGCCAACTTTGCCGATGCCGTCAGCGAAGACTTTGCTTTTTGCGGAGCTTCATGCTCGACAGAAGAGATATCGGCAAATGAGGTGAGGGCAAGTAAGCCGTTCAAAGGGGTCAAGGCGATCGCTGCGATCAGAACACTTCTCAGCCAGGGTTTCATGGTTTGTGTGGAGCGTAGACTGCATTTGTACTTAAGGACTCATGCGATCGCCCATCAGTTCCAGACATCCCCCAAGGCTGTGACACCCTTCAGTGCGGCAGATAGGACGGTATGTTTATCCTCAATTTAACGTTCTGAACTGGCAAAATTAATGTGTCGCTTCATAGATTGGTTGAGCGATGCAAGACCCAACAAATTGCTAAGGAACATGGATTTAAGAAGATCAGTAGATCGCAAATTAAGGTTTTGTGGCGCGCGGAGCGCGCCACAAAACCCTAAAAGCTGGATTTCAAAGGCGCGGAGCGCCTTTGAAATCCAGCTTTTAGGGAAAATATTAAGACTTTGCGATCTACTGAAGATGCGATTCTTGAGGTAGGGGCTTAGCATTGCTAAGCCCCCACTAAGCCCCTACAGCAGATCGGGTATACAGGTTACTTAATCCACGATCCTAAGTCCAGCCTTAAGGCTTAGCAAGCATGATGAAGCCCACGCTAATTCCTTGACGCTACGCCCAGCTTGCCAAACAGAAGACTCGGCACGTAGGAACTGCCGCCTACCCATTCCGGCTGATCGCCCAAGTCTACAAGCTGCTGAAATGCCTCAAAGATGCTGCCCGCAACCATCGTGTTTTTGAGCCGCCCAACGATTTTGCCCTTCTCGACTTTGTAGCCCAGGTCAAGATTGACCGAAAACTCACCCGCCAACTGGTTCGACTGTCCTGCTCCCAAGACCTGATCGACAATAACCCCCTCCTCCATATTGGCAATCAGATCGGCTGTAGAGGTGCTGCCGGGAGAAATGCACAGATTGACGGTGCTGGGAGCTGGACGAGACAGCCCACCCCGAAAGCCGTTGCCCGTGGAGGCTTGCCCTGCCCGTGCCGCCCAGCGGCGATCCCAATAGAAGCCCGTTATCTTGCCGCGATCGATATAGGTTTTGCGGCTCGTGGGCGTGCCCTCATCATCAAAGGTGCAGGCACTAATGCCCTGGCTGGGGTCTTCAAACAGGCTAAAGCGATCGTCAAATAGGGTTTCGCCCAGCTTGTCCGCCAGCAGCGAAGTTTTTTGCAGCACCGCCTGACCCGAAAGCGCCGTGCTGAACAAGCTCCGAAAAGTTCTGGCAACCGCTTGGGGTGTAAACAGCACCGGGTAAGAACCGCTGCTAATGGCGGCATTTTGCTCTGCCCAGCGATACTTTTGCAGCAAATCTTGCAGGATGCGATCGAAGTCTGGGGTGCGATCGCGTCCCACATCATAGCTATAGGGCTGAAGAAAATCCTCGCCTCGGACTAGATTGCCGGAAAGACTGGCGCTGACGGTGCGGCTCGATCGCTCAGCATACACGTTCTGATTTGTGGCGATTTTTTCAATCCCCGACCGCACTCGGAATCCAGCTTCCACCAGCACATCGGCATTGTACCCATGCACCTGCTGAATCAGCTCCTCGCCGATCGCCACAAGTTCTGGCGTCGTGGGCGGTGTGTAATCAGATCCGTTGCCGTTATCAGAGCTATGAAAATCAGCAGCAAACTCAAATTCCGCAGGGCTACCAATCTCTGCCGTCTGTACGGCTGCGTCTACCAAATCTTCCAGTCGCGTCAGGTCAGTAGAGCTAGCAAATCCCAAACGACCGTTGCAGATTACCCGTAGCGCCACGCCCTGAAGCGCCTTTGTTTGCAGAGACTTCAGCCGATTGTTTTCAAAGTCAATCGGCGTGTCCTGGCTAGAGACATAGTAAACCTCTGCTGCATCGGTGCGAGGTGCGGCAAGCGCCAGAATGGTTTCGAGGAGAGTGTCGGACATGGTGTGAGGAGAAATAGGCTGCTCTCAATCTAACTGAAGATGCCAAACCCGAACAGGGCAGCAAGCACCAGGGCGATCGCCCCCAGCGCCACCCAAACAAAGCCGTTATCTTGAGTGTTGACTTTGCTTAAGTCTACAGGCTCAGCTTCTGGCTGGGGACGGGGGCGGGTAGGCGTACGGGGGGATGTGCCACCTGCACGACCTTTGCTGCTATCCGTTGAGCCTTCTAGCGCCGTCAGGTCAGGAATTTGGGTCAGCCATTCTGGACGGGTTTCCAGCTTAGGGGCTTTGAGGATGTAGAGCACATTGCGGCTCTGCTGGCGCGTCTTTAGGTCAGGATGCTTGCCCAATGCTTCACAAAGGGCGATCGCTTCCTGGTCTTGCCCTGAAGCCTGGTACGCCGTCACTAGCCACATCTGGATTTCTCCCCCCAGAGCCGTGGCGCGGCTAACCAGCTTTGTCGCCTCTTGCAGGCGTTCTACCGACTGGCGGTATAGTCCTCGCTCAAAGGCGGCTTTTCCAGCTTCATACTGGCTTTTGGCAAGATCTATATTTTCGGGGTTTGCGTTTTCGGAGTTCGGTTTATCGGAAGTCACGGGTTAGAACGTGTTGGCGAAAAATGTCGCGGGAAAATGTCGCGGGAACAATGTCGCAGAAAAGCGTTTACGAACGATATTCGGAGGCAACAATCATGGAACCAATCCCTGCGTCGGTGAAAGTTTCCAGCAGCAGCGCATGGGGAATGCGTCCGTCAATGATGTGAGCCGCCTTTACGCCCTGAGCCAGCGATCGCACACAGCAGTTGACCTTGGGAATCATGCCGCCACTCACCACGCCTGTTTCAATCAGCTGACGCGCCTCCTGGATATCGACTTTGGCAATCAGGGTGTTTGGATCTTTATAGTCTCGCAAAATTCCTGCCGTATCGGTCATCAGAACCATCTTTTCGGCTTCTAGTGCGGCAGCAAGTTCACCCGCTACGGTATCGGCATTGATATTGTAAGCCTGTCCAGTTTCATCGGCAGCCACACTGGACACCACCGGAATGTAGCCGCTGGCGATGAGCGATCGCAGCACCGTCACATCAATACTGCTGACTTCCCCGACAAAGCCAATGCCTTCATCGCCTTGAGGGCGGGCTTGAATCATGTTGCCATCTTTGCCACACAGACCGACCGCCTTACCACCCGCCTGATTAATCAAAGACACAATTTCTTTGTTAACCCGACCTACTAACACCATTTCGACCACATCCATCGTGGCGGCATCCGTCACCCGCAGCCCGTTCTTGAACTGCGGCTCAATGCCCAATTTAGCCAGCCAGGAATTAATTTCTGGCCCACCGCCATGCACCACGATCGGTCGTAGCCCCACACAAGACAGAAACACAATGTCGCGCATTACGGTTTCTTTGAGGTTGCTGTCTTTCATCGCCGCGCCGCCGTACTTCACGACGATCGTTCGTCCGGCAAATTGCTGGATGTAGGGCAGGGCTTCACTCAGCACCCGGACTCTGGTAGCTTCGGCTTTGCGGATGTATTCGCTATCGGTAGTGAACATGGTTGCTTGGGGCTTAATTGCTTGCTGCTTAGAAGGAGGCGATCGAATTTCGAGCTGAAATTTCAATCTAGTGAAGTGTAGCAGCCTCAGTAATCAAAGAGTGTTTCTAGCTACCTTTTTTCTAAACTCATGAAGCAAGATCCTGCTGTTTTCAAGACCGCGCCATTCTCCTTAAAGATGGGGTAGTGGTCTTGAGGTAAGGACTACCAAAAATGAAAGCTGCACAGGAAGATTTAACCCGATCGCTCCCCGCTAGTTTTCAAGATCTTGGGCACCTCTGCCAAAATGCGAAGTGCAATATCCTCTGGGGTTTCGCCAGGGCAAAGAGACACTTGCAGATCGGCTTGGGCATAGAGAGGGCGGCGTTCTTCTAGCAGAGCACAGAGTTTCTGGTGTGGGTCGGCACCTTGGAGGAGGGGACGTGAGGTGTCTCCCTGAAGCCGATCGCAGATGTCTTCTACAGAAATATCTAGCCAGACAATTAGCCCATGCTTGAGATAGCTCCAGTTTTGGCGATCGAGGACTATGCCGCCGCCTGTGGCGATCGCCAGCTTGCGATATGCCGACAGCTCTGCTAGCACCTGAGTTTCTAGGTGCCGAAAACTTGCCTCGCCGGAGGTTGCAAAAATCTGGGCGATCGATTGCTGAGCCGCCCGCTCAATCACGGCATCGGTGTCAAAAAAGCGATAGCTCAGCTTTTCCGCCAGGGCTTTGCCGACTGTGGTTTTGCCTGATCCCATCAGACCAATCAGGTAAAAGTTGAGGCCTTGAGGAAGCGAATTCATGAAGCTCGTTCTTGGGGTTATGGGTTTGCAGGGTGGGCGCACCCTGCAAAACGCTTATTGTTTGGATAGATGGCTAGATCAACTTCACGGCACGTAGCCCAAAAAACAGCACCATTGCTACGCCAAACGCCCCGCCAATCATTGCAAAATAGGCTAGTACAGCCATTTTTATGTCTCCCTTCACTGCATACTAAGACTATTCAATCATCTTCTGGCTCGTTCACGGAACTATTGCCGCTTGGGTTGGGTCTGGTAAAAGACATCTTCCGCCATCCCTTGAACCCGCAAGCCTCTGCTGTTCGATCGCTTTGAAAACTTGGAGCCAAATTCCTTTGGCGCTGCGATCGGCACTTCGATCGCGGCATGAGCAGTTTCACTGGGTTTGACCCACGAATTTTGAATTTTTGTCAAAATTTTGGTAAAGTTTGATGCTATCTCGGTTAGCTAGATGAGATGAGACAGAACTGAGTAGAGCATTCGGTTCAGGTAAAACATCCTGTGATCAGGACAAATTCACCTTTTTGCCGTTAGGCACAAGATATGGACAGCATTCAGAGCAACCTTCCGGCAGATGCGTTGCGGCTAGCAGATAGAAAAGATTATTAGATGCCAATGGTCAGATACCCGTGTCGTTACTAGGAGCATTTATGAACTCACTCATTCGGTTTGGTACCACGATCGGTTTAGTTGGCAGCGTTTTAGCTAGCTCCTTTTTCATGGATTCTCCTCGCGCCCTGGCGCTGCCTCAGGAGCAGGTGATGCAGAGTCTACAAACGGTGCCCGTATTTGCGTTGATGAATAGCGAGGGCGGTATTCTGCTAGCAACTCCTAGCCAAGGCACCGACAGAACGCCTGTTGCCGGGATTTTTATGGACGGACAGGCGGCACAAAATTTCTTGAATGGGTTGAAAGAAAGCAATCCTCAAGTGGCGCAGGGAGCGCAGGTCGTGCCCATTTCTCTTGCGAAGGTCTATCAACTTTCGCTGGAGAAAAAAGACGAGGTACAGTTTGTCTACATTCCTGTAGAGCAGGAAGTAGAGGCTGCTAAGGCGGTTTTACAGCAGTCGGGTCAGCAGAATGCTCAAGAGTTTCAGGGTGTCCCGCTGTTCGCAGCGCGTTCCTCTGAGCCAGATGGGGCATATCTGACAATTCAGCAGGGCGATCGCCAAATCGTGCCCATGTATTTTGGTCGCCAGGAGTTGCAGGCGGTGATCGATCGCTTGAAAGAGGTGCAGCCTGACCTAGCAGCAAAAATGAAGATTCAGGTGATTAATCTTGAGGGCTTCATTGAAACGCTGCAAACTAGCACCAATCAAGACCTGACGCAGATTCAGCTTGATCCCACCGATGCCAGCATTCAGTTTACGCGGTCTTTCCAGCAGGCAAACCCCAATTTTGGTCAGGCGGCTGAAGGTCAGCAAGCTCCCCAGGGTGCAGCGCCATCCCCCCGTCCCCAGCAAACTCCGCAGGCTCAGCCGCGTCCCTAGTCATGCAGCTTAGATTTAAATAATGAGGTAGAGAAGCTGTGACTCACGGCTTCTTTTTTGTGGGGATGTTGACGGAGGTTGATGGAATTGACACCCCTTTAAACGGGTTGTAAGGCAGATATTTTTTGAGAGCTGCGCTTCGCACAGCTCTCAAAAAATATGGCCGTAGCCACTTTGTTTAAACTTTTTCTTTGAAGACAGGAGTTAAGTTTCTGATTAGTTTAACTTACGGCAAGGGGCGATCGTACTGTTTTACAGCATCAAGAAATACCAAAAATAGAAGCGGTCTAACGTGTGAGTTCAGCGGCAGCTAGCAGCTTTGACATCTCAATCAACTATGTTTATTCCGCCGCTGCAACGATTTGTTGTACCGCGTCGCCACAGCTGTCTATCTGCAACCTTTCATGCAGAATTGGCTATCAACTCGCGATCGGCAGTTGTAAACAATTTGCAGCAGTCAAATTATTCCTGGCTTGCAGATTCTTTTGCCGGAGGTAAGCGCACTGTAAATGTCGTTCCTTCACCTAAAGTGGAGCGGCAATCAATCTCACCCTGATGGTACTTAGTGACAATTTGATGGCTAGTTGACAATCCCATACCAGTACCAGTTCCTACGGATTTAGTTGTAAAAAAAGGTTCAAAAATCTTTGCCTTGATTTCATCTGTCATCCCAATGCCATTGTCCTGTACTGAGATTAAAACGGCTCCAGATTCCTCCTGACTGGTAGTGATGCCAATAATTCCTTCATAGATGGGGTCGCTCTCGCTGTTTTGTCGGGCTTCAATAGCCTGAATCCCATTCACCAACAGGTTCATAAAGACTTGATTGAGTAAGCCGATGTAACATTCAAATTTAGAGACATTTCCATAATTCCGAATCACCTTGATTTCTGGATTTCCCGATCGACCATTTAACTGGTTTTGCAGAATCATCAGGGTGCTATCAATATTCTCATGTAGATCGACCTCCTTCAAGTTGGCTTCACCTAAACGAGAAAACGTGCGCAGGGATTTAACAATTCCTCGAATCCGAGAGGCTCCTGTATTTATGGATTGAATGATTTTAGGTAAATCTTCAATGATTAAGGGTAAATCTAAATCTGACAGTAATTTACTCAATTCGGCGGTAGACTCAGGATAGGTATGTTGATAACAATAAATGATGTTTAATAAATCGTTTGTATATTCTGCTAATGGTTCTAGATTGCCGTAGATAAAGCTAACGGGATTGTTGATTTCATGGGCAATACCAGCCACTAGCTGTCCCAAACTTGACATCTTTTCAGCTTGAATTAGCTGCACTTGCGCCTCTTGCAATTTTTGATAGGCAGCTTGTAGTTCTTGGGTTTGGCGTTGAGTGCAATTTAAGAGTGTCTCCAGTTGTGCTTGGGCGGCAACCCGTTCTGTGATATCCATGATCACACCGAACAGTTGCAAGACTTGTTCCCCTTTCTGTTCTAATTCAATGCGGCAGTTGAGGTGGCGAACTGTCCCGTCAGGGTTGAGCAGGCGATGATCAAAGTTTTGGGGAGTGCCTTTTTGGGCATCATTGACTCGTTCTAAAACAAGGGCACGATCCTCAGGATGAATGTACTCAATGTATTCTTCAAAACTGGCTTCCCCTTGCTCAAAAGGGCGTTCAACAATCCGAAAGATTTCTTCTGACCGAGTGAGTCTTTGAGTAGTTAGGTCATAAAACCAGTGACCCAGTTGGGCAATTTCCTGGGCTTGTTTGAGTTGCTTACTGAGTTCGGTGAGGGCAAGCTCGGCTTGTTTACGCTCGCTGATATCTTGTACCATCGAAAAACTGCCAACCGAATTGCCTTTTGCATCCCGTAAGGGGGTGTTAATCCATTCACAGGTAATCAGGGTACCATCACTGCGAATATTCTGATTGAGGCTATAGTAGGCACCCTGCTGAGTGTTTAGGGCAGCCATGACCTCAGCGACATGGGATCGGTCGGATTCTGGCACAATTTGAGCGGCAGGGTGATTCAATATTTCCGCTGCCGGATAGCCAAAGATTTTCTCTGCTGCTGGGTTCCAGTTAACCACCTGAAATGCAGTATTCCATTCGATGATGCCGATCGGCGTTTCCTGGATTAAGAAGGTCAATCTTTCTTGGAATGCTTTTAAGGCAACTTCAGTAGCTTTGCGATCGCTAATATCACTAAAGGTGCCAACAAAGCGAATCGGATTACCCGCTTGATCTCGTTGTACGACACGCCCCTTGGCACCAATCCACTTATAGATCCCGTCTTTGCCAAGGATGCGATGTTCATGTTCATAAACAGGGGTTTGTTCTTGTAAATGTTGCGCCAGAGCCGCATTGGCAGCCTCTAAATCTTCAGGATGAACACGACTAGACCACTCAGTGATATGGTTCTGAGGTTTATGGTCTTCATCGCCAAGTAAGCGCTTCCACTGTGCATCAAGAAGCAGCTCATGAGTCTGAATGTTCCAATCCCATAGACCAATGCTTGAGGAGTCAAGAGCCAGCTGTAGCTGGAGTTGGGTCTTGTTTAACTCTTGAGTGTTGAGGTCTAATGATTGTCTAAGCGCCTGTGCCAGAGTATCTACCTCTTGATACAGGCGAGCATTTTCGAGGGAGATGGCGAATTGGGTACACAGGAAGTTCAGAATTGCAGTACGTTCATTGGTAAAGATGCCACGGGTTAGACGATTCTGCAAATATACAATACCGATACAGCGACCCTGATTCAGAATTGGCAAAAACAATACGCTTTTGGGCCGTTGGATTTGCAAATATTCATCGAATATTGGTAAATCGGTTTCTAGATTGTCAATAACAACCACTTCCTGGGTGTTTTTGACATACTGAATCAGCTTGACAGGCAGAGTGGTATTGTGCTCTAAGGTTTCTGCACAGAGGTGAGTTTTTTCTGGGGTCGCGATCGCCCGCACCTGCCAGGTACCCGTATCATCGGGAAGAACAAGAGCACAGCGATCGCCCCCAGAATTTTGCAAAATAATTTGGGTAAGCTGATGCAGTAGATCATCCAATTTGAGCGTGCCAGAAAGAACCTGGGAGGCTTGCAAAATACTGGCAAAGTCAAGGGCTTGGTTGATGCTACTATGACTCGAATCGGAGCGAGACTCAGAATGGAGGGATGGCACCGGAGCCGAAATCGTCATGAAGGTTTTTAACACATCAGCGGGTGTCACTGAGGGTTGTAGGACAGGGCCTAATAAGTTAGGATAGCGGGTTTCTAAATCCAGAATTTTGGCGGTTGCACCCCAATGAGAATAGCAATAATAGGCTTCTTGCATATAGCCCGCTGCTACTTTTTCTTTGCCCCATCCCAGGTAGAATTTGGCGGCAAGTTCGTTGGCGAGAGCCTCCTCCTGGATATAACCGCTGGCTTTTGCTCCTGTAATTGAGCAATCGTAGAGTGAGATCGCTTCAGCATATTGATTCAAGATTCGGCATTGTTCTGCTTGGATTAAATTACATTTATGCAGGAAGGTAATAGGGGCATGGATGGCCCATTGCTTTAGCTTTTCTAAATGGCTTGTAATGACCTCTGCATTCTGAGGTGGATTTGCCAGTAAAGTCAAAGCACAATAAAAATGAAAAACACCCAATTTAACCGTGCCTGCTATTGCACCCATTAATGCTTCACTTATTTGAGCAACTTCTAGTGCGGCTTCAGGCTCAGCAAAGTGGTACATCAAGATTAATTTGTGGACATAAACAGTGGCAATTGAGTATTGATCGCCTGCAGCTTGATGTTGCTTGAGCCGTTCTGCTTCTTGATAAATATCGCCTGCAAGCAGATGGGGGTTGATACTTTGTCCTACCCAATTGAGAATGGATTGATACCCAATCTGATGAAAGTTTAATGCAGTAGATTGTTTGAGGCTAGAAATTGCTTGATTGTAAGTCTGCATTTTTTGCAGTACTTCATCCAGATGAACACCTGCAAAGAAGGCAAGCTGACAGTGGTTAAATGCACAGTAAGCTGCAAATTCAAAATCTCCCGATTCTAAGCCTGCCTGATAGCCTACTAATAGAGGCTCTAAGCCTGTTTCTAAATGATCACGCCAAATCCGAACAAAGGTATAGACCAAATTCAGAATTTTCGCCGTGAATCTGGATTTTTCTGAGGGATCTGAAAACTGTCCCATCAAACTTAATGCAATATCTGCTGCATAGTTTCCAGCAGCAATTTGGCCGCCAAAGGCACAAAGAATCAAGCCATAGGTTGAAAATGCATAGGACGTTTCTACTGCGAAACCAAATTGCAATGATAGTTCTATTTGCTTCAGAACAACCAAAGGATACAAGGCGGGTGCCCCGATATAGGCTGCCGATGCCATGCTGCTGAGAATATTCATGGCAGCTAGCTTCTCAGGATACTTCATGGGTGGTAGCTGGGTAACATCTCCGAGCGCTTCTAATTGCTGTTGGATGTCAGCCAAGGCTGGTTGCAGTTGCTCTGTAGTTGGCTGTGTTGGCAATTCTACATTCAAGATCCTTAATACCCTGCAAGCGACCTGAATCGCTTCTGCCAGGAGATTTTGCGCTACTAAAGATTGGATCTGAATATCGATCGCTTGAACTTGATCTAGAGTGCGATCGGTATGGCTGAGGATCGTCCGTATCCGTTGGTCAACACAGTTAAATTTACCAACTAGACAAGCTGCATTAGCGGCCTCTACGTAAAGATCTAATGTGCGTTTGGGAGCTTGCAGCCACGCATTAGCCGGAAGCAGCTGGAGCGCAGCTTCACAGTATTGTTCTGCTGCTGCATAGGCTGACGAATGGCGGGCTTTCTTCGCTGCCTGAAGGTTAAGAGAGATGAGCTGATCCTGTTGTTCTAAAGTCGTGTGTGCAATCCCTAAATTGCACTGATTAACAATCTCAAATAGCTTTTCGTCGCGTTGCAAGGGTGAAACGTGACTTAAAAGTGCTTGCCCAATCTTGAGGTGGACAATTTGCGGCTGCTCTTCAGAAATTAAGAAATAAGCCGCTTGCTGCACGCGATCGTGCAAAAATCGATAGCTCGGATTAGGACTTGTCGCTGTCTCCGTTTGTTCTCCCTGAAAGAACTTGTAAATCTGACTGGTGGGTAGGATCAACCCTTCTTGCAAAGCTTTCCATAAAGCAGTTGCTACCTCGGTTGCTGCTTGTTCTGAAACGATCGCCAAGGTTGCCAAATCAAACTGGTTGCCAATACAAGCGGCAAGTTTCAAGATCTGCTGAGTGGCATCGGGCAATTTTTGCAATTGCAGTGCCATGAACTCGACGACATCATCGGTGAGCGATCGCGCCTTCACCTCCGCAATATCGCATTCCCAATAGCGGCAATCCCGATTAAAGGTAATCAACTCCTCTTCATGCAAGGCTTTGAGAAACTGTGTGGTAAAAAAGGGATTACCTTTGGTTTTGCCGACAATGAGTTCCGTCAAGGGTTGTGCCAGTTGCCTAGAGCAATTTAAGGCATCGGCAACCAGATGATTAGTATCGTCAAAGGCTAAGGGCACCAGCGTCATTCTATGGACAATCACCTGAGCCTTCTGCAATTCGTCAACGGTGATCATCAATGGATGCGATGGGGACACTTCATTGTCGCGATAAGCACCTAGCATGAGTAGATAACCGTTGTCATTCACCAGGAGCTTGATCATCTGAAGCGATGAAGAATCCACCCATTGCAAGTCATCCAAAAACATGGCTAAGGGATGGTCTGGCGTGGTAAAGACTTGAATGAACTTTTGAAACAGCAGATTAAATCGATTCTGAGCCGCGATGCCAGACAGTTCAGGTGCAAGCGGCTGTTTGCCAATCACTTGCTCCAACTCTGGGATGACTTCAATCAGAACCTGCCCATTCTCGCCCACCGCAGATAAAATCTGGGCTTTCCATTGTGTCAATTGGTCGTCTGATTCTGAGAGCAACTGCCCCATCAAATCGCGCAAAGCTTGCACAAAGGCAGACAGGGGAATGTTGCGATTAAACTGGTCAAATTTGCCTTTGATGAAGTAGCCCCGTTGCCGCACGATCGGTTTATGGACTTCATTCACTACCGCTGTTTTGCCAATGCCGGAAAACCCAGCTATCAGCATCAGTTCGGATTTTGGATTTTGGATTTTGGATTTTGGATCGCCAGCTATGCGATCGAAGGCTTCGAGTAGGGTCTTAACTTCTGATTCGCGACCATAGAGCTTTTCGGGGATGAGAAAGCGATCGCTCAAATCTCGCTGTCCCAACGCAAATTCTGAGATATCACCACAGGTTTTCCACTGAGTCAAACACTGTTGCAAATCATGTTTCAGACCCAGGGCACTTTGATACCGATCCTCGGCATTTTTCGCCATCAGCTTGCTGACGATCGCAGCAACCATCCCAGGCAGCTCAGAATTCACCTGATCCACGGGTAAAGGTAGCTTGGCAATATGGCAATGCATTAACTCCAACGGATCTGCCGACTCAAACGGCAGTTTTCCCGTCAACAATTGATAGAGCGTGACACCCAAGGCATAGAAATCAGCCCGATAGTCAATTCCTCGGTTCATCCGTCCGGTTTGCTCTGGAGCCAGATAAGCCAGAGTCCCTTCTAGAATGCTTGTGCTTTGGATTTCCTGAGTTTCCTTGGGCAATAAAGAAGCAATACTAAAGTCGATCAGTTTGACTTGTTTCGACTCTGGATGAATTAAAATATTGGCAGGTTTGATATCTTTATGCACCACCCGATGCTGGTGCAGATCATGCAAGATATCAGACAGTTGGAAAGCGATCGCCAACACATCCGCCAGATCTAACGGCTGCTGCTGAATGTATTCGCCTAAAGACACTCCGCCGCAATCTTCCATCACCAGTGCATGGCCATTCCCCAACAATTCCAGACTCAAGGGATGGATAATCCCTGGGATAGAGAGATGTTTGGTGATGACATACTGATTGCGAAACTGCACCAATTCGCTAAAACTCGGATAGTCTTGCCGCAGCACCTTAATCACTACAGGCTGCTGAGTCGCCGTTTGTACCGCTCGATAGACCGCTGTACGATTTCCCAGATAAAGCTGCTCTGCAAGTGTGTAACCCGAAATTTCAGGGAATGAGTAAGGGGAGGGGCTTGCTGAAAGCGTCATAGTTTTGGATGGGAGAGCTGACCCGCGTCTAATAGACTTTATGCCGTCACCAGTAAACAGGCTACAGCCATACCTAATAAGGTTCCCAAAAAATTGGGTGACTTTACCACAAATTCTGCCAGACGCACAAACCACCGGAGTAGTACAACGGCTAAAGTGAGCGGCGGCGAGTAAACTCAGAACGTAGCGCGAAGAATCTGTACCGTCCGCTCCACTGTGTTGTGTACGCCCAGCATGGGCGTACACTAATGGGGTGAAAGTCCCCTGGAGGAGAACCAGCGTCCAAATGCTCGAAACTCTTGGAGCCGAGAGACGTATCACTCCCAGCTTAACCCTCGTATATCACTCTAGACGAGGAAAAACAAGTTATGCTGTACAAATTATCTATAAGAGCACTATTTAAGTATGTTCGTTATAGCAGCTTGAAAGCTTATCCTACATAGCTTTCAGCAGTTATAGAGTCATCCATTTCACATCTATTTATCATCATTTAGATGGTAAATTAGTATTCACAATCTTTCCCTAACACCCCTGACTTACTGCGAATGGTCTGTGAACGATAAATTGTCAACTAGATGATACTTGTTAGACATGAAATGGACGATATTAGGATTCTTGAAAGCCGCTTAGTGCAAGGCTTTTAGAGACTAATGAGTTATGTTAATCAGTTAAGATAATACAGGAATTACACAGTACATAAGGTAATTTTCCTTCCGCAGAGTGATATATGAGGGATATGCAAAAGATAATAATTTGATGATTGTCTCGAAAGATGCTGATTGCACGATCTAAGCTTAGTATTTGGAAATCAACCGAAAGTTATTGGAATTCGCCTTGGCAACTGCTCGACATCACAAGTTGAAAATTTGTGATGTCGAGATTTTAACGTGATTAAATTATTCTACGAAGACGAGAATTTATCGCTGCTTGCTTTATCATGATGCACCGATGTCTTTGGATCTCTTCCCAGGATTTTTAGAAATGGAAAGACCATAATTGCGATCGCTGCATAAAGCACCCATGCACACCGACCGCCAAAGGTTGATTAGTTAGGATGCGGAGGTTATTTGCGGCGGGTGATGAGTAACGTATACAGCTCACTTCTTGACTAGGACGCAGCCGAGAACCTGCCTACTTTGGCAGATCGCATAAGCTGCGTTCCCGTCTGGCAAAAGGAATGTAGGGGGAAACTGAGGTAGCCATTGGCACTAAATATTCAGCCGTTGATAGACGCGATCGAGGTTCTTCAGATGCGCCTTCGGGTCAAAGCAAGCCTCTACTTCTTCAGGCGAAAGGTGCGCCGTGACGCGCGGATCTTGGGCAATTAGCGTATGAAAATCGCCATCTTCCTTGTTCCAAGCAGTGTGGGCGTTAGATTGGGCGATCGCATAAGCCTCTTCTCGGCTTAGCCCTTTGTCTACCAATGCCAACAACACCCGCTGACTAAAGACCACGCCGCCATAGAGGTTCATATTGCGCCGCATATTTTCGGGATAGACCAGCAGCGTCTTGATTAAATCTGTGGCTTCTACCAGCATGAAGTGAGTGAGAATGCAGCAGTCGGGAAACATCACCCGCTCCACCGAGCTGTGGGAAATATCGCGCTCATGCCAGAGGGCAATGTTTTCTAGAGCCGCGATCGCGTGTCCTCGCACAAGCCGCGCCATCCCGGTCAGCCGCTCCGATCGAATGGGGTTACGCTTGTGGGGCATTGCCGAAGAACCCTTCTGACCTTTCGAGAAATATTCTTCGACTTCGAGAACGTCCGTGCGCTGCAAATTGCGAATCTCGACAGCAAATCGCTCGATCGAGGCTGTCATCAGCGCCAATGCCTGGACAAACTCAGCATGGCGATCGCGGGAGATCACCTGAGTTGATGCCGGGTCAGGCTCTAGCCCTAAGTTCTGACAGGTCAATGCCTCAATCTGCGGGTCAACATTGGCGTAGGTGCCGACCGCACCGGAAACTTTGCCCACGGCAATTCTTTTTTGAAGTTCGCAGAGGCGATCGCGATGGCGCAACATTTCCGCCAGCCAGCCCGCCAGCTTAAAGCCAAAGGTAATGGGTTCGGCGTGGATGCCATGCGATCGCCCAATCATTACAGTGTCACGGTGCTGCTGCGCCTGATAGCGAATCGCCTGAATCAGCCGCTCTACATGGGTCATAATCACATCTAGACTAGCGACGAGCTGTAGCGCCAGAGCCGTGTCTAGCACATCAGAGCTAGTCATGCCCAGGTGAATGTAGCGTCCTGCTTCGCCCACATATTCATTGACGTTGGTGAGGAAGGCGATCATGTCATGCTTGACTTCCTTCTCAATTTCTAGCACCCGCGCCGCGTCAAAATTTGCCTTCGCCTTGATCGTCTCCACTGCCTCAGCGGGAATGTAGCCCAGCTCTGCCTGTGCCTCACACACCGCAATTTCTACTTGCAGCCAGGTTTTCAGCTTATAGTTTTCCGTCCACAAATCGCCCATTTCGGGCAGGGTGTAGCGTTCGATCAAGGTTCACGCCCAAATACAACCGACAATTGTACAACTTTGAAGGGTTGAAGGAGCGATCGCTAATCTTAAGCAGGGCGATCGTCCTTCGTTTCGCCTGATGCTTCTTGGCGATCGCGCAAAGCTTATTCTGTCAGAGCTTGATAAATATCTTCTGGCAAAGTAACAGTGACTCGCAGGCGTGGAGACATAGTGAGGCATCTACATTTGATCGTCTTCGGAAGCTTCGCCTTCAATAATGTCAATAATATCGCCCAAATAAAGCCTAACAAAATCCTTAGCCGCAGCCTCATCGATTTTTTGGAGCGCTTCAATGATTTGAAGAAGTGACTCAGCCGTTGGATCTTGCGTGTTGTTGAACCAGTAATGAACGGTCGATCGCCCAGCGCCCATAGTTACCGCTAGCCGATTTTGGCTAATACCATAGGTTTCAAGCACCTGTCTTAAAGCTTTTCCGGCTCTTCCCATGCCTCATATAGTGTCAGAGGCTTCTGACTAAGTAAATGTTCAAGGTGATGAACGCTTGAGGTATGATTAAGCTGTTCAAGGTGATGAACATTGATTTCAAAAATAGCTGAAAGCCAGCACTCCCAAGTTTCTCAGGCTCCGGGGTGCTGGCTCAGGCTCCATATTCTGCTGGAGACAAATTTATTATGACCTATCGCGTTCGCGAAGCGTCCCGATATAGGGATTGCCTCCATCACTGGGCGGTAATTCGGCTGCTGCCCAAAATGCAGCGCATTGTCGTTGCCCGTTTCCACAGCCGCTCTGATGCTGATGGATATGCCACAACTTTGAAGCGACTGACTCCTGATGCGCTATTCATAGTGGTATTCGATCCGGTGGGTGATGAGGAGCCAGAATGACTGATGAAAAGCCAGATGCTAAGCCAAATGAAAAGCTCAGAGCGCCTCGAAACCGGACATTGACGTTATCCACAGAAGAAATACAGCGCTACACTCAGCGGCTCTTGAAGCTAGAAGGCGCGATCGCCCCCCCTGATCTGCAAAATAAAACCATCAGCCAAGATTTGTTTAAAATTCTTGACTGGCTGCCTACCCAATTTGTCGATTTGCTGTTCATTGATCCGCCCTATAACCTAACCAAATCTTTTGGCACAGAGCGTTTTCGGGAGCGATCGCTAGCAGCGTACCAAACCTGGCTAGAATCCTGGTTGCCGAAGTTGCTGAGAATTCTCAAGCCTACGGCTTCGGTCTATATCTGCGGCGACTGGCGATCGTCTGCGGCAATTCAGCTTGTGGCGGAGCAATACCTGACGATTCGCAACTGCATCACCTGGGAGCGGGAGAAGGGCAGAGGCGCTAAGGCAAACTGGAAAAATTGCTCTGAGCAAATCTGGTTTTGTACGGTTTCAGAGCAGTACACCTTTAATCTAGAGGCGGTGAAGCTGAGGCGAAAAGTGATCGCGCCTTACACGGATGCTACGGGCAGTCCTAAAGATTGGGAGAAGACTGAGAACGGCAACTATCGCCTCACCCATCCTTCTAATCTTTGGACTGACCTTTCAATTCCTTTCTGGTCGATGCCCGAAAACACCGATCATCCGACACAAAAGCCTGAGAAGCTCTTAGCCAAAATTATCCTTGCTAGCTCCAATCTGAATGACTGGGTTTTTGATCCATTTTTGGGATCAGGAACGACCTCCGTGGTGGCGAAGAAAACGGGACGAAATTATGTTGGAGTCGAACTTGACCCGCTGTATGGCTGTATGGCAGAAAAGAGATTGGCGATCGCTGATCAGAATAAAACAATTCAAGGCTATGCCGAAGGCGTCTTCTGGGAGCGCAATTCGATTAAAGACTAACAGCGAATGTTGCTGATTGTGGGGATAAATTTTTTGAGAGAGGGGCACCCCTCTCTCAAAAAATTTATCCCCCGATTAAGCAGTGCCTAACAGCGAATGACATATCGATCGCGTCCACTGGTTTTGGCTTGATACAGCGCTGCATCGGCTTCTGCCAGTAGGCTCACAGGCGACCAATCGGGACTCTGTAGATGCTGTTTGCTAATGGCAACCCAGGCAATGCCACAGCTTAATGTCACGTAGGGCTGAGCAAGCGAGTTGATGTGAACCATGTTGAGCGATCGGACTTTGCTCAGGACTCGCTCTGCAACCTGCGCTGCTAGGGTGAGATCGGTGTAAGGCAGGATGATTGCAAATTCTTCTCCGCCGTAGCGGCAGACCAGATCAGATTTGCGGACTGCTTGCCGTAGAGCCGTAGCAACTTGTTGGAGGCAGTCGTCTCCAGCCTGATGCCCGTAGGTATCGTTATAGGTTTTGAAGCAGTCAATATCGCACAAGATGACGGATAAATCTCCGACAGTATGCGATCGCTCTGCGAGAAATTGATCAAAGTAGCGGCGGTTGGCAACCTGAGTCAGGCTGTCGATGTAGGCAAGATGCTGAAGTTTTTGATTATGCAAACCAATACTGACCAATGCTGAGAAGGTTAAACCCAACAGGGGGGCAGCTATTGGAATCCACAGACTTCCTAGAAACAGCAGATAGCTGATGAACACCAGTCCGCCCCCAACTCCCAGGGTTAACAGAATGGTTTTGCCGTAAAACAGCCATTGAGTGAATCCGTTGGTTTGCAGCCCATATCGGCTCACTTGCCACCCGATGAATGACCAAAGTAGAATCCAGGTCTGCTCTACCCAATCTGGCATAACCTGGATAAAAGGTTGACCGTCAAGCGCGGCTCTAAGAATTTGACTGATTAAGTTTGCGTGGATAAAAACGCCCGGCATCCGATTAAGTTTGTTGATGCGGCTGGTCGTGTAGGGAGTCCAAAAAAAATCATGGGTACTTTCGGTGGTAGAGCCAATTAAGACGATGCGATCGCGCAAAAGGTTGGGCGGAATTTCTCCCTTCAGTACGGTCGTCATAGAGAGGGTGCGAAACTGTGAGGGCAGGTTTTGCCAGTTCATTAAAATTTGATAGCCACTGTCATCTGCGTTTACGTAGGCTCCATCGTTACCGCTGAATGCAGAAAAGTGAGCACGACCTAGCTTGAGCTGAGATGTACCCTCTATGGGTTCCAACTGTATCCCTTCGCTTTCTAAATACTTAAGCGCTATGACAGCACTCAAGCTGAGGTAGACTTGCCCCGTTTGATCATCCCTAGCAGA
Source organism: Drouetiella sp. (assembly GCF_059504425.1). Taxonomy (NCBI): domain Bacteria; kingdom Bacillati; phylum Cyanobacteriota; class Cyanophyceae; order Oculatellales; family Oculatellaceae; genus Drouetiella; species Drouetiella sp. The sequence continues at coordinate 178,712 of NZ_JCACIN010000081.1, forward strand.
AATTAATCCTCGACGCACTGTGCCGTCAGCATCTTCAATGAGGTCAGCGATGCCTGTTTGGTTTAGTTGTGCTAAAGCTTTGGGCGGAGGAACTTGCTGTCCCCCAAATCGCTTTTCAATTCCAATTAAATTTGGGTTTGATTTGAATACAGATTCTAGGCGATCCTGCCCAGAGCCAACGGATAAGTCTCGGTAGAGATCTAGACCTACAAATCTAGGACGCTGTGCCTCAATTTTGAGGAGCGCCTCTGCTAAGACTTCGTCTGGAATCGGCCAATGACCAATCTGGGTATTGTCCTGATCATCGACTGTGATCACAACAATGCGATCGTCTAGAGGCGGAAACGATCGCCAGCGAAAAAACTGGTCAACGACTGCCCATTCTGACCCTTGCAGAAAGCCTAACCCATTAAGTCCGATGATTAGCAGTGCCACGGTGGGTGCGATCGCCAGACTTTGCCACTCCTGCCGCAAGGTTTGCTTGAGCGATCGTCGCCGCCTCTGCCAGCTGTTTTGACCCATACTCAATTGACAACCCGATTCTCTGCTCTTAGAGTACCCATTGTTGAGGAACAGTTCTCTGAGCCTAGATTCACAGCTAAATAGTAGTATTTAGAGTAATATTTACAGCGCTTTGCGCTGGGTTAAGGGTGGGTTATTTTTTAGAAGCCGCGCTCTGCAAGGCTTCTAAAAAATAATGGCTTATGCAATTGAAAATTGCTGTAAGTCATTATTTTTCGAGAACTGCCCACAACTGAATTCAGGAATTGAGAAGTGCTGATTTATGGAGCTTTGAGCAAAAGCGCCGAAGGGACAGAGTTGAGTTCGGCTGAGTTTAGAAGGTTCTGCCAGATTGTGGTGAGTTCGACATCGTTAGGCTGTTGCTGCCGCAAATCGGCTAGAGTAGACAGCGCATCATACCAAATTCCAGAGCTGCCATAGAGAGCGGCATTCTCTAGAGAGGGTTCAGCATCAGCAATTATTGTGGAAGGCTGTCTACGTTGAATCCAGCTCGTGATGAAGGGGCTGTCGGGTCTTAATTTTCCAGAGGTAAGCAGGGCAATTCCCCACTGGTAAGATTTACCAACTTGTAGGGCAGGTGCATTATCAGGCAGATCAACGCGCAGGATACCGCCTGAGGCGATCGGCAGATCAGCAATGGAAAGGGTAGTTTGATAAGTCACCTGTCCGGCTTCATCCCGCAAGCTAAAAAAAGCTTTCTGTGCAGCAGTCGGGGGGATATAGACAAAAAATGTTGGGTAGGCTTTGAGCGTCAGACCAGAGGCGGAATGGGGGGTCAGCGCTATCAGTTGAGGTTCGGTATCGCCACGGGAGGCGCCGCCCCTGGTTTGCTGGGGTGCGCCCCCACGGGGAGGATTGAATGTTACCGTTGATCCGGCATAGGCAGGCAGCATAGAAAACAGCAGCCCTCCAAGCCAGAAGCTAGTTAAAATAGATACTGATAAAGATGACTGCTTCAGCTTGTCCATATACGGTAGATAACGCTTCAGGAGACTACTAGAATAGCCTTAAAGGAAAGTTCAAGTCTTGAGCTAATTAGCGTATATTTTGCATCTTGTTAATTTATTTTATACCTAAATCTAAGAGAGTACACGCATATAAATTCTGCACTTTAGTATGGATTAGAGCCAGTTTCCCACCAGAATGAAGGGTGCCCAATAGTATGGGTGCGCATATTGAGAATTTTTGAGCAATGCGAGCTGGGCTTGGCGAAGCGCTTGAGATTTGTTGAGTCCTGGCTGAGTCAGCGCTTGGTAGAACTGCACCATGAGTTTAGCGGTGGATTCATCGTTGACTGACCAGAGGGTGGCTAGAGTGCTGCGTGCGCCCGATCGCACCGCTAAACCTGCCAGCCCTAAAGTCGCCCGCTGATCGCCTTCTGCCGTTTGGCAAGCGCTGAGAACCAGTAGTTCAATGGGCGCTGCGTTGGATTCAGCACGCGATCGCAGCAGTTCTCGAAGTTCTTCAATCGTGAGGCGATCGTCCCAGGTCAGCAGAAAAGTGTCGCTAGATTCAGAGCTAAATTGACCATGGGTTGCCAGATGCACTAACGGAAAGGCGGTTTCCTGCGCCTGGTGTTGCAGATTTCTGTAGGTAAACTTTTGGTTGAGCAGAACGTTTGCTGTCAGCTCGGAAGCAATTTGGTCAGATTCTTGGGCGACACCGGGCAGAGCTACAAACCCCTGACGAGCTTCTGTAATGCCGCCGATTAGCACTTCAAGCCGCTGTTTTGAGGTGAGCGATCGTGGCTCCAGTAACTGCAATCCCGGCGTGATGGCGATGCTGTATTGCTCTACTAGATACTGCTTTCCATCAAACAAGGCTGCTAACGGCAAGTTGCGCAAACTGCCATCTAAGACAAAAACCAGCGTTTTAATGTCACTCTGTTTTAGAGCAGTTTCTGCTGGACGAATTAGCCATTCATACATTTGCTGAGAGAGGCGCAGACGCTCGGAATCCGCGAAGAGAGGGTTTAGGGATTCCAGCATATTCTCGGAAACTGTCTCGACCTGCTGCCGGGAGATGGGGCTGCTGTAGGCAGTGAGCGGCTGCTCTGGCAAAGATAGGATCACCGTTAGACGCTCGACCAGAACGATCGGATAGAGCACAGCTGCTGTGGGATCAACCTGATCAATTTGGCTGGGATGGGCATCTAGGCAAGCCGATCGAAAGAAGTTGTTGAGTTCTGCGAGTTGCAGTGCCTCAATAACTTCGCGTGCCTGCTTAAGATCGGCTTGGCTCAGGCGATCGCCCTCCACGAGTAGATTAATTAATTCTCTGTAGATGGGTTCTATTTTGTCTTGAAAGGAGAACTGAACATTCTGATTATTTGTAACCAGATCGCTACGAAGGGATTTGAGAAGGTGCATGGCATCTGTGTAGGCGGCTATGGCGCTGGAGCGATCGCCCTGCTGTTTTTGTAGCCGCCCTAGCTGCCATTGCCAGCGATAGGTGATTTCAGGGGCATTGAGGGATTGCGCAATTAGCAGAGCCTGCTGGGTAAGCTGCTGAGCTTCTTGCCATTGATGAGTTTGTTCGTATAAGGCGGCTAGTTCTCCTAAGACATAGGATTCGGCTCTGGAATCGCGGAGGGTGCGCGCCTGTTGGAGAGCCGTTGTAAGATGGCGGGCAACTGGCAAGAGATGATTATGCTGAGGCTGACTGCGCTGCGGAGCGTTGCTAGCCAAAAATTTGCCCCAGCTTATGGCAAAATTCACCTGGATATAGATACCCTTGCGGCTGGGCGTCAGGAGATCTAGCTGGGGCTGAATTTGCTCGATTAGCTCTTGCGCTGCGGACTGACGCTTGAGATCGAGCAACAAGCTGAGCTGGTTGACTTGAGCTTCTAGACGGGCGATCGCTCCTGGAGCAATTTCAGCGGCTTGTTGGTAGGACTGTAGGGCGGCTTCGGGTTGATTGAGCACCCGTCGCGTGTTGCCCAGATTAATCTGCACGGCACTGATTTCGGCAGGAAGATGGAGCTGCTGGGCAATGGCTAGACTCTGCTGTAGGACATTTTGTGCGGCTGATAAGTTGCCCATCTCTTGCCAGAGGGAACCTAGGCTACGGAGCGTTGCTGCTGCTAGCGCTGAAGGCTGAGCCTGAAGCTGCTGATTTACCTGCTCTAGCAAGGCTTGTGCCTTTTGAAATAGTCCTAGAGCTTGCAGAGCCTGAGCCTGGTTGAGCTGGCTGCCCCAGGTGCCGAAGCGATCGCCCAATTCAGTGTAGGTGCGTTCTGCTCTTTGCCAGATTTCAAGTGCTGTCTCGGTCTGACCTCGCGCAAACTGAAGGCTACCCTGAGTATTGAGGGCTTGAGCCAGAATGAGTTTTGCTTCTGGGAGTTTTGCTTCTGGACTTAAATTAGATTGCAGCAGCGTCAGGCTGCTATCGATCGCTTGACTCGCCGCATCCCATTTGCCTAGAGCCTGCTGTGCCAAAGATAGGTAGTTGAGGCTGATCGCATGATTGAGGCGATCGTTTTGTGAGTTTATGATCTGTGAGCTGATAACCGCCTGCTGCCACAGCTCAGCTGCTTCAGCAAACTGTCCAGATTCGTAGCGCTGCTTGCCTTGATGCAGGAGAAAAGCGGTATCTGTGGCAGATTGGCTCAGGGCAGGAGGGTTTGCTGAAGCTTTTCGCCAAGGCTGAATTGGGCGATCGGTGGCTATGCTCGGTAGGGCGATCGCCATAACTAAGACGCTGAAGATAGTCAGCCAAAGTTGTCGGTAACGAGGCGATCGTATCCTTGTGGTTTTTCTCTGGAGCAAGGCTCGGTTGCAGAATGCTATCCAGTTAGGTTTCCGAAGTCTCATAGCGCTGGTTCTTGGGTGGCATTGCCGCTGTTTTACAGTTCCCCAGCCTACAGTTCCCCAGCTTAGTCTTCTTCCCAACAAACGAATACATCTGCTAAAGAGCACAGTCACTAAAAAAGCTTTGGTAGACATTCATGTCTACCAAAGCTTCGCAAAATTGGGAGATGAGATTAACGAGGGTATTTCTCAGAGTTTTATGAGTAGGGAAGTAGAAAACTACAGGCTGGAAAGCAAGCTCAGAAGACCATGACCAGTAACAACCTCTAACGCCAGCATGGATACAAAACCGATCATTGCCAAGCGTCCGTTTAACATTTCGGCATATTCGGTGAATCCAACGCGAGACTCAGCGTCTATATACACCTGAGGTTCAACCGCGTAGATATTTTGTCTGCCTTGTTCTTCAGTTACAACGCCACTTCTCATGATTTTTTTCTCGCTCTGATTGGATTGCTTTCAGCTCTTATGTAAATAAATGTAACGTAATGTTTAAGAATTGTAAACAGCTTTAAGGAAATCTGATTTCATCTCGCTCTCTAGCCAGAAGCGCCAAGAATACTTGTGGTTTAATCTAAGTGGCAAACATTTCCCCTCCTTACTAGCCTCATGAGTGACTGGTATCAGCTTGAAGCATCTCAGGTCGTGCAGCAACTTGGCACAGATAGCGTTGGCGGACTGAGTACAGATGAGGCTAACCAGCGATTGTCGCAGCAGGGAGCAAATGAACTGACGGCACAGCCTCCTAAAAGCCCTTGGCTGATGCTGTGGGAGCAATTGATTGCCACAACGGTGGTGGTACTGATTGTGGCGGCTGTGGTGTCGGCGCTGCTGGGTGATTTGCAGGATGCCGTTGCGATTATGGCGATCGTCGTCTTCAACGCTATTTTGGGCTTCACGCAGGAGTATCAGGCGGGTCAGGAGTTTGCGGCGCTAAAAAAGATGGCAATGCCCAAGGCACGAGTTTGTCGATCGCATGAGTGGCAATCGCTTGAGGCTCGCGATCTAGTGGTGGGAGATTTGATTCAAATTGAGGATGGCGATCAGATTCCGGCAGATGGTCGATTGCTAGAAAGCATCAATCTCCGCACTCAAGAGTCTGCTTTCACGGGCGAGGCGGTGGCGATCGAAAAAAGTGCGGAAATTCTGTCGGGCGAGGAGCTACCCCTGGGCGATCGCTACAACATGGTGTTTATGGGCACTATTGCTACCTATGGGCGTGGCAAAGCGATTATTACTGAGACGGGCATGGGCACGGAGTTGGGCAAGATTGCGGATTCGATGCAGTCTGTTGAACAACAGCAAACTCCTTTGCAGAAGCGCTTGGATCAGTTGGGTAAGCGGCTGGCGTTGGCGGCGATCGCTTTGGTGGCCATCATTTTTGCGTTTGGGCTGCTGCGAGGGGAAAATTTTAATGACATGTTTCTGACGGCTGTGAGTCTTGCCGTGGCGGTGATTCCAGAAGGGTTGCCTGCGGTGGTGACGATTGCACTGGCGATCGGGGCACGGCGGATGTTGAAGCGACAGGCGCTGATCCGCAAGCTGCCTGCGGTGGAAACGCTCGGCTCTGTCACGACGATTTGTTCGGACAAGACCGGAACCTTGACTGAGAACCGCATGACGGTAACGATTCTAGCGCTGGCTGGACATCAGGTAGATCTGAAGGAGAGCTTTGCTCAAGTAACTTCACTGATGGATGGTCGGGAGTCTACTATTCAGCCCGGATCAGGTTCAGAACTAGATTCGCCGATTGCCCTTACTCTAGTCGGTAGCGCTCTGTGCAACAACGCTATGCTGGCTGGTGATGCGGGCGCTGAATCGCAGGAAGATGGAGCCTCTAGGGCGATCGGCGATCCGACAGAAATTGCGCTAGTGGTGGCGGCAGATCGGATGGGTCTGGAGAAGTCTGCTCTAGAACAGCTCTTTCCACGGGTGGCAGAAGTGCCTTTTGATTCCGATCGCAAGCGCATGAGCACTGTCCATCGCTTCAGCGATGTGAAGGGGTCTCAGTCTCCTCTGAAAGAGCAGCTAGGCAATTTTTCTGAACTGCCTGTCTCTGCTTACATTGTGTTTACGAAAGGGGCAGTTGATGGGTTGCTGCAACAGTCGAGTCAGGTGTGGACGGGCAATCGGACTGAGCCACTGGATGCAAGCTGGGAGAAACGGATTCGAGAGGCGAACGATAAGCTGGCTGCATCCGGAACTCGCGTTTTGGGTGTAGCCTTTCGGCTGCTTCAAGAGTTGCCGGAGAAAGGGGCGCAGGGAGCGATCGAGCAAGAGTTGACCTATGTAGGGCTGGTGGGAATGCTTGATCCGGCGCGACCTGAAGCTAAGCAGTCTGTGCAAACTTGCGCTGAGGCGGGCATTCGGACTGTGATGATCACGGGCGATCATCCGCTGATGGCGCAACATATTGCTGAAGAGTTGACGATTTCTAAAGACGGAAAATATCTGACTGGACAACAGCTTTCGCAACTCTCGCCTCAGCAGCTGGAGGAACAGGTGGAGTCGGTGTCGGTCTATGCGCGGGTCTCGCCGGATCAGAAGCTGAGAATTGTGGAGGCACTGAAAAATCGGGGACAGATTGTTTCGATGACAGGGGATGGGGTCAACGATGCGCCTGCTCTGAGCAAGGCTGACATCGGCGTGGCAATGGGAATTGCCGGAACCGATGTTGCCAAGGAGGCTGCCGATATGGTGTTGCTCAACGATAATTTTTCGACGATCGTGGCGGCTGTAGAGGAAGGGCGGGTCATCTACGATAACATTCGCAAGTTCATTCGCTATAGTTTGACGGGTAACGTGAGCGGCGTGGTAATTATGCTGTTCGCACCTTTGTTCGCGATGCCGTTGCCGCTTCAGCCGATTCAGATTCTCTGGATTAATCTACTGGCGGATGGGCTATTGGCGATCGCCCTGAGTGTGGAACCTGCTGAAGATAATGTCATGAAGCGTCCACCTTATTCACCGGGTGAAAGCGTTTTTAGTCGAGGCATTGGTAGAGATATTATTTGGGTCGGGACGCTGATGGGAGCTGCGTTCCTATGGCTGGGCTATCATGGCTTTACCTCAGGCTGGCAAAATTGGCAAACTCTAGTATTTGTCACCCTTGCCTTTTCTCGGATGAGTTTGGCGTTTGCTATGCGCTCTGATCGAGAGCTGCTGATGCGTCGCGGATTTTTGACCAATAAGCCACTGCTGATTGCCGTTTTGACGACTTTTGTTCTGCAAATAGTCGTCATTTACGTGCCGTGGATGCAGGAATTTTTCCATACCCAAGCTCTGCCACTTGAAGACTTAGCGATCTGTTTGAGCCTCAGCACGATCGGATTTTGGGCAGTGGAGTTTCAAAAGTTTTTCCGGCAACGACGGAATTAAAATCCCTGAAGTGTTGCTCGCTCTGGAGTAAAAACATGGGAACTGGTATATACCTAAAAAATATAGATCTGGTACCTCAATGGAATCTGGCGTACAAATTTCAATAAATTGCACTCAAACTCTAAAACCTGCGATCGTCTTGACAGGCGTGGGATTGGGCGATGTCGAGGGTGCGATCGGTCGAGCCATCGTCGCAGATATAGCGGTAGCCACCTCCATTAGGACACTGCTTGTTTGAGAACGGATTCCATCGCATCGCGCAAATTATCCGAGTCGCGTAAGAGTTTGCGAATGCGACTCTTCAGCCAAGCCCAACACTTTTCAATCCGATTGAGGTCTGGCGAATAGGGAGGCAGGTAAACGAGTTTGCACCCTGCCTGTTTAATCAATTGGGCAATGCGACCGCCATGATGAAACGTCGCATTATCGACAATCACCCACTCACCCGGTTGTAGCACTGGAATCAAGCAGGTTTCGAGCCAGGTTTCAAACACAGTCCGGTTACAGGCTCCCTCGATCGTAAAAGGGGCAATCAGTTGACCATTACGGTACCCAGCGATCATATTCACCCGCCCCTGCCGCCGACCCGATTTGAGGTCGTAGAAGCGTTCCCCCACTGGAGAGTACCCGTAGCCATAATTATCGCGTTCATCCCTGCCCGATTCATCCACATAGATCAAGTGAGGCGCTTTAGCGTCTTCCAGTTGCGCTATAAAGTCTGCCCGCTTAGCTTCATCGCGTTGGCTATATCCGTATGTTTTTTTTACGGCTATGCCCAATCTTCTCCAATGCCCGCGAAAGGGTTCGTTGACTGATCTCCCCCTCCCATAACTCTGCCATTTCGCTCTGGGTTTTATCCCCATGCTCTTTGACAAAGTTTTGAAACTTCTCCCAATCGGTGATTTTGGCTGTTGGAGAGGAGGTTGGTCTCGGCTTGGGTTTAACATCCCCTGTTTCGGCTCGACGCTGGAACCATAAGTTAATCGTATTGCGACTGATATTGAACATTTGGCTCACCTCACTTTTCTTAAACCCGTTCAACTCAATCGCTTCCATCACTTTTTGCCGGAAATCATCACTATAGGGTTGAGCCATTGGACGAGGATGGGGTCTAGGGGAATTCTTATAGTTTACGTCCTAACTAGGCTGGCTATAGCTATAACAATAGTTCAGACAGTTTTGCGAGAGCAAATTAGATCGGGTTGTGTAGACAAAAA
>NZ_JCACIN010000082.1:0-27268 GCF_059504425.1 Drouetiella sp.
CACTTCCAAAAAACTATTGGGTTTTATTTTGTACACGATCCTTAGAACGAAGGACTGAGAGCTAGTCGCTTCAGTCCTTTGTTTGGCGATTAGCCCTTGAATTTACCGGGTGTGTCCGGAGCGCTTACGCCTGTCTTTGTCCAGTCGCAGGTGTAACCTTTGGTTTCAGCAACATACTGGTTCCAGGGCAGCGGATCGACGGGTTGAGCGGTTTCGTAGACAATACTGAATAACCCGTCATCCCTGACTTCCCCAATCCGCACAGTCTTGGAAATATGGTGGTTAGAATTCATCTTCACCGGCCCTTCTGGAGCAGCAAAGGCCTGACCGTAAGCAGCTTCCCGCACTTTCTCCAAATCGGTTGGCGTTCCAGCAGATCCCGCTTTTTCAACCGCCTGCTTCCAAATGTTGACCGAGATGTAGGCTGCTTCCATGGGGTCATTGGTGACTCGCTCTGCGCCATACTTGGCTTTGAACGCATCCACATACTTTTTGTTTTCGGGAGATTCTACCGTCTGGAAGTAATTCCACGCCGCATACTGCCCCTTGAGGAAGTCTACACCGATCGCCTTAACTTCTTCTTCGGCAATACTCACAGACATGACAGGATACTTATCGACCGTCAAGCCCGCGCCCTGCATTTGCTTGAAGAATGCAACGTTACTGTCACCGTTTAGGGTGTTGTAGATTACCCCACCGTTGGGCAGCGCCGAACGAATTTTTGCGATGATAGCCGCAACTTCGGTATTGCCGAGAGGCAGATAGTCTTCGCCTACGGTTTTGCCACCCTTGGCCGCTAGCTGTGCCTTGATGATGGTGTTAGCGGTACGAGGGAAAACGTAGTCAGAACCCACGAGGTAGAAATCTTTACCCTTGTTTTCCAGCAGCCAATCTACAGATGGCTCAATTTGCTGGTTGGGCGCGGCACCTGTGTAGAAAATATTTTTGGAGCATTCTTGACCCTCATACTGCACTGGGTAGTACAACATGTGATTCTTCTCTTCAAACACAGGCAGTACAGCTTTACGGCTAGCCGAAGTCCAGCAGCCAAAGATCACGACGACCTGATCTTCATCAATCAACTTTTTGGCTTTTTCAGCAAAGGTAGGCCAATCAGAGTTGCCGTCTTCCAAAATCGCCTGAATTTGCTTGCCGCCGATGCCGCCTGCGCTGTTGATTTCTTCGATCGCCAATTGCGTCGAGTCCACCACGCTCTTCTCGGAGATCGCCATCGTGCCGCTAAGAGAATGCAGAATGCCGACCTTAATCACATCGCCAGCCGCCGCTGCTGGAGAGGCAGAAGCATCAGAACTTGCTGCGCTAGCCGCAGGAGACTCGCTGGTGGTGGGGCTACTGGCACAGGCCTTGAGTAGAATACTCGTTCCCAAGGTAGCAGAACCATACAGCAGAAACTTACGCCGACCAAATTGCCTATTCATCTTAAAAATTACACACTCCTCATAGAGGGAAAACTATTTGCCACATCACGCTTTTGCGATGTTAGAACCTGAGCAGGGTGCTAGTTGTAGCCTTAGATACAACTGCACAGCTAGTCTACTGCCAGGGATAGATGATCTTTTTTAAGTTTTATGAACCCGCAGAAAATAGCAGTCTATTTATGGGAAGCAAGCTGTGGAGAGACAGGCTTGCCCATATCAGGCTTGCCCATATGCAGAGCGATCAGGTTAATCACGGTTTCCAACCCCTGCTGAGTCTTGAGGTTGGTAAAGACGAAGGGTTTGCTGCCCCGCATCTTTGCAGCATCTCGCTCCATTACGCCTAAATCTGCACCGACCAGGGGCGCCAAGTCAATTTTGTTGATCACCAGCAGATCAGATTTGGTGATGCCGGGGCCGCCCTTGCGGGGAATTTTGTCTCCTGCCGCAACGTCAATCACATAGATCGTTAAATCTACGAGTTCTGGACTGAAGGTAGAGGCTAGATTATCGCCGCCACTTTCTACAAAAACGAGATCCAGCGGATAAAATTTCTGCTCTAGCTGCTCGATCGCCACTAAATTAATCGAGGCATCTTCCCGAATTGCCGTGTGCGGACAGCCACCCGTCTCAACTCCCACAATGCGATCGCGCTCCAAAGCTTGACTCCGCACTAAGAACTGCGCGTCTTCTTGGGTGTAAATATCATTCGTCACCACCGCAAGATTAAACTGCTGCCGCAGCGCTTTGCAAAGCGCATCAACGAGGGCAGTCTTTCCAGAACCTACAGGGCCTGCAATTCCAACGCGAAAGGTTTGCATAATTTTCTCCGGTTCGGCGGCTAGTCAAAGGTAACTATAAGGTGTATGGTCTGAACTTTTGCTTGGAAACAAAAGTCTATACTCCTGCGTCCAGTTTCTCAGGTGGACATGATTTAGACCTTGAGAAACGGGAATCATCAGGGATTAGCGTGTATCCCCAAAGGACATCCAACAAACTGGGTCAGACACTTCTTTCCCAACCCAAAATTCAGACTTTACTGCAAATAACACCCTTAAAGTAGTTGAGAATACTATGAACGCTTTAGACTGCCTTTTTACACCTTACACTACCTTAGTTCTTCATCTTGAAGCAATTTTCATCGCTCTATTCGATTGCCTAGAAGAGCGGGGTAGCGGTAGAAAGCCTGGCCGTTTCGATGAGCGTGGCAGCGGCAGAGTTCGTCCTATTTTCGCAGGAGCCTAACTGCGAAACAACCTTGAATAAAGCGTTTCATGATTCATACTGGCGATCGCTAACCCCCAACCACAGTTTCCAAAATCCTCCTCTTTTTGTTGTAGAATTGCATCTACCGCTTTTTCCATCTGTGGATATAAATTGAGTAACAGGTGTTGTCCTTGAGTTTGTCCTAATGGAATCAATCGCACTCCTGCATTGACTAAGTTTGCGATCCAGCTATGCAAGTATCCTAAAAGAGCCGTATGGGAATCAATCTGCCAGTGGTGAGCAGCAATTGCAAAAGCGATCGCAAAGTTGCAGGGTTCTCCACAAGATGAAATGACAGGCTGGAGTTCCGGCTGGAGGGACAGCAAAAGCCGAGTGAGCGATCGCCCCATCTGCCAGCTTTGTTCTCGCATTTCTTCGGTTTCTCTCAAGGCGGATAGCCAGTCGTTCCAGTCGCTCAAAGTTTTAGCCCTAGCACTCTCAACAGCCGTGTTGCTCTCAACAGCCGTATTACACTCAACAGCCCTGTAAGCTCTGAGCAGCGCCGTTGCCTCTAGCCGAATAGTACCATAGCGCAACTCCTGCGTCAGCCAATCTTCTAAGCTAATGGGATCTGTCACCGTTCCGCTCTGCACCATTGTCTCTAGCCCTTCCGAATAGCTATAGGCTCCGACAGGTAGTGCCGGACTGACCAATTGCAGCAATCGTAGCAAGGCTTGAGGTTGAGTCATGGAGTCGAGCGTCTAGTGGGGGTGCGAATGTGAGCGATCCTGTGCATGATCCTGTGCATGGCTCTGCTCCTGATAAGCCCCTGCTTCGGGCTGGAAAGGGAGCGTTGCTTCCGTAACCTGAAGCCCCATCTGAATCAGCATTGATCCTAAGACAGAATCGGTTGAAAGCCGCAGATACTCAACGGCAACTTCTAGAGGCACATGGCGATTGCCTAAATGGTAGGCAGCTCGGAGCAGCTCTAGGGGCGTATGGGCCGTTATAGTCATCACGGGTTCTGGTTTAGCGATGACACGAACCATCGTTTCCCTATCCTCAGAGATCAGTAGATCTCCATGGTGCAGAACTGTACCTCTGGCCAATTGCAGATGAACACCCTGCCCTTGATCCGTATGGAAATGATGATGCGATCGCGTTCTTTCTTCAGCCGTCAAAGAAAGGGTGAGGTGGGCAACAATTAACGGATCGGCAGGAAGTCGATGAGTGAATACCAAGGGCTGTACTTTAAAACAATAAAGGTAACTCTAGAACCTTACCAAACCCTTCGCTATCTTGGGAAACACTTGCCAAAGGCAAGCAGTAAAGGCAGTGAACCTTGCAGGCGGATTTTTCGTCGCAGGATCGCCCAAACAATATTCTGTTCTTTCGCCAGAAACTTTAGCCAGGTTTGACTGTCAGCCGTAATCATGAGACTAGCCGTACCCACATGACCCGCTTCAACTTGCAGGCTTTGATTGCGAATTACAACCGTGGCTTTATCTACTTCAGCCCCCACAGAATTGAAAGGGTAGATGGCATCTAGCCCTTTCGCTCGACCCCGCTCAAATGTCAGGGGCATTCCTCGCAAAAAGTTACGAATTGAGGTTGGGGTTAAAGTATTGCCCACTCGTTTCACCTGCTTGTGAGGAAAACGTCGGCTCACATAGGCTTCAGCGTCGGATTCTGGTAAGCCCTGAGCCAACTGGTTGATGGTTTGAGGAGTGGAAGAGCGATCGCCACTAGAATCGTAAACTGAGTAACCAGTACACCACTAGGCTGCAATGCTTGATCAAAAAACTGCGTCACAACCCGTGAGGCTTTTCGTAAGTTAAAGCAAGTACATGAGTCTGCAACTTTACTGAGCAAAGCTGAATTAATGAATGCTGACTGCGATTCCACAGCAAGAGTGTATGTACACCTATTTATCGTGTCAATCAAAAAAGTAGGGTGAGCATTGCCCACCCTACTCTAAAATTCAAACATTCAGCTCGGCGATTTACTCAGCCGCTTGAGGCAATAGCTCACGCTTTTCGCCTTGACGAACCTGCACCTGACCGTCATCATCGAGATCGACGATCGCAGTATCGCCATTCTTGACGCGACCAGAGAGGATTTCCTCTGCCAGCGAGTCTTCTAGAAGCCGCATGATGGCTCGACGCAGTGGACGTGCCCCATAGCTGGGGTTGTAGCCCTCTTCAATCAGACGATCGATGAAGCGATCGGTGACTTCCAGCGTGATACCCTGCTCGTCGAGACGACCAAAGACTTCCTTCAACAGAATTGTGGAAATCTGCTTGATCTCCTCCTTCTTCAGCTGACGGAAGACGATGATTTCGTCTAGACGGTTAAGGAACTCTGGACGGAAGTACTGCTTCAGCTCTTCGTTCACTAGAGACTTGATGCGGTTGTAGTTTGCTTCATCCACAGTGTCAGATGCGAAGTCAAAGCCCAAACCACCGCCTCCTTTCTCAATGACCTTAGAACCGATGTTGGAAGTCATGATCAGCAGCGTGTTCTTGAAATCTACCGTGCGTCCCTTGGCATCGGTCAGGCGACCATCTTCCAAGATTTGCAGCAGCATATTGAACACGTCAGGGTGCGCTTTCTCGATTTCGTCAAACAGCACAACCGTGTAAGGACGACGACGCACTGCCTCAGTCAGCTGACCCCCTTCGTTGTAGCCCACATAGCCCGGAGGCGAACCAATCAGCTTAGAAACCGTGTGGCGCTCCATGAACTCAGACATGTCCAGACGAATCATCGCCTCTTCAGAGCCAAAGAAGTAGGTCGCCAATGTCTTCGCCAATTCAGTCTTACCAACCCCGGTTGGACCAGAGAAGATAAAGCTAGCGATCGGACGGTTGGGATTCTTCAATCCCACACGAGCACGGCGGATGGCGCGAGAAATCGCCTTAACGGCTTCTTCTTGCCCCACCATGCGCTGGTGTAAGGTGTCTTCCATGTGCAGCAGCTTCTCAGACTCAGACTCGGTGAGTTTGTTCACCGGAATGCCAGTCCAAGACGCAACAATCTGAGCGATGTCTTCCTCAGTGACGACTGGAGAATCTTCAGTTCCGTCAGCAGATTCTGCTTTCTTGTTCTGAGCGATCGCCCGAATCTCTGCCTTAATTTCCATTTCCCGATCGCGCAGTTCACCCGCCCGATCAAAGTCCTGGGAACGAACCGCGTCGTCTTTATCCTTAAGAACCTGACGCAGTTCCCGATCCAGCTCTTTCGCTGCCGGGGGCAACTGAGAGTTGATCAAACGAACCCGCGAACCCGCTTCGTCCATCAAATCGATCGCCTTGTCGGGCAAGAATCGATCGGAGATGTAGCGATCGGCTAGCGTAGCCGCAGCTTCTAAAGCTTCATCTAAGATCTTCAATTTGTGGTGCTGTTCATAGCGTTCGCGCAAACCGTGCAGAATCTCAATGGTTTCTGGAACGGTTGGCTCACCCACCATAACGGGCTGGAATCGTCGCTCTAGAGCGGCATCGCGTTCGATGTGCTTGCGATACTCATCTAGCGTCGTTGCGCCAATACATTGCAGCTCTCCTCTTGCCAGAGCTGGCTTGAGGATGTTTGCAGCATCGATCGCTCCTTCGGCAGCACCCGCACCAATCAGGGTATGAACTTCGTCGATCACCAGAATGACGTTTCCGGCCTGACGAATTTCATCCATGATCTTCTTGAGGCGCTCTTCAAACTCGCCTCGATACTTCGTACCCGCAACCAGTAAGCCGATGTCCAGCGTCACAACGCGCTTGTCTTCCAAGATATCCGGGATATCGTTGTTCGAGATGCGCTGTGCCAGACCCTCGGCGATCGCGGTTTTACCCACCCCAGGCTCACCAATCAGAACAGGATTGTTCTTGGTGCGACGACCCAGGATTTGGATCACCCGCTCAATTTCCTTCTGGCGACCGACCACGGGGTCGAGTTTGCCATCGGCAGCCATTTGGGTCAGGTTAGAACCAAATTCGTCCAGAGTCGGAGTCTTTGTCCGTCCTTGACCACCACCCGCAGAAACCTCAGCAGTTTCACCCAACATCCGGATCACCTGAGTACGAACCTTAGAGAGGTCAACACCCAAGTTTTCCAGCACCCGAGCCGCTACGCCTTCTCCTTCACGGATTAGACCAAGCAGCAAATGCTCTGTGCCGATGTAGTTGTGTCCGAGCTGACGAGCTTCTTCAAGAGATAGCTCCAAAACCCGCTTAGCTCTGGGCGTGAATGGAATTTCGACAGCGACGAAACCTGATCCCCGACCGATAATTTTCTCCACCTCAATCCGGGCATCTTTGAGGTTGACACCCATGGATTTCAGCACCTTGGCGGCGACGCCGGTCCCTTCTCCAATCAGACCCAAGAGGATCTGCTCTGTTCCCACAAAATTGTGCCCCAGGCGACGAGCTTCCTCCTGGGCAAGCATAATCACCTTAATGGCTTTCTCAGTGAAGCGTTCAAACATGGCGTTACCGTACCACTTGGCGAACCGTTGAACTGATTTTAGCATAGGAAAATCACCCAACTGTTACGAGCAAACAGTGAGTTAGGGTGGTGATTACCGAAGATCAGCAAAATTACATAGGAAATTCTTGGGGTCAAAGAAATTCCTGGGGATCAAAGCCAACCTTATTTCTCGAAGGAATTTTTTGGCTCCCAACCGATGATTTTTACGACAAGTTGGGGACGAAGTCAAGAGAAAATCATGAAATTGTTAAGTTTATATACTCATGTTCCGGATCGACTAAATTCAACTAACGAAGTAGTAGGGGACAAGCGTCCTTAGCCGACTGTGCCAAAAGAGCCTTTAAAGATTATCTGGGAAAGAGGTTAAGGATAGACCCAGTTTCTGGCAAAAACTCTCTTCATACGTTGCCAATTCCCAGTTCTTTGCAGCCTTAATTTGCGCTGGAGTAATGTACTCTGCGCCTCGAAAATCAGCGCCTTGCAGGTTAGCTCCATCCATCCTGGCATCTTGAAGTCTGGCGTTTTGCAGGTTTGCGTTTTGCAGGTTTGCCCCGCGCAAATCCGCCTTTCCAGCCCTTGCACCTGCAAGGGTGGCATCCTGAAGGTTGGCATTTCTCCAGTTGCTAAATCCGCCTATGATGGCTCGGCTCAGATTAGCTCCCTGTAAATTTGCGTCTTCAAGGTTACAATCCCACAACGAGGCATTTTCTAGCATTGCGCCGCGTAGGTCAGAGCCAGGAGCGATCCTGTAAGCTCTTGCTTGATGAGGATCAAATCCTTGGGGAAAGCGCGTTGTCTCGTCATACAGTGCATGTCTAAACCAGACTTCATGGAAACTAGCGCCCCAAAAATCTGCTCCGAACAGACGCGATCGCTGCAAATAAACCGTGTTGAGCTTAGCATTGCGAAAGTTGGCTCGGCTCAGATCTGCCAATGTGAAAGAGCAGACTTCTAAATCAGCGTTTTCTAGGTTGATCTCTGCTAGATTTGCTCCTCCAACACTTATATCTCTGAGCTTGACCGAGTTTCCGACTTCATCTGCTTCTTTTGCCAATCTCTCTATTGCGATCCGCAGGGCGCTGCTAAAGAATCGACCGTCATCGCCTTTGCCCACTGCTCTTGCTGCATCAATAGCTTGCCAATATTCAAACTGCCTGCGCTGCGAATCTTCTAGAACTCTCCGCTCCCATTTTGGAATCGCTCTTAAGAAGGTGATAACAACCGCTAGAACTCCCAGTTTTCCGAGCGCATCTAGCACCTTAATGAAAGGTGAATTGGTCAGAAGTAGCGCAAGCTGATTGGAAAATAAAAATATGACACTCAACGCGATCGCGATCGCCACCCAAATCTGCCACTCCTCGCGAAAGGTTTCCCAGAAAAGTTCAGTGATTTTACGTTTGGGCTGCTTTTTAGTCATGCTGTCCTATAGCTAAACCTGAGCCAACTGCCAACTGCCAGCCCGATCGCCTTAACTGTTGGCTTATCGTCTCTTCCCATCCTCTTAATGTCTGAGGAAATTCTGGATGCTGCAATCCCTTTCGCCACAAAATCAGCGCGTCTTCGCTCTGATCGCCCTCTTGATAGTAGTTGCGGCGTTTACCCACTTCCTGAAAGCCAAATTTTTGGTAGAGAGCGATCGCTCCCACATTCGAGATTCTAACCTCCAGGGTTGCCCATTCCAACCCGCGCAGATGGGCTGAGGTTAAGAGCGCACAGAGCATCGCTTGCCCCAAACCCTGCCGCTGGTATTGGGGATCGATCGCCAGCACGGTAATATGCGCCTCCTCTAAAATTGCCCAGAGGCAGGCAATGCCAACCAAGGGCTGAGCACCTCGTTTGCACTGCGGCAGCAAAACTAATAAATCGCTGTTAGGACTATCTAGCTCTCGCTGGTAGCCTTCTAGCGTCCAGAGTCCGCCAAGGCATTGCCGATCCAGGGCAACAGCTTGCGGTAAGCGATCGGCAGTGAGGGGAGTGAGCGCCAGAAAATTCACAGAAGCCTTAGAAAGATAAGTCGGAGATAGACAGCCCTCAATTGTACACTGGGTATATCGTTCTCGTGGAATCGCGCGATCGCGCCCCCATTTCCTTGAGATATCTGACTGAAAAGGACAACGAATTCTCATGGTATCGACTCCAGCCCTGGTGACATCAGGTTGCCAGTATCTGCCCACTCCAGCTACCGACCACCCTTCCCCCAATCAATTTTTGCTGCCCCTTACGGCAAAGCTCAATCGTCACGATCATCTTGAGGTGGGTGGCTGTGATGTAGTCGATTTAGTTTCACAGTTTGGCTCACCGCTCTACGTCTTAGACGAAGAGACGCTGAGAACTGCCTGTCGCCAGTATCGTCAGGCGTTTCAGCGCTACTATCCAGGCGAATCGCTAGTCATTTACGCCTCCAAAGCCTGGAACTGTACGGCGGTCTGCGCGATCGTCGCCAGCGAAGGCTTAGGAATTGACGTGGTTTCGGGGGGCGAACTCTACACGGCGCTTCAGGCGGGGCTAAATCCTGAGACTATCTACCTGCACGGCAACAATAAGTCGCTGAGCGAATTGAAGTTTGCGATCGAGCAAGGCTGCACGATCGTTGTAGACAATTGGTTTGAGCTGGAAACCCTAGCTGGATTAGATGCTGATCTGACGAGCGATCGACCCATTCGCATCATGCTGCGGCTAACTCCCGGAATTGAGTGTCACACCCACGACTACATCCGCACGGGCAGCATTGATAGTAAGTTTGGCTTTGACCCTCAGCAAATTGAAAAAGTCTACGAATTCATCAGCCAGCAGCCCGGTCTAGAATGCCTCGGTCTTCATGCCCACATCGGCTCACAGATTTTTGAGCTTCAGCCTCATCATGATTTGGGCGCGGTCATGGTGCAGTGGTTCCAAAAGGCAGCGCAGTATGGGTTGCCTGTTCAGCAGCTCGATATTGGCGGCGGGTTGGGCATTCGTTACACCGAGTCAGACGATCCGCCTAGCATTGATGAGTGGGTGAAAACGGTCTGTCTTGGCATTGTGCAAGCCTGCGAGAGTCAGGGACTGCCGCTCCCCAAGCTGATTGCCGAACCGGGGCGATCCCTGATCGGCTCTGCCTGCGTTACGGCATACACCATGGGCAGTCAAAAAGAGGTGCCTGGTATCCGCAGCTATGTGACAGTGGATGGCGGTATGTCGGACAACCCTCGCCCGATTACCTACCAGTCTACCTATCGGGCGATCGTGGCAAACCGCATGTTGGCGGAAACGAGCGAAACCGTAACGATCGCCGGGAAGCACTGCGAATCAGGCGATATCGTGATTAAAAACGCGCAACTTCCGAAAACTCAACCTGGGGATATCCTGGTAGTGATGGGAACAGGTGCGTATAACTACAGTATGGCTTCCAATTACAACCGTCTGGCTCGTCCGGCGGCGGTTGTGGTGCATGAAGGCGAGGCAAGCCTGATCCTAGAGCGTGAAACTTATCACGACTTAGTTCGTCAGGATCGTCTGCCAACCAGACTTGTAAGGCAAGAAGCAAACTCCGCTTCGGCTAATCAATAGGATGGAGGATGAGCGAGCGTAGCGGCTCCCTGAATCCTTTCAAAAGCGTCAATCCAGCGTCAATCTGATGGGATTTTTGTTAAACCAATGGCCGACAAACCTGGACTGGACGGGGTCATTGCGATCGTCTGAAATTGACGTTGGATGGATGTTAACCCTGGGTATCGCACAAGTTGAGCAGCGGCAGGCTGTGTTCCTATCGGCGATCGATATTGGGCTAGTGCTGCTGTTAACCTACATGATTCTCGTAATCATCGGTGAGCGGCGAACGCTCTGGATGGTGAGGGGATTGATTGTTTTAATGCTGGCGGCAGCCTTGAGTAACGTATTACAGCTCAAGCTGCTGAGCTTCGTGCTAGAAAAACTGGTGATTGGCTCGGCAGTCGCAATGGCGTTGATCCTTCAGGCAGAATTTCGCCGTCTGCTGGAGCAGTTGGGGCGGGGTGAGGTGATGACCCTGTTTCGATCGCCTCGTGAGGCTTTGCCAAAATCCGATAGTGTGACTGATGAAATTGTGGATGCAGTCAAAGAGCTGTCTCAAAACCGGACGGGTGCGCTGATGATTTTGGAAACCGATCGCCCTATTGATGAGCAGCGCGACTTTGCGGTTCCGGGTGTACGGCTCAATGCAGAAATTTCTAAAGAACTGCTGCAAACCATCTTTCAGACCTCTACACTGCTACATGATGGCGCTATATTTGTGCGGGGGTCGAGAGTCGTTTCGGCAGGTGTGATTTTACCCCTCTCAGAACGCACGGCTTCTCGACAGTTGGGGACTCGACATCGAGCGGCTATGGGCATCACAGAGCGGATTGAGAACTGTCTCTGTATTGTGGTTTCTGAGGAGACTGGATCAATTTCACTCGCCGAACGGGGAATACTAAATCGACCCTTAACCAGCAGTAAGCTGAGGGAATTGCTGCACGAACGCTTCTCTAAATCTGCCGATCGCGAGCCTGTTGCGCCGTTACGGAATCTGAGTCGGCAAATCGGTAGTAAAATGAGGGCGCTTTTTCCACATTTCCGCTCAAAATCATCTGCTTCTCGGGAGAAAAAATGACCGCAAACCCCTCTGTCTTGTTGCGATTACCTGCTGACTTACAGCCCGATCGCTTGCCTAAACATGTAGCCGTCATTATGGACGGCAATGGTCGATGGGCAAAAAAGCAGGGTATTCCTCGGATCATGGGACATCGGCGCGGCGTGGATACGCTAAAAGATATTCTACGCTGCTGCAAAGATTGGGGGATTGGAGCGCTAACAGCCTATGCCTTCTCAACAGAGAACTGGGGACGACCGCTCGAAGAAGTTGATTTTTTGATGACGCTGTTCGAGCGGGTCTTGCGTCAAGAGCTACGTGAGATGATGAAAGAAAATGTGCGCATTCAGTTTGTCGGCAATTTGAATGCTCTGCCGAAATCGCTTCAGGTAGAAATTGAGCGATCGATGGAGGAAACTCGCCACAATACGGGCATTCAGTTCAGCGTTGCCACCAACTACGGGGGTCGGCAGGAAATTATTCAGGCTTGTCGGGCGATCGCGACCCAAGTGCAGCAAGGTCTGCTTCAACCCCACGAAATCAACGAAACCTTATTTGCCCAGCACCTCTACACGGCTGATGTTTGCGACCCCGATTTGATGATTCGCACAAGCGGCGAGATGAGAATCAGCAACTTTTTGCTGTGGCAAGCAGCCTATGCTGAACTATACGTCACGGATACACTATGGCCCGACTTTAACCGAGAAGCGTTTCACCGAGCTTTGATTTCTTACCAAAAGCGCGATCGCAGGTTCGGAAAAGTCTAGAGGCGGGAAGATCTAGATATAAAAAGGCTTAGAAGCAGGAAAGTTCAGAGAGCTTTAGGGTCCTGAAAAAATCGCTTCGTCCAGATCTCTGCGGCTGAGGGAATATTTGAACGATCGCTGCAAGTCTCGCCCCTCTTCCCCCGCACCCACATAGCGAACGGTAAGAGCATCGACCTCCATCCAGATATCAGCTTTCCAGGTCGAGAGCTGCACATGCCAGCAGTGCAAATTCTCCTCATCTTGCTCACACCCCTTAGAGCGCAGCCACTGCTCAATCTCAGGTAGGGGATGATTATAGAGCGGAGTGTCGGCTGAGGGAAGATGCATAGCTCAGGAGCAATCTGTAAGTGATGAGGTGGCTAATGAATTATTAGATTTTTGTAATATACCTTCATTATAATTCATTACGGTTCGCGGGTTGAGATCTCTCGCCAGCCGCAGTTCAAAGGCTCACAGAATCAGGATCGCTGCACTGCAAGGCTTGTTCACTGCAAGGACAAGCAGCGAACAAGCCTAACTCGTCTGAGGCAACCGCCAGAATACCTCTAAGCCTTCTTTAACCAGCTAAACATGGCGCGTAGATCCTTGCCCACTTCCTCAATTTTATGTTCAGCTTCGCGACGACGCATGGCGGTAAACCCTGCCTTGCCTGACATATTTTCCAGCACAAACTCACGGGCAAACTGTCCTGATTGAATTTCACCCAAGATTTTCTTCATCTCGGCACGGGTGTCGTCGGTGACGATACGTGGGCCACGTGTCAGGTCGCCGTATTCTGCGGTGTTAGAAATACTGTCGCGCATGGTTGCCAAGCCGCCCTCAACGATCAAGTCTACAATCAGCTTCACTTCATGCAAGCACTCGAAGTATGCCAGTTCAGGCTGATATCCCGCGTCTACCAAAGTTTCAAAGCCCGCCTTGATTAAAGCAGACAGACCACCGCACAGCACCACCTGTTCACCAAACAGATCGGTTTCAGTCTCTTCGCGGAAGGTCGTTTCCAAAATGCCCGCACGAGTGCCGCCAATGCCTTTTGCATATGCCATGGCGCGATCGCGTCCCTGACCTGAAGCATCTTGAAACACCGCAAACAGGCAAGGCACCCCTTCGCCCTGGGTGTAAGTCCGGCGTACCAAATGTCCTGGGCCTTTGGGAGCCACCATGACCACATCAACATTAGACGGCGGCACAATCTGAGAAAAGTGGATGTTGAAGCCATGGGCGAATGCCAGCACATTGCCATCCTTCAAGTTTGGCTCAATCTCGCTCTTGTAAACGGTTTTCATTACTTCATCGGGCAGCAGAATCATGATGAAATCTGCTAAAGCAGAGGCATCAGCCACGGATTTCACCGTCAATCCTTCAGATTCAGCTTTAGAAGTCGATTTGCTACCGGGATATAGCCCCACAATCACATTGACTCCGCTGTCTTTCAAATTGAGGGCGTGAGCATGACCCTGAGAGCCATAGCCAATGATGGCGACCGTTTTCCCCGTTAAAAGATCTAAATTTGCATCCGTGTCATAGTACATCCGAGCCATGAGCTTTCTCCATCCAGCGATCGATTTATTGCCAAGCCTTTCATTGTACCAAAAAGGGCGTTGAGGCTCTGATCAAGAAAGCTCACTCTTTATATTTATAGGTAGTCCTCAAGAAGTAAGGATTTTTTGTTGCGTGGGCTTTGCTCACACCACAAAAAATCCTTACCTGCATACCACCTGTTTATGAAAGGTAATGCGGGAGTTAAATCTAGCGACCACCTGAAAGAAAAGGTTTCATTACTAGGAAGCCTGCCCCGAATGCGCTAACCACGATTAGCAAGATAGTGACAGTTAACCAAAGTCCGCTGAAATCTCTGGGAGATTTTGCATCTCTGCGATCGTAAGGTAAAGCAGGTTCTTCGGTAAATAGCTGCTCCGAGAAGTCAGAGGTGCGAAGCTTGGCAGCGATCGCCGATGCCGATGCCGCAGATGAGGGAGAAGCAGGCTGACGCAGAACCGATGGGGCAGCGTAGCTTGCATTAGCGCCTGCATTGAGAGGATCGACAGGCGGTGATTCAATCCAATGCTGCAAATTCACCCCTAGCTGCACAACACGCTCAACCTCCTTACGCAACTGCTGATTTTGCTGTGCTAGATGCTGATTTTTCGTGTTCAGCGATTCCAGCATGACGTGGGTGGCTTGCAGTTCAGCAGCAAGCTCTCGGTACACTGAGATCGGCACACTAGCGCCAGAGGTTGCTGCATTTGACCCGGCATCAGAATTTACGTTAGTTTTCATGGGGAAAAGTAAAAGGCGGTTGTGGTGCTTAGATTATTTGCCCTCAAGGATAGTTGAGTTTAGAAAAATTGACACCTGCAATTTTCTCATGTTCATATATCCCGCCTCACCCTGTCCTCCCTTGGGCATTGCCCAATCTGGGTATGAAATCCACAACGCATCTCCCTTGTCCCAATCTTGACTCGACATCGCATTACGTAATTGGGTTAGGACGAGTTATTTTTTGAGAGCCGCGCGACTTTCAAAAAATAACTCATTGGATCTAAGCGCGTAGCGCTGTAGAAACTGCGGATGCCATTTTGAATTTGGGCAGGATGATACATAATTGACGGAAAGGGAGGCTAGCTCAAGCAGACTTGTTTTCGTCCCCGCTAGCAGGTTTCAAATGCGTGAAGCAAAATGACGGCGGAAGAAGCAGTTGCTTTGTTAGATACCCTCTTACAACAAGAGCATCTGAACACCATTCAGGAGCAGATTTTCAGGGGCTGCTGGGAGGGCGAAACCTATGCTGACATGGCAGAACGCATGGGTTATGACGCAGGATACATCAAAGATACAGGCGCAAAGCTGTGGAAATTTCTTTCGGAAGCGCTAGGAGAGCGCGTTACAAAGAATAACGTTCAATCGGTCTTGAAACGGTCTGGGCGATCGGCTGTTTCTTCATCCCCTGTGCTTCCACCCGATCGACCTGAATCTGAACAGCCCGGTCAGCCTCTGAGTTTTTCTGCTCTGTCGAGTTCTGCTTTGCCGTTTCCTCAAATCAATTGGGGCGAAGCAATCGATGTCTCTACCTTCTACGGGCGTACTGTAGAGCTAGCGATCCTCAAGCGCTGGATTTTGGAGGAAGGTTGCCGATCGATCTCTATTCTAGGAATGGGTGGCATTGGCAAAACGGCGCTATCCGTGAAGCTAGCGGCAGAAATTGCTGAAGGGTCACAGGCTCAGCCTGTCCCGTCTGCTTCCTTTCAGTTCATTCTTTGGCGCACCCTACGCAATGCCCCGCCCGTTGAAGCGCTAGTAGCGGATTTGATTCGCGTGCTGTCGGGCGATCGCCTCAAAGAAGCCGATTTGCCCACTGATGCAGCAGGGCGGATATCGCGGCTCATGGAGTTTTTCCGGACATATCGCTGTTTAGTGGTGCTAGACAACGTAGAAACTGTTTTGCAGGCGGGCGAATATTCTGGCTATTTTCAGACCAAGCACCAGGGCTACGGTGAATTGTTGCGGCGGTTGGCACACACGGCTCACTTAAGCTGCTTGGTGCTGACTAGCCGCGAAAACCCTAGAGACTTGACGGCGTTGGAGGGGGAAACGCTGCCCGTGCGATCGCTCCGACTCAACGGTTTAGCGGGGGATGACTCTAAAGCCATCCTGCAAGCTAAAGGAACGTTTATCGGCACCGCTGCCGATTGGCAAACCCTAAGCGATCGCTATGCAGGAAATCCTTTGGCGCTGAAAATTGTCGCCAGCACCATCCAAGATCTCTTTGATGGCGACCTCTCAGAGTTTCTAACGCAGGGCGCTATGGTGTTTGACGACATCCGCAATCTGCTCGATCAGCAGTTCGAGCGCCTCTCGCGTCTAGAAAAAGACATGATGTACTGGCTGGCGATCGCCCGTGAGTCTGTCGCCTTAGCGGAACTCCAGGGCGATCTGATTGCCACACCCAAATCTAAGCTGATGGAGGCAATCGGTTCTCTGATGCGGCGATCGCTAATTGAGAAAATCGCCCAGCGCTACACGCAGCAGCCTGTCGTGATGGAGTATGTGACCGATCGATTAATTGAAACGGTGAACGATGAGATCGGCAGTGAGGGAAACGATGAGGCAACCAATTCCTCAACGCTCTTTCATACCCATGCGCTGCTGAAAGCCTCTGGGAAAGACTACATCCGCGATCGCCAAAGCCGCTTAATTCTGGAGCCGTTAATTGAAAAACTGCTGATGCAGTTTCGCTCAAAGCTGGGTGTAGAACAACGGCTCAATCAATGCTTGCAGCGTCTAAAGGCGGGCAGCCGATCGCCGGGATACGCAGGGGGCAATCTGCTGAATTTATTTCGGCAGTTGGGCACCGATCTCACAGGATATGACTTTTCTGGATTGACCCTTTGGCACGCCTACCTGCAAGATGTGACGCTGCATCGGGTTAGTTTTGCAGAAACTGATCTAGCAAAGTCAGTGTTTGCTCAGCCGTTAGGCAGCATGTTGTCGGTGGCCATCAGTCCAGACGGGCGGTTGCTGGCAGCCAGCGATGGCGATGGCGAAATTCGCATTTGGCAGATGCAGGATGGTCGCCAGCTTTTGACCTGTCGCGAACACACTTCCTGGGTAAAAGCGATCGCCTTTGCTCCTCCCTGTTCCCAAAATAGCCAGACCCTTGCCAGCAGCGGCGAAGATCAGATCATTCGCCTCTGGGACATGGACACAGGGCAGTGCTATCAGGATTTTCGAGGACATACAAACTGGGTGTGGGCGATCGCCTTTCACCCCAGCGGCGAACAGCTTGCCAGCGCTAGCGAAGACGGTACGGTGCGGCTCTGGAACATTGGAACTGGGGATTGTCTTCAGGTGTTGACAGACCCGACAGGAGGCGTTTGCGCCATTGCGTTTAGCCCCGATGGAGCAACAATTGCCAGCGGCGGAGACGATCGGGTGGTTCGGTTATGGAATTGGGAAACGGGCGAACTGAAAGCCCTGCTAGGACATACGCAGCGAATTCGATCGATCGCCTTTAGCCCCGACGGTCAGCTTTTAGCCAGCGGCGGTGATGATGCTCTCGTCAAAATTTGGCAGGTTCAGAGGGGCGAGTGTTGGCAAACCATCAACTGCGATCGCCGAGTGTGGACGCTGGCTTTCCCGCCGCCAGACAGCAGGGCGGGGCAGGGAAAAATCATTGGAACAGGCGGCGATGATCAGATGATCAAATTTTGGGATATCCAGACTCAAGACTGCCTCAAAACTTTTCAAGGGCACGATAGCCATGTTTGGGCGATCGCGTTTAGCCCCGATGGCGCAACGATTGTTAGCGGCAGCGACGACCAGACTCTAAAACTGTGGGAAGTCGAGACCGGACGCTGTGTGCGGACGTTTCAAGGCTACAACAACTGGATTTGGTCAGCTGCCTTCAGCCCCGATGGCGCAACGATTGTTAGCGGCAGTGAAGATGGTAAGGTAAGGCTCTGGGATGCCGACACCGGACGCTGTTGCCAAATCTTAGAAGGGCATCAAGGACGGGTCTGGACGGCAAGCTTTAGTCCCCAAGGGCAGATCGTGGCGAGCGGTGGCGATGACCAAACTATTCGCCTTTGGCACCGAGCAACCGGACGTTGCTTGAAAATCTTGAAAGAGCGATTGGGACAAATTCGCCGAGTCGAATTTAGCCCAGATGGCAGGCTATTAGCCACTAATAATGGGGATAATACCGTAAAAATCTGGGATGTTAGCCAAATCTATCGATCGCTGTCTAGCGACTCCAGTTCTTCCAACGTGCCGCTTTCTATACCGCGTTTGAGAACGCTAAAAGGACATGGAGGACGGATCTATGGAATTGCTTTTTTACTAGATAGCGATCGCCTGATTACGGGTAGCGAAGATCAAACTCTGCGGTTATGGGAGATCTCGACAGGTAACTGTTTACGAGTTTTTGAGGGACATAGCCGCTACGTTTTGTCAGTTGCCGCTAGTCCAAATGTGGCAAACCATCAGGAAATCAAAAGTCATAGGGCGGAGAATCAAGAATTAATCGCCAGCGGCAGCGACGACCAAACCATTCGCCTTTGGAATGTTCACACAGGTGAATGCTTGAGAGTCTTAGAAGGACAGCGCGGTTGGATTCAGACGATCGCTTTTAGTCCCGATGGTTCCCTCTTAGCCAGCGGCAGTACCGACCAAACGGTCAAACTTTGGCAGGTTTCGACTGGAACCTGTCTCAACACGCTAGAGGGACATAAGGAAGTGCGATCGGTCTCCTTTTCGCCAGACGGAAGGCAATTAGCAACGGGCAGCGAAGATGAGACGATCAAGCTTTGGGCAGTCCAAACAGGAGAATGCCTGAGAACGCTGAGAGCCGATCGTCCCTACGAGGGCATGAACATCACGGGTGCAACAGGGTTGACCGCAGCACAGCGCAGCGCCCTATTCGCCCTAGGCGCAGAAGATTTTGACGGGGCATGAATCAGTGCAGATCCAATGCAGCTCAGTGCAGATTCAGTGTAGACCAGTGCAGAGTTGTTCAAGTCCCTCTACGCCAATTCGCACCGATGCAAAGCCCTGCGCCGATCAGCGCCACAATTGCCAGAGCGATCGCTCCGTTAGGCGACAGCACTCCAGTACCCAAAGTGCCCAACATTAGACTACTTGCCGTTGCCACGCCTGCAAAAAATATGCCGATGCCCAAACCTGCCCGATCGGGTGGCACCTGTTCTAGGGCAAAAGGCAAAGTGCCGTTAAGAATCAGGCTGAAGCCGATGCCCAGCCCCAAGGCAACAATGACTGCGATCGCTGGGCTATAGACCAATATCATGCTTCCTAGAAACAGAGCGGTAATCACCACACCCAATAGCATCGTGTAGCTATTGCCCTGACGCACGGCAAGCTTACCCACAGGAATCGCGGCAATTGCCAATGAGATAAAGAGCAATCCCACCAGCAGAGGAGGCTGAACACCAGATTTGTCTAAAGCAATCTGGGCGAGAATTTTTGGAAAGGTTTCGATCGCCAGCCGCAGAGCAAGCGTTGAGGTTAGCCCCAGCCCAAACGACCTGGCAAGGGGGACAAGGGCGATCGGCTGCGCAGAATTAAAATATTCGGCAGGTTCGGAAGCCGCCAAGGTAATCGGATTCATCCAGCGCAGCCAAATCGCGCTCAGCAAAATCAGAATCGCCACACATGTAAAGGAAACCGTTGTTCCCAACTTGAGTACAGCAGGGCTGGCAAGGGGTGTAGCGGCAGCGGTCAACCCAAAGGCAAAAGTGAGCATACTGGCAGCCTGGGGCAACCGTAGGGTTGGGGCATAGCGCTTGAGCAATGCCAATGCCGGACTGCGAAAACAGCTCATGGCGATCGACCAAATCAGCAGTAAGCTGACCAGAATCCAGCGTGTGGTTGTATTTGGCTCAGCAAAAGCTAGGGCTGGAAGAATAACAAACAGAAGAGCCGTCAGCGCTACCCCAACCCCAATAATCGGAAATCGAGTGCCCCGATGCCGATTCGTGCGATCGGAAAATGCTCCTGCCAATGGCTCAACGGCGATCGACAGCAAAGCTTCTATTAACAGCAGCAGAGGAACGGCCTGTGCCGAAAATCCAAACTGGGTCATCTGTGCGGGTAAATGAACTCGATAGATCATCCAGCCCAATGCAAACATGGCGTATACCAACGCTAAGGCACAGACAGGTAACCACAGCGTTGGCTGCCGAAATTCGGAAACTTCAACCTGATTAAGAGTTCTCATAACTTCATGTATCCTACAATTTCTATGGAATTAATTTCTATGGAGCTAGTTTAGGGGGAGGGACGATCGTTTGGCTACTGAATTCCTGATGCCCTGAATTCCTGATGCCATTCCTAGCTAAGCTAACGCTGGAAATAGCTGATTCTGCCACAGACTATTCTTTCACCCTAGATTCTTTATCTGCCTTGAATATGATCGAAATAACGCGAGGTGCAAATTGTCTGAAAGTCTTGTAGGATGGGCATCTTGCCCGTCCAATTCTGGTCAGGAAAGATGCCTGCCTCATGGAGATCAAGAGCTTTAGGAAAAGAGTTGCACATCGCGTTAAATAAGTATCAGAAGAATCAATTACAAATGGATCTGTCTATGAATTCGCCCTCTACTCCAGAATCTAGCAAACCTTCTCTGGAAACAACCCCTTTGGAAGAAAAGTATGGCGAACGCCGCTTAGATGAAAAGTATGGCGAACGCCGCTTAGATGAAAAGTATGGCGAACGCCGCTTAGATGAAAAGTATGGCGAACGCCATATTGCCGAAGGTAAGTTAATTACATTTCCCAATCCCCGCATTGGACGGCGCTACACGATCGCCATTACACTGCCTGAATTTACCTGCAAATGTCCGTTTTCAGGCTACCCAGATTTTGCAACGATCGCCATTCACTACATTCCTGATCAAAAAGTAGTTGAGCTGAAGGCAATCAAGCTTTATATCAATAGCTACCGCGATCGCTATATTTCCCACGAAGAATCAGTGAATCAAATTTTGGATGACTTTGTTGCCGCTTGTGACCCGTTAGAGGTGACTATTAAGGGCGATTTTTTGCCGCGCGGCAATGTTCACACAATTGTGGAGGTGAGCCATCAGCAGCGCTAGCAGCACTCGCAAACATTCGTTATATTACGATTGGCTCTTCACACTCATCGACAAATTATGAATCTCCTAACACAGTTTCTCCATTTGGTTGGATCGGGTGCATCAGCATACATTACGGCGCATAACATGCGCGACTTGAAAACTCGCCCCGATATGCTTGCCGGATTTCAGCTGGCTGAATCTGGCTCTGTGCCGTTTCTCGAAGCCTTGAAAGAGCGGGCGATCGCTGAGGGTGATACCTGGCTGGCTGACAAGCTGGCGCGTCATGCTCAGGATGAGCAGCGTCATGGTCAGATTTTTGCCCATGCCCTGAAGCAATTGGATAAGCAGGTGATTGACATCAAGGCAATCCCCAAGGAGACGCCAGACGGCAAGCCAGATGAGCGTCGTCGTAGCCCCTTCTTTGAAGCCTATTTTCAAGGCTATGACTCAGCCGAGCTTTCGCCTCAAAAGATTGACTGGACAATGTTTTTCGCTAGCACCCACATCTTAGAGCTAGATGCCTGCAAGGATTTTGCTCGGATGGCAAATGCCTTGCCCGACAGCGATGCTGCCAGTGTCAATTTGAAAAAAGGCATGATGAGCATCGCCAAAGATGAAGAAGGTCATGCGGCATACCTACTAGAAGCAATGAATCGACGCTTGCCCTATGCCCAGGTTACAGCTCTGGTTGACGAATGGCGCACCCGCAAGGTCGATGCCATGATGGCAATGGTCGGCGGTCTTTTGCAGACGGGCGGCAAACTGCCGTCGATGGCTCAAGATGGGGTGCCTGTCGAGCTGTCTGAGCCGGAGAATTTGCAGCCCGTCAGCCAACCTGACCTAGTAGCGGCTTAAGCCTTGGCGCTGAACCCATCTATAAGCTCCTCTCAGGGATAAGAAGGTAGCGAAGCTAAATCTCAGCTTTACTGCCTCCTTATCTTCTGCGTTCAGACAAAGCGGAACTGGGTGGAGTTGAGATTCAGTGCAGACGAGTCTTGGACGATCGCCAGCAGTTCATCAGGCTGGAATAGCGTTGGGCCATTTTTGAGGAAGATGCCGATGTCCTGTACAGCAGAGCCGCCCCTCAGAGAATTGTTGATCGGCTTCAAGACATATTGGCTAGCACGTCCAGCAAGCTGAATCACATCTTCACCCGATTTGAAGTCAGTGATGCGGGCAAAGTCACCCGTGCCGTCGATACCGTCAAAGAAGTTGCGGGCATCTCCATCGGTAATGATATTGCCATCGTTGTAAAGCGCTCTTCCTTGAATGCCTACCACAAATCTATCTGCTCCTGCCCCTCCTACCAAAAGGTCAATTTCCCCGCGTCCGAGATTACCTTGGAAGCTTGAACTAACCCCTGTGAGAATGTCATTGCCGCCGCTGCCTATCAAAGTGTCGTTACCTGTATCGCCAGACAGCGTATCCGCCGCAACGCCACCCATTACCACGTCATTGCCGTTACCGCCAGAGGCATTGATTGTGGCGCTTGTGTTTGACGCGATCGACATGCGATCGTTGCCATCGCCACCTGTAAACTGAATAAACGAGATGCCGCTGGCAGCACCTAAGTCTCGCACAATCAGCAAGTCATCGCCGCCCAAACCATTGATCGCATTGAACGTTTCTACAGCCTGAGTTGCCAGGGTAATTGGCACAAGGTTGTTACGCTCAAACACAACTCCCGTTCCAGACTGGCGCAGCGTGAACTGATCGCCCTGGTTGACAGAGCCGTTGACCAGCACGTTGTCTGTTCCTGCATCACCTTGGATAGCATCACTGCCGTCTCCATCAACCCATTGAAAGGAGTCATTGCCCGCACCGCCAATCATCGTATCGCTGCCTTTGTCACCCGCTAGAAAATCGCTCCCATCGCCGCCGTCCAAGACATCATTGCCATCGCCACCCCGGAGCGTATCATTACCTTCGTTGCCGTTGAGGGCATCATTGTCTGCCCCTCCAGAGAGGCTATCATCTCCCAATCCGCCGCTTAATCCATCGAAGCCTGCACCGCCGTCCAGCGTGTCATTGCCGCCAAGACCTGAGAGGCGATCGTTTCCACCATTGCCCAACAGAACATTGCTCAAGGAATCCCCTGTTAAAATATCATCCCCACGGCCGCCTGTCAGATTTTCGATGCTGCTGAAGACAGCCGTACCGCCCGGAAAAGTTGCGGTTTTGGTTTCTAACGAGGCTTGAACATTACTTCCAAAGAAGAGATAGTTGACTGTATCGATGCCAAAGCCACCATTCAAAGTGTCATTTCCCAAGCTGCCAAAAAAACCGTCAGCCGTGTTCGTGCCAGTTAAATTATTGTTACCGGAAGTTCCATTAATTATTGCCATGATCAGTCACTCCTGAGTTAAAAGTAAGAAACTAAGCTTGAACTGAGCGATGCACTATCGATCTCTTGTTTGTCTCTTTAGTCGTCTTCAGCTCTATAGCCAAGATAAATTTCCTCTTCCAATTTGTCGGCAAGAAAAAGTCAGAGAAAGTCAGGTGTTTTGGCTAATAGTTCTCATGCCCAAATTTAGATATCTGCGGGCAGTTAAACCTCCACCTGGCATAACCACTCTCAGTGGCTGCTGTAGCTGTCGCCCGTTTACTTAGCACATTTAGGGTGGAGCGCTGCCCCACCCTAAATGTCCCCGTCTTAACCGCCTTGGCGGTTGCGCTATAACTTACGGCTGAGGTCAGCCTTTTGAAAAATTTGCTAGTAATGTGTATAAAGGCGGTTAAAGCTTTTAGATGGGATTACTTCTGAAAAAGCGTGATCTTGCAAAAGGTTGTTTCAACTCAGTGGGCTTATTTGGTATGCGATCGCTTCCCTTTATCCTTCTCTTCGCGGCTCTAGCGTCTGCCTGTAGCTCAGCTCCAAAGGTTTCGACAGTTCCCAGTCCATCGTCTCCTAGTCAATCCCCTTTCAGTCAATCCCCTTCCAGTCAATCCCCTGTGGCTAGCCCACAGAGGGATGTGGCGATCGTTCCTAATGCGATTCGGACTGAGACTCTTTCCCCCTCGCCCATTCAGATTACAATCGGAGATTTGCCCCAGCCTTACGCAACCGAGAGCGCTTCAAAATCTCCTCAAGTTATCCCGATTCCGGCAAACCCGGTTCTGAAGGTTCCAGCAGGCTTTACGGTGAATGTCTTCGCTGAAGGTTTAGACCGTCCGCGCTGGCTGGCGCTTACACCGACAGGCGACGTTCTAGTCACGGAAACACGGCAAAACCGGATTCGTCTGCTGGGCGATCGCGATCAAAATGGCAGTGCTGAAATCAACCAAACCTTTGCAACTGCTGAAAACGGGCTGGACATTCCGTTTGGCATGGCGTTTGCAGGTTCCTATTTCTTTCTAGGCAATTCGGACGCGGTGCTACGTTTTCCCTATCAGTCGGGTCAGCAAAAAGTGACGGGGGCGGGTGAAAAAATTGCAGATTTGCCCGGTGGCGGTTACAACCAGCACTGGACGCGCAACGTCATTGCCGCACCTGATGGGCAAAAGCTCTACGTTTCAGTGGGTTCTCGCTCCAATGCAGATGAGGAAGAGCTGCCTCGTGCCTCTGTGCAGGTGATGAATTTGGATGGATCCAGCAAGCAAATTTTCGCTTCCGGACTTCGTAATCCTGTAGGTTTGGCGATTCAGCCGTCCACAGGCGCACTGTATGCCACCGTCAACGAGCGCGATGGGTTGGGCGATGATCTGGTGCCTGACTATTTCACGCGGGTACAGCAGGGTGGATTTTATGGATGGCCCTATGCCTATCTGGAGAGCGATCGCCTCGACCCTCGTCAAACTGATAATGGACGCAGCCGCAACCCAGAATTAGCTGCCCGCACCCAAACTCCAGATGTGTTGTTTCAAGCCCATTCTGCGGCTTTAGGGGTACAGTTCTATAAAGGTGAAACCTTTCCCGATCGCTATCAAAATGGTGCATTTGTAGCCTTCCGAGGTTCTTGGAATCGCGATCAGGGAACGGGCTACAAAATTGTGTTTGTTCCGTTTGGAGCAGACGATCGCCCAACTGGACAGTACGAGGATTTCGTCACGGGCTTCCTGCTCGATCCGGTTGCACCTACAACTTGGGGTCGCCCGGTTGGGATGCTAGCTTTGCCAGATGGCAGCCTGCTCTTTACTGAAGAAGCAAATGGACGCATCTATCGAATTCAATATCAGGGAAGCTAATGTCATTTTAGACTTGCGGTTTGGAATCTCATATGCAAATTCTTTATGCGAACTCAAGGCTTCCATCACGTTGCGATTATCTGCTCTGATTACAAAAAGTCGAAGCATTTTTACGTAGAGATTTTAGGATTTTCTGTGATTCAGGAAACCTTTCGATCTGCTCGTGATTCTTATAAGCTGGACTTGAGGGTAGGAGAGAAAGACGCGATCGAACTTTTCTCCTTTCCTAATCCTCCGCAAAGATCTAGCCGCCCTGAAGCCTGTGGGTTAAGACATCTATCTTTTGCAGTCAAAGATATTGATGAAACCGTAAATGATCTGCAATCTAAAGGCATATCTATAGAGCCGATTCGATTGGATGAACTCACTGGAAAGCGCTTTACATTTTTTCAAGACCCAGATGGTTTACCTCTGGAAATTTATGAGATTGAGAGATAGTTGACCCGCTACTTTGAAGTTGATTCAAGTCTTCTAACGTGTTGCAGTTAAACAACATTGTCTCATCTAGCAAAACTAGCTCTTGCACAGTTTGACTCTTAAGCCAGCCTTGGAACGATCGCCCTCCCTGTTCTAAAAACTCTTCTAGATTCACTAAACAATCAGTTCTGTAAAATCCGCACAACGGCTCCCACCAGCCTTCTGGATTCTTAGGCAAGAGGGCGATTGCTTCCTGGTTTACGGATGCCAAACTATCCATCCAATCTTGAAGAACATCAATCTTAAGTTGGGGTAAATCGCACGCTAGCAGCAGTACCCAGTCAGATTCAACAGATGCTAAACCTTGGGCAAATCCCTTAAGCGGAGTCTGAGAATTGGCGGCTCCAGGCGCAGGAACTTCCTGAATTAAATAAATAGATTGATCTAGAAAGGATTGATAGCGATCGCACCAAGGACTCACTACATAAACAGTATCTGTACATTGCATTGCAATCTGACAAACCCGCTGAAGTAGAGGTACACCTGCGATCGAAATCAGAGCTTTATCTTGCCCCATGCGAGTGCTTAAACCACCTGCTAGAACGATCGCGCTTAGGCTGGTTAGAGCATATCGCATCTTTTAAGACCAATTAATTTTAAGGCTACGCGTTAATCAATACTCATAATCGATCACTACTTATAAAGGCTGGCACTCTATAAGTTTTTTTCAAGTGAATTTTTCAAGTGAATAGCATACAATATTCACAAGCTATAGTTCTCCATTTTAGGAAATTGCAGATGACGGAGGTCAGCACTCGCCTCTACTGGTTATTTCAGTCTCTCATTGCTTTCATGCCCTATCTACTAGCAGGGCTGTTTGCTGGCGCACTCGTTCTATCAGCAGGGGTTTTCTTAGCGCGTTTTCTCCTATGGAAGTGGTTGCTGCCTCTTGAAGAGTCTTGCTTGCTGACCTTTAAATCGTGGGCAAACCCAACCTTAGACCGATACATGTCATTGGTGACTTATCTGGCTCAAGGCGAGGTCACTGTTCCCCTGCTTATTGTTGTCGGAGGAGTTCTCCTTTACTATAACCAGAACAGTGCAGCTCTGGTGTTAGCGATCGGGCTGAGCGGTTCATGGCTACTCAATGGCATCTTCAAGTCTTTTTTTCGGCGCGAACGACCGGATTTATGGGCATCTCCTGATCGTCCAATGGACTATAGCTATCCTAGCGGTCACTCCATGAGCGCAATTTCTTTTTATGGTCTTCTGGCTGCTGACTTCACGCAATACCTAGATATTCCCCTAGCTATTACCGCTACTTTGGCATTTGCCATTACTTTAGGGGTGGGTTTCAGCCGACTGTATTTGGGTGTGCATTGGCCAACAGATGTTTTGAGTGGTTGGATTGCGGGTGGTATCTGGCTAGGAGCCTGTTTATACGGGTTAGCTCAGATCACTGGAGTTTGAATTGAGAGGACTGAAGGCGCGCCTAGCCTTGAAGAAAAACGATTCTTACCTGGAGTCCTCAGTCTAATCAAACTCATGCCGCTTTCGGTAGTCCTTAAAAGGTAAAGGTAAGGATTTTTAGTGGCGTGGG
>NZ_JCACIN010000083.1:0-27064 GCF_059504425.1 Drouetiella sp.
TCCATTCGTTCGACTTGGCTTGTTAGTATACTAACTTCTGCCTCAACCTACTAGACAAAATCTGATTTATTCCCCGTCGCTTGCGATGTTCAAAAGGTAGATATTATGACAACCCATGTGTCTTATTTTCTTAAGGTAGTTACCAAATGGCTTGTTGCACTATTAGTCACTGCAATCATGCTCCTCAGCATGACGCAAACAGCAGTATTGGCGGAATCTGCTCCCACCGAAACAGTTGGCATACCGGGTATTACAAAACCGATCTCTGCTGAAAACGACAGCGAGACAAGAGAACAGCGCCGGGAATGGCAAAGCAAAGCATCAAACCTTAAGGGTAAGGCAAATGAGCCGGAAACCCTAGGCGAAAAATTAAACGTTGAAGAGATCACTGAAGGTTTTGATCCGGAAAGAGAAGCTGAGAAGCGTTCTAAGCCCACTCCCTGATATTCCTGTGTTAGATATCTTCAAGGCGATTGACCTCATCCCTGAGCTGAAGCCTATGCACTGCCGCTCAAATCGGCATAGATTGCACCAGTAATCATGCTCTAGTCCATCGGCAGCGGTGGGCTTTTACTGTCCCTATCTGTCCAATTGCACCCCATGAATGCGTCTAGGGGTCGCTGTCGGTAAACCAGTGAGATAGATGTTAGCAGGATGTTTTGAGGGCTAAGGCTGCGATCGCCGTCCTAGTTGCCATACACCACTTTTGAGCTTGTCATTCAGGGTACAACTCAGCACCGAAGTTATGATAATACGCGGTAAGCACTGTTAGATACAAGCATACTAAAGTCTAGAAATAAAAATTACCCGATAGGGTACTGTCTGTCGTGGGCATAGCAGAGTTAGAAATGGATGGATCGAGTCTTTGGGATAAAATCCACAACTTCCTTTCATTAAGGCCCTGAACATGAATCCATTCTTCACCAATGTATCGTCGTTTGAGCTACTGGTAAAGCCAATTATAACTTCCCCTAGCGCGCCGAACCGAACAATCATCCAGGGATATTTTCTGACAATTTCAAATGCCTCCTTGTTTGATGTCAAGCTTACGCTAGGTTTTAGCGCCACAGACCCTGGATTGTTATCTAGCCCCGTTGTTGCTTTCTGGGATGTCAATGGGACTAACCAGGAAATTATCCAGGTACCTTTTCGTAGCAGCTTTGATATTGAATTGCCTGCCAGTGATACTGGCTTATTCCTGTTACAACCTGATGTTCGTAATCCGGATGTTGTCAAAGCAAGAAATACAGAGATTCGGGGACGGGTTGTCGCTAGTATCAGAAGTGTGACACCGCCGAGCATCTTTCCAAATCCACCTGAGACTTTGGAACTCCTGTTTAGCCCAACCCAACGGGGAACATTTTTCCCACAAGGTAGTAATACACCACCTACCTTCGGCGATTATGACCAACTAGCATATAGCTTACCCACCAATTTTGAGGTGACCTTCAACACGAAAAACCTGAGAATTGTTCCTCCCATCACATCACCTGTTGAGCCTAGATTCATTGAAGCCATCCGCACGAATCCCTCGTTGCTGGCTACTATCAGTAACGACCCGCTTGCCCAGCAGCTGGCTAATATGGTCGATGTTGAAGAACAGCGACGAATGGTAGACATATTTCTGGAGCGTTTTGAGCGTCCGGCACTGCAAGAAAAACTTGCTGTTAATGGTGATAGCAAGATCGTCCATGATCAGCCTGTGGTCAACGCTTAGATGATTTGACGAGCCTAGTTGCGCCGCGAAGCAACTAGGCGTTCTGGCTTACGCTGAGGCAGTTGAAAGGTAACTGTCCAAGCAGCGATCGCCTTTCCGCAGTATGCCCAAAATCTGAGAAGCGATCGCGCCTCACGCAGTCATGCTCCAACCTGCTGGGAATGGTGGTTTTTTGTCGCGCAGACTCTCGAATGTATGAGTAATCCCCTAATCCTACATTCAAAGCTTACCGTTATCAACGGGCTTTTTCTGGCTTGATTTCGCTAATAATTCACAAGGCTTGTTTGCCTCTTCACCGATTTCTCTCTGATGCAAGTTTAAGTGCAGCGATCGATGAAGGAGGCATTCATTTGAGTACATGAAAAAAATTAGCGCGATCGTCTGGTCAATCTTTTCTATCAGTGCAGCATTGCAATTTCCAGCATTCAGCCTACCTTTGGTGCAACGCTCAGCTTTTGTGGATGAGCCAAACTGCTACATGCAAAATCAAGATGGCAGCCTGGTCAACTTGAATGGATTATGCAGTGGGAGGGCTGGCGCTGTTACTCAAGCATTGGAGCAATTGCCCAATGAGGTTAATGCTTTGGAAGTGCCGATCGCGGGAGATACCTGTTATGACTTTGCTACCAGGTGGGAAGCTCAATGGCATTACGTACGTAGTACCGCTCCGGTAGGTTTAGATGGCGATCGAGATGGCGAAGCCTGTGAAGGCTTGACAGATGAGATCCGAGAAGATGGGCAGAAGATAGGCACTAACACCTTTACAAACAGGTGGGGCTATGAGCTGTGGAGGGGAGATTTTGAGTCTGGTTACTATCTAAGGATCTTCTTCAATCAAGATATTCCAATTTTCTCAACTCGTGGCTTTGTTACTGGCGCTGAGGCGATCGACCATGCCAACTGCTATTACGGTGAAGCCTGTAGTTTGCCAAGGATTAGCGATCGGGACTTCAGGTAGGAATTAAGTCAATCTCAGTTTGTTCGACATTTGCTTAAAATGCTTCAAAAACGTTGGACTAGCTCGCTGGGCTAAGCGAACTGGCACAACAACGAGGTATCAAGGGTTTCAGCGTTTTTGAGTTTGAGTAGTTGCGTCCCGCGCAACTACTCATAACAATGGGCTTGGGATTCAAATGGTTGAATCGCCGTAGTCAGCGACATAGCTTTACCTGGGAGACATTCTGACGCTATCAAGTCCGGTCCCTCTCTCAAAGCCAAGTTACCTAGTCTCACTCAATCTGGTTTGGTAAAGGATCGAATGAAAAGGCTTGTGTAGGAAAACCGTAGGCAGGCTTCTGTGAAGGGGCGACTCTTAACATGCATGGCTGAATTCTTGTGGCACTCTTATGACTGAAAGGTGAGAGCAACAGGGAATACAAAGCAAGCCTAAACGTTGAAAGGAGTCTTCTCTACCCGATGGCTCGACCCCAGGTAGAATTTGTCACTCGTTTAGTAACCTATTGCAACTCAAACCCATACTGGGGACTAGAGTATCTGTAGGAGATTCTGTGACTAAAACAATTTCTCCCTGTTTGCCAACAATCCAGCCTTGGGCTTCGGTGATCCTGTTCACATCCTGATGAGGTCTTACAGCCTGCTGTACCCGGTTTTCAACACCTAGTGCATGTTCTGTTTGTCTAGAATGTTCTACATGCTCAAGGGTTGGCAATAATGTGATCCAGTGTTCAGTGGTTGCCTTTGAACCGAGAGATTCGATTGGGCTAGGAGATAACCCACCTCGTCCGGTGACGATGAACTGGCTTGGTGCCCTAGCAACAGTTCTTCCAGTTGCACAACCTTGGGCGACTAAGCGTGAGGCATCAATGATGTCCGCAGGTAATTCTACTGCGCCTTGACTGGGATCGAGGTTAGGCGTGTTGATTGTTACCTCTCCATCGAGCTGAGGCGAAACTTGCGAGAAGGCGGTGATGTCATTGCTCAGGCTATTACTAGGTTCCAGCGTAGTTAGCTCTGCTCGACTGGGAGCTGCCAATCCCAAAAAGGTTTGAGCAGTGATATGAATCCGACCGCCGCTGCCAGAGAAAGCATTAGCGGTAATATCATTGTTCCCTTGCGATCGAGCAATTAAGAACTGGGTTCCTAATGTGATGTTGCCGCCACTGCCGCCTGTCCCTTCGCTTCCGGCAGAAGTTGTGATC
Source organism: Drouetiella sp. (assembly GCF_059504425.1). Classification (NCBI taxonomy): domain Bacteria; kingdom Bacillati; phylum Cyanobacteriota; class Cyanophyceae; order Oculatellales; family Oculatellaceae; genus Drouetiella; species Drouetiella sp. The sequence continues at coordinate 3,877 of NZ_JCACIN010000083.1, forward strand.
TGATTTTGCTGCCCTAGCAGAATGCGATCGCTTGCCTGGATGGAGAGCCGTCCACCGTTTGCAGAACCAGTGGTCGCAGCCGTAATTTGATTGCGTTGATTAAGATGGAGAGCAGCAACATCAAGGGAGACATTACCGCCACGACCGCCTCCGGTCGCAGCCGTAATTTGGCTATTTGAATCTAGTTGCAGCCTGTCTATATCCGTCAGATTAATATTGCCACCATTGCCTACTGCTGCTTGAGCACTAATCTCTCCTCGATTCAACTGCACCGTATCGGCTCCGTCAATGTGAATATTGCCACCTTGCCCTGAACTTGTTTGAGCCGTAATGCGGCTGTGATCGCCTACGCGAATCTGATCTGCCTGAATTTGCAGGTTTCCCGCATTGGTAGCCTGGACAGAAACTTCTGCGCCGTTGCCAAGATGCAGTTCGTCTGTGTGAATCGTCACTTTGCCGGCTGAGCCCGAACCTAAACTTTCGCTTGATAAAGCACTGGCGACGCGATCGGGTCGAGTTTGCCGAGGAATCCTAAAAACATTGCTGCCAGATAAGTCGATTGATGAGGCATTCACCGTTAGCTCGCCGCCGCGTCCAGTGCTACGCTGAATCGTTCCTGTAGTGACTCTACCGCCATTTTGCACGGTGAGTCGTCCTGTAGTGAGTGACAGAGCGCCACCATTCCCAGAAGCTCCAAAATCGACCTGGGCAAAAATGCCGCTAGAAGAGAAGCGATCGGCCGACCGGCGTCCGCCAATTTCCAAAGACTCAGCCGCATTAATCCTGATGCTCCCGGCATCTCCGCTGCTGAGAGCAGTTGCAGCAATCTGTCCGGCATCTCTCAACACTAATCGGCGAGTGTCGATATGCAGCGCTCCACCCCTTCCTGCCCCTTGAGATTGAGTGGAAATTAAGCTAAGGAGGCTCGTTTGTCCATTTTCGTTCCGGATCGCGGGGATTCCAGTCGGCGCAGTGCTATTGGGGCTTAAAGTCGCTGTGCCTCTGACCCGAATCAGGTCAGAGGCAGATACTCGAATTTGTCCAGCATTGCTTTGTCCGAAGGTGATCGAAAAAAGCTGAGCGCCGTTCTGCAATATCAACTGCCGCGTCGTGACATCAATACGTCCAGCATTTCCGTTGTTTTGAAAACTGCTGCGAGTACCGCTTGTAATACCGCTGGGTTGACTGCCGTGACTACCGATCGCCCGGATCGACTCTGTTGCATTAATCTGAATATTACCGCTATCGCCGCCGCCAGACGTAAAAGATGTAATCTGCGCTCCATTGCGAATCTCTAGATGTTGAGTTGCCACATCGATTGCCCCTGCATTTCCCCCATCTGCTCTACCCGATTGGCTGTCTGTGATCAGCCCAGTCAGGCGATCGCCAGGAGTGCTACTACCAAATAGCGCTACAGATTCAGCCGTATGGACAGTCAATCGTCCACCTGGGTTGGAGCCACTGATTTGAGTCGAAAGCTGAGAGCCGTCAGCGAGATACAGTCTGCGTCCCTGCACCTGAAGATCACCGCTGCCAGTGGCTCCGGTGGTTTGAACTGTGGAATGGTCTGCGATCCGGATATCGCCAAATCGATCGCCAGGGTAATTGAGCTTGATTCCAGATGGATTAAAAGAGAAGTTGGCGGTACCAAAGGCGGAGACACTGCCTAGCTCGATATGTCCATCTGGTGCAAGGAGTTGTCCATTGTTTAAGCGGATGTTGCCACCCACGATCGCTAAAGTTTGATTAGGTTTGACTTGTAGTCCGCCAAGCGGTTCTCTGTTGGCGTTGAGGCTTCCAGTTTGAATAGTAATTGAGCCTGAAGTCGCCCCAAATTGTAAGCCGATTGGAGCGCTGATGGTAAGAAGCGTAGCAGGTGGCGGCTGGGTGGCAAAGGTAATGCCGTTTCGGAACAGAACCCGATCGGCGGTGCTGGTGATAAAGGAGCCGTTTAGCTCCAGTACTGCATTTTCACCAAACTGGATACCCTTGGGGTTAATCAAAAATAGGTTGGCGTTTCCTCCGGGTTCAACGCCTAAGAGTCCGTCGATTGTAGAGCGGCTGTTGCCCGTAATTCGGGTAATGATATTGTCAATATTCTCTGGATTCTCAAAAAAAACTCGTTCGCCAGCTCTAACGTTGAAGGATGAAAACCCATGAAACAAATTTCTGCCGCGTGTAGCTCCGCCTTGAATTAACGTTCCACGTCTACCCGATAGTCCTAATTCTGCGTTCTCTCGAACTCGCGATCGCTCATTTCCCCAAGTTGCATCTGGCGCGATCTGAGCCAATGCTGATTGAACAATTAATGGCGGCAAAAGCAAAATGAAGATGGCGAGGAGTGATTGAGGGAAACGATGCATAAACTATTAAGCAAAGTGTAAGCACTTAAATACTGAATCTACAGCATGACCTGCATAACTCAATGAATTCACGGAATGAACCTTTCTTCTTCTGAAGGTTCATAGAAGCTTCGTATAAAATTTACGTAGTTTCTGAAGAAATCAGGTAGCATTTTTGACGTTTCCTACTTTAAAGTAGATATGTACTTACTTAAGTGTTAGTAACATGCTGTGCGCAAAAAATATTGATGTTTTGTGGTTCTTCTAATTCCTAAGTTGCATCAAAGACTCAATAACAGCCATTATCTGTCTGAATTGTTTAGAAAAGTACAATTCCTAGGAATTTTGGGTATAGGAGTTTCAACATGGCTATTTTCACTGTTAACAGCGCAACTGATTTTGACGATCGCGATATTAATAATGGCGTTACGACGCTGCGAGAGGCCATTAATGCAGCAAACAACATGGCTGGAGAAGACACGATTAATTTTAGTGTGGGATCTGCAACTCCGATTAAGCTGACGAGCGCATTACCGCTAATCAATAGCAACATCGCTTTCAATGGCAGCAGTGCGATGGGCAACGCCACAATTAGCGGCGAGAATCAGTTTCGTGTTTTTTTTGTGAATGCCGGTACGGTTAGCTTCTCGAATTTAGTGATCGTGAATGGCTATGCCAAAGGGGGAGACGGTGGCAATGGCTCTACGGGCGGCGGCGGCGGCGGTGGCAATGGCGGTGGATTATTTATCAACAGCGGCACTGTCACCGCTAACAATGTTGCCTTTTCAAGCAATCAGGCAATTGGAGGCAAGGGTGGCGATTTCAATGGTGTATATCAAGGAGGTGGAGGTGGAGGTGGATTAGCTGATGACGGGGATAACAACAATGAAAGGAACGGTGGTAAAGGTGGCGGATTTAAGGCTTTTCAAGAAAATCTCGGCGGAATAGGAGGATCAGGAGGATTTAGGTATGACAATCGTCAACTATCCAATGGTTTAGATGGTAACTTCGCTGGCGGCGGCGGCGGGGGTGGGGATCTTCCTTACAACTCTGGTTATGGTTTTGGTGGTAATGGTGGTGACTTTGCTGGCGGCGGCGGCGGCGGCGGCAATGGCGGATTTGGGGGTGGTGGCGGGGGTGGTAATGGCTTAAGCGGTGATTGGGGCGGTAAAGGAGGAAAAGCAGGCTCATCTAGTGGCGTTTTCTCTGAGCGCTCAGGAGCAGGTAGCCTATCGGAAGGTGGTCCTTTTAGTAGTGGTGGTGGTGGTGCTGGTCTAGGCGGTGCAATCTTTATCAATGCGTTGGGGTCGTTCACACTCATCAATAGCCGATTAACTCAAAATGTTGCTCGTGGAGGACAGGGAGGTAGCACTAGTGGCTTGGCTAGTTACAATTTAGCTAGGCTTAATACAAGTGGTGAAGCGGGAAAAGGCAAAGGTGGCGCGATCTACGTTAGAAGCGGCGGCACGCTAAAGATAGTTAAAGACACATATACTTTTAGCGGTAATGATGCTTCTGATAATGATGCCAACCTATTAGAACAAGATAACGAAAACATCTTCGGCTCTTACAGCTTAATCTCGGCTCAAGTTGTAAAACCGGAGTCAAATCAAACAGGTCAAACCGGAACTGGGCAGACTCAAACTGGACAGATCCAAACGGGTCAAACCGGAACTGGACAGACTCAAACAGGTCAAACTGGAACTGGGCAGACCGGGCAAGCTATTGTTCTTCCAACTAAAGGAAACGATCGCATCAGTGGCACTCTTGGAGCCGATCGCCTCCTCGGTTTAGGCGGCAACGACACCTTGACAGGGGGAGATGGCAATGATCTTCTGAATGGTGGTAAAGGTAAAGATACCCTTAGTGGCGGCAATGGCAAAGACAAGTTCGTCATTGGTCGTGGCTTAGGGCGTGACCTGATTCAAGACTTCAAAGATAAACAGGACAAGCTAGCGTTAGCGGGTGGACTGAAATTCAAAGACCTAAACATTCTTCAGCGTGGCAAAAGTACGCTAATTCGCGCAGACAGAGAAGAGCTAGCATTTCTCAACAACCTAAAGGCTAATTTGATTACAGCCGCAGACTTTACAAAAGCCTAGCGATTGCCTTAGCTCAAAGCAACGGCAAATGAATCTGTCTGTTTAAGAGCAGTTCCACACAAAGGAGACACGAAATATGGCTACGTTTGTTGTCAATAGCGTGGCTGATGTCAATGATGGCAACCTCAGTAACGGCATTACTACGCTCAGAGAGGCAATTGACGCTGCTAATCAGATGGTAGGCGGTGACACCATCAATTTCAACTTCGGCGGCGCAGCCCAAACGATTAAACTCACGAGTGCGCTGCCGATTATCAACAGCAATATTGAGGTCAAGGGAATCAGCAAAGAGATTTTAACAATCAGCGGTGAGAACCAGTATCGGGTATTTTTTGTCTATGCTGGCACGGTTAGGATTTCTGATTTGACGATCGCCAATGGATATGCGAAAGGGGGAGATGGCGGTAGCGGTGATTTAGGCGGCGGCGGCGGCGCAGGATTAGGCGGTGGACTGCTCATTCATGAAGGATCTGTTGCCCTAAAAGATATAATCTTCACGAGCAATCGGGCAATCGGCGGTCATGGTGGTGAGGGGAGGGGTTATGGCGGCGGCGGCGGCGGCGGCATGTATGGTAATGGCGGCAGCTCTAATGGCGGGGGCGGCGGCGGCGGCGGATTCACTGGCGATGGCAGCGATGGTGGAATTGGAGCAGCATCTTACTATGACAGAAAAGGTGGTAATGGCGGAACAGGTGGAGCCATAGGGAGTATAGGTAGTGGAGGAAAAGGCGGTAACTCAGTTGATGGCGCTCGTGATCCAATACCCACTTTGGGACTAGACGGCGGCTTTGGTGCAGGGGGCGGGGGCGGTGGATATGCTGATTTGACACCGAACGGTGGCTTTGGAGGCAGTAGCGAATTTGGCGGCGGCGGCGGCGGCGGCGGCGGAAACGCAGGTTTTGGTGGCGGTGGTGGTGCCGGTGATGGTGCTAGTGGAGAGTGGGGTGGTAGGGGTAGTAAATCAATTAGTTGGTCTACGGGTGCACTTGTGGGACGCACAGGTGCTGGTAGCATTAGTCGAGGTGGTCCTTTTGGTGGCGGCGGCGGCGGTGCTGGTTTAGGCGGTGCTGTCTTTGTAAATACTTCTGCCTTACTCAGCTTGGATCGAATTACCTTCAACAATAATTCAACCCAAGGTGGACAAGGCGGAATTGGAATTTCTGATACCTACGTTAATGGGGTATATCAAAACATTCCAACACCTGGAGAATCTGGCAAAGGCAAGGGCGGCGCGATCTACGTTAGAAGCGGTGGCACGTTAAAAATTGTCAAAGATGCATATACTTTTAGCGGCAATGATGCTTCTGATAATAATCCAGGTTTGTTAGAGCAAGATAACGAAAATATCTTCGGTTCTTACACTCTGATCGCTGCTCCCGCTGTAGTTAATCCCCCCCAAGGAGACAAGCCGCCTGCTGGCACTAGCGGGAATGTCACCCCACCCCAAGGAACTAATCCATCTACTGGCGGAAGTACAGTCGTTCAGCCCACCGAAAAAAGCGACTTTATCAGCGGCACTCCTGGAGCCGATCGCCTCACTGGTTTAGGCGGCAATGACATGTTGAGCGGCGGTGATGGCAATGATTTTCTCGATGGCGGTAAAGGCAAAGATACTTTAAGTGGCGGCAAAGGCAAAGACAAGTTCTTGCTCGGCCGGGGATTCGGGCGTGACTTAATTCAAGACTTTCAGGATAAGCAAGATAAACTCGTGCTAGCGGTCGGCTTGAAGTTCAAAGATTTAGGCATCTTTCAGCGTGGCAAAAATACGCTGATTCGTGCAGCGAATGAAGAGTTAGCGTTTCTCAAAAACATGAAAGCTGACTTGATCACAGGTGCAGACTTCACAAAAGCTTAGCGATCGCAACGACTCAAAGCGATCGACTTTCTCAAATCCAACACCTAGAAGAAACTCTAAAAAGGAACAAAGCGTACATGACTACCTTCGTTGTAAACAGTGTTAGTGATGTCAACGATGGTAATCTCAACAACGGTATTACTACGCTCAGAGAGGCGATCGATGCTGCCAATCAGATTGCCGGAGATGACAGCATCACATTCGATTTTGGTGGCACAGCCCAAACCATTAAGCTCACGAGTGCGCTGCCGATTATCAACAGCAATATTGACATTAAGGGAACCAGTAAAGACACCTTAACCATCAGTAGTGAGCACCAGTATCGGGTGTTCTTTGTTTATGCTGGCGCAGTCGGAATTTCTGGGTTGACGATCGCTAATGGTTATGCAAAAGGGGGAGATGGCGGCAGTGGCATAGGTGGTGGTGGCGGTACAGGGGCAGGGGGAGGGCTGTTTGTAAATAGTGGAAGTGTAGTGATCGACAGCGTGATTTTTTCTAGCAATCAAGCGATTGGCGGGAAAGGAGGAGACGCGCAGGCTTATTTCGGCGGTGGTGGTGGCGGTGGTTTTAGAGATAATGGCGGTGATAGTAGATCTGGGAGTGGTGGACAGGGCGGAGGCAGCGGACTTGAAAGTCTTTTAGGAGGCAGCAGCGGATCTGGCGGGCAAAGAGTCGCCGCTTATCCGGTTCCAGCAGGCTATGACTATGCTGTTACGAACGGTCAATCCGGAACCCTCGGTACTGGCGGCGGTGGGGGTGGCAACACTGAAGGATATTTATTAAGACCCGATTTTGCTAGTGCAGCAAAGCACGGATTAGGTGGTAACGGTGGCGATTTCAGCGGTGGCGGCGGTGGTGGCGGCAATGGTGGGTTCGGTGGCGGTGGTGGCGGCAGTAATGGCTCCGCAGGCGACTGGGGAGGTAAGGGGGGTAAAGCAGGTTCAAGCAGCGGGGTTTTTCTTGATCGAGCAGGGGCAGGTAGTCGAGCGGTAGGGGGACCAACAAGTGGCGGTGGCGGTGGCGCTGGTTTAGGGGGAGCAATTTTCATCAATAATTTTGGTTCTCTGACTCTTAGCAACGTTAAGTTTGAGGAGAACTCTGCCCGTGGTGGTCAAGGTGGTTATGGAGTTATTACCAACGTCTACCATGCACCGGGGACACCATTTGATGTTAGTGGCGAGGTGGGTAAAGGTAAGGGCGGAGCAATCTACGTTAGAAGTGGTGGCACGTTAAAGATTGTCAAAAACACATCTGTTTTCAGCAGTAATGATGCTTCTGATAATGATCCAAATCTGCTAGAACAAGACAACGAGAACATTTTTGGCTCTTACACGCTCATCGCAGCACCAACTATAGTCGCCCCACCCCAGGGAACTAATCTACCCGTTGGAACTGGCGAGAATACTACATCTCCTGGCGGGATCGCCTCGCCTCCTGGCGGAAGTGTAGTCGGCCGAATCACCGAGAAAAATGACTACATCAGTGGCACTCCTGGAGCCGATCGCCTCCTCGGATTAGGGGGTAACGATAGGATTATCGGTGGTGATGGCAATGATTTCCTCGATGGCGGCAAAGGCAAAGATACCTTGAGTGGCGGCAAAGGCAAAGATAAGTTTTTGCTTGGTCAGGGATTGGGGCGTGACTTGATCCAAGATTTTCAGGATAAGCAAGACAAGCTGGTGCTAGCTGGCAAACTCAAGTTCAAAGATCTCGATATTCTCCAGCGTGGAAAAGGTACACTGGTCAGCGCAGGCAAAGAGCAGCTCGCGTTTCTCAAAAACGTGGATGCTGACCTAATTACCGCAGCTGACTTTACACGCAGCTTGCAGTAACGGGTAGCGAATAATGTGACGCTTTGATACTTTATGGCATCCTCTGATCCGTTCGACGCAATCTTAGACCGCATTAAAGCAGGGCAACAGACCGAGGCAGACTTAGCAGCTCTGCAAGACTTAATGCGTCAAGGAGACGCTCAGAGCCTACGGGAATTAAGCAAACATATCAACATTGGGCAAGTTAGCGGCGGCGAGTTGCAGATCGGCGATCGCACCTACAACTACCGTGTCGAGTGGAGTGACGAAATCAAGCAGGCATTGATTGAAGCGATCCAAACGCAACTGCCTGCCTTGAAGCGCTTCGTTCGATGTAAGCCTCGTACAGCTATTTTTACCAGTCTAGGTGTGACCGCAGCGGTTGCCTTAATTCGCTTTGCCGGACTGCTGCAACATCTAGAACTTGCCGCCTATGATCACCTCCTGCAAACCCGATTGCAAACCGACCCTAATTCTCAAAGCTGGACAGACGATCGCCTCGTCATCATTGAAGTTACAGATGATGATAGGGCAGAACAAAAACTGCGGCATGAAGATTTAAGGGGAACCTCTCTCTCAAATGCTTCTTTGCTGCGGCTGTTGCAAATTCTCGACCAAGCAAAGCCTCTAGTAATTGGGCTTGACCTATACCGGGATGATCCTCTCAATCCGCAAGAAAGCGCTCTTGCCCAACGATTTCAGTCCCAATCCAACTTATTTACCGTTTGCAAAGTCGATGATCAGAATCTCAAAGTAGGAGAAGATCGGGGCGATCCGCCACCGGGTGTACCGGGCGATCGCATTGGCTTTAGTGATTTTATTGCAGATGCTGACGGAGTTTTGCGCCGTCAGCTTCTAGCCTTTCGAGAAAAGCCAAGCTTTCAAGCCAGTTCTAACTGTCAAGCCGAACTCGCCTTCAATCTTCGCTTAGCCACCTCCTATCTCCAGCAAAAGCAGCAGCTCTCCGTCCAGGCTACCTTCACGCCAGAAAATCACTGCACTGGTATCAGCAGCAGCAATGGAGTGACGCTTCCCAACCTTCAGTTTTATACGGGCGGCTACCAGGGGGATGATTCAATTGCAGGCTGTCAAATGCTCCTGAACTATCGCACTCATCCAACGAACAACCCGATCGCGCCCACCTACTCTCTAACCCAGATGCTACGAGGGCAAATTCCAGCTACTGCGCTCAAAGATCGGATTATTCTCATTGGCAGCATTAGCGGCGTCAGTGAAGACGTTTGGAGAACACCCTTCACGACAAATACACCTGGCGTTTACCTACAAGCTCAGATGATTAGCCAAATTCTGCATATCGCTTCAGGCAATGGGCGCTATGGCATTTGGGTACTGCCGCAGTGGGCAGAGCTACTGTGGATTTTAGCCTGGTCTTTTGTAGGAAGCGGTTTAGCCTGGGGATTGCGATCGCCCCAGCGGTTGCTGATTGCCATCGGCAGTGCCGCGCTAGTGCTGTACATTAGCAGTATTGTCCTGTTCTTGATGAATGGCTGGCTGCCACTGTTGCCTGCGGCGATTGTGCTTGTGGGCAGTGGCGGGGGCATGTGGGGGCTAACGCTGCGGCGGAATTTGGGCGGGCGCAATCTGCAAATGGAGCAGCCGTCTGGAGGGAAAGCTAATGAATCATAGAAAAACAGCCTGTCCTACGGTCTGGAGAAAACTGCGAAGCCGGATTTTGACCGTGGCACTTGCGCTGATCCTGGTCACTTCTCTCTGGTTACCCTTTCAGCCTGAAGCCGCCGCCAATCCCCTCACGGACATTATTGAACGGGTGCGAACCTTGATCGATCCTGGTTCTGGCAAAACTGCTCCTACTGGACGCAGCGGCGGCGGTGCAGGCAGAGGTCCACTCTGTCCAGCATTTCTGGGTGTTTCTGTAAAAGCGCTGATACCTACTCAAAGCAACACCTCATCAGATGCCGTGGCTGCAACCGAGTTTGTTTGGGGCAGAACGATCGAAGCGAACCCGATGCTATGGTTTTACATACCGTACGCAGCAGATAAGGTAAAAACTGCTAAATTTTCCCTACTCGACGATGCAAAACAGCTCATACCAAACTATCCTCTGATCCTGCCGCTCTCTGCAACACCAGGAATTGTTGCGGTGCGTTTTCCTGAACCACTAGCAGTCGGTAAGTCCTACAACTGGTATTTGTCGATCGTCTGTAGCGCTGAAAAACCCTCTCGGAATCCGGGTGTAAGGGGCTGGATTCAACGAGTTGAACCCAGCACAGAGTTGTCAGCATCACTTGCCCAAGTTGACAATAAACAAAAGTACCGAATCTACGCAGAGAATGGAATTTGGTACGATATGGTCGCAAGTTTAGTAACTGAACGTCAAAATGACCTGCTCGATCCGAATCTCCAAGAAGATTGGATAGCGCTGCTGGAATATTTGAACGCTGATGATTTGAAAGATGCCGCGATCGTCAACTGCTGTAAGCTGCCTTCGCCCTAAAGCCAATTTCCAATCAAAACATATGTCGCCCAGTAGCGAGGATGCTCATACTGCGGATTTTTGAGGAGAAATTGCTGCGCCTGCTGTAACGCTTCCGCTTTCGTCGTGTTTGGCTGCATCAGATGGTGATAAAGCTGGCGCGTAAACTCGACGCTAAAGGCATCATCTAGCGTCCATAAAGAAGCGATTGCACTACGCGCCCCCGCCCGATACGCCGCACCAGCAATTCCTAATGCCGCTAGTTCATCGCCAATCGCCGTTTCGCAAGCACTCAGCACCAGCAGTTCAATGGTATCTGCTCGGATCTGGCTGCGAATTCGGAACAGGGAATCTAGATCATTAATGGCGATATCACCATCTGAAGTCAGCAAAAAAGCAGCCTCCGGGTCGGAGCTGAACTGTCCGTGAGTTGCCAGATGAACGATCGGATAATTCGCACGATTAATCACCGTATTGAACCGCTCGCGAGTAAATGCCTGATCTTGAAGCGTAGTCGTTAAAATTCCAGTCGCAGCAATTTCATCTAACTCTTGCTTAACATTTTTGAGCTGAGAAAAATTCACCCCAAAATCTTCACCTTGAGCATCTTTACCCTGAGGAGGATTCGTCAACCCAACCGCCAAAACCTTCAGTTGCTTAGACTGCAAGGTTTGCGGATTCGGCAAGCTCAGATCAGGCGCTAGGGCAAGCGCATAATTCTCCATCAAGTATTGTTTACCGTCATAAAGTGCCGCCATCGGTACGCCTCGCAGCAAGCTGTCTAGCGAAAACACCAGCGTTTTAATGCCCTTTTGCTCTAGCACTGCTCTCGCAGGCTGCAAAATCCATTTGTAAAGCTGCAGTGCCTCTGTCTTTACGGCGGCAAACGTATATTCTTCTTCCAGATCAAGCTGGAGCTGTTGAATCGTTTGCCGCAGCTTAGCCGTAGGGACAAGCGTGCGATAGTAGCGGAGCTTGTTCTCTTGAGGCAATTTGTAAATCACTTCCAGACGATCTGGCAAAATCATCGGGTAGAAAAGCGCTGTAGTGGGAGCCTGCTGATCCAGTAAATCTTCTAGCTGTTTGGGTGTAGCATCCGCACAAGGTTCTTGCAGAAAGTTTTCCAGTTGAGTTACTTGTAAAGAAGTAATTACCTGACGCGCCTTCTCCAGATTCTTCTGGCTGGGTGTACCCGACTGAAGTAATAAGTCTATTAGCTCTCGATACAGCGGTTCCTCCGCCTGCTGCCGAAAACTGAGCTGAAAACTGATATTGCTCGTCACTACATCGCGCCGCAGCGATCGCAACGTCTGGATAGCAGTATCGTAAGCCTCTACCGCTTTAGTTTCTAGCCCCTGTGCCCGGAACAACCGTCCCATCTGCCACTGCCAGCGATACGCCCCTTCAGGCTGGTTGAGCATCTGGGATCTTTGCAGCGCTTGCGCGGTTAAATCCTGCGCAGTTTTCCACTGTCGATCGGTTTCATAAAGATACCCCAATGCGCCCAAGGCATAAGATTCAGCCAACGGGTCACCGAGACGATTTGCCTCAGCATTAGCTTGCGCTAAAATCTCACCTACATCCCGATCAGAAATTCTTAAATTGGGGACAGATTGCTTCAGCCGAATTAAGCTGTAGGCAAAGTTGATTCGAGCATCGATCGAGAAGCCCCCAGGTGACAGGTTTTCAAGCTGCGGCTGGATGCCGACAGATAAAGCTGTCGCCTCGTCCCACTGCTGGTTATCAATCAACAGGCTCAGTTGATTGAGTCGCGATTGAGTCCGCAGGTTGATCGAAACAGGAAACTGATCTACCTGTCGGTAAAATGCCAGTGCTGCTGCTGAGTCTTGCTGGGTTCGAGCCATGTTTCCTAAGCTGAGTTGGACAGAAGCAACCGTATCTGGTAGCTTCAATGCCTGTGCGATCGCCAAACTCTGTTGCAGCACCTGAGCAGAATCTTTTAAGCCACCTGCCACCCGCATCGCATCGCCCAAACTTTGGAGTCCTAACGCCTTCGTCAAATCATCTGGCTGCTGCCGGAGTATGTCCATCAGTGCCATTAACGTGCCAATTGCCCGCTGATAGCGTCCTTCGCTCTGCAAAGCCTGGGATTGATTGATGCGGCTCCGCAGCACGCCAGAAATATCCTTAAGCTGCTGGTACAGTTGCCCGGCTTGTTCCCAGGTTTGCCAAGCCTGCTCCGTCTGTCGGCGGGCAAATTGCAATTGTCCCTGAGTTTCCAAGACCTGAGCCAGGACAGATAAACGATTGGCGCTGTCTGCGGATTCACCCTGATTAAGCTGTCGCAAGCTATCGGCGATCGCTTGTTCTGCCGCATCCCACTGCCCTAGCCGCTGGTAAGTCAATGCAAGGTTGCCAGAAGCGATCGCCTGCCCCAATCGATTATTCTCTAACTCATACGCCTGAACCGCCCGAAGCAAAAGAGCAGCAGCTTCTGCAAACTGCCTTTCCTCAAAGCGATCTTTTCCCTGCTGCACAAGCATTTCCCCATTGAAAGATGGCGCTTGTGCCAGAATCGACACAGGGTAATTGGGCGGAGTAACTCGCTCCAACTGCTTCAGATATTCTCCCTCCTGAGCAGCCGATTCCATCCCAGCATTTCCCGTGAAGGGTTGAACAAGAGGACGACTAGAAGCGATTCGAGCGATTGCGGGAGATATTACGATGCATAGAACTACTGCCAAAACGGCAATCGCCAGAAATTGAATTAAAGATCGATGCGTGTGGTTCATCTCCCGTTGGGCAATATGCTGCGGCTACGGACATAGCTCATTCTACGGTTTGTCAGTGATATAACAGGTTAAATGCAGGATTTTTCAATGAAACCAGAATCCTGCAACCGAGCCAGACAATCAATGTACTGAGGCAGTGTAGTAGAGTGATGACCAATTCTCAGCAAGGCAGCAAATTCAATATCAATATCGGCAAGATATCGGGAGGCGAAATCCAGGTTGGTGACCGAACCTATTATGGGCATCAGATCTCACCCAAATCTGAGAACGCTGCTCCTACATCTAGCCCTGATCCAAAGCGAACTATCTTAGTCGTTGCTGCTAGCCCAGTTAATCAAGCAAAATTGCGTCTTGATCGAGAGGTGCGGGAAATTGATGAAGGATTACGTCTTGCCAAACATAGGGAGAAATTTGACTTGCAGCAACGCTGGGCAGTCCGTCCGAATGATTTGCGTCGAGCTTTGCTCGAAATTCAACCGCAAATCGTTCATTTTTGTGGACACGGAGAAGGGGAAGCGGGGTTACTACTAGAAGATGAGTTAGGGAAAGCCAAACTTGTCTCAACTGAAGCGATCGCTGGACTGTTTCAATTGTTTGCTGAAAGGGGATTAGAGTGCGTTGTCCTCAATGCCTGTTATTCAAAAGTTCAGGCTGAAGCGATTGCTCAACACATCAACTATGTAGTTGGAATGAGCGATGCCATAGCGGATAAAGCTGCAATTAGCTTTGCAGTTGGCTTTTATGATGCATTGGGAGCAGGATGGTCTTATACCGACGCTTATTCATTAGGGTGTAATGCGATCGCACTAGAAGGAATTGCCCAAAACTTGCTACCTGTCTTAAAGCAGAAAACTTAATAGATCGCAATTATGCACAGTTCTTAGAGTGTGACAGTTTTAGAAACAATGGATTCGATGCAAAAACGTTTGTTTATGCACCAAATTTCAAGTAACGAAAGATCAAGTGTTCTAGTGTTGCATAACCCTATTGCAGAACGTGATCCAATGGCAATGGGTTTACACCAATCACATCTTTCAAAGTTCTAGCTCATAGATTAGCGGGATCGTTCAGCCCACTAACTTCTGAAGGAAAGTTAGTGAGCTGAACGATCCCGCTAAACGAGCTTCCAGCTTAACTTTGAGTATTGTTCTGCTGAATGTGGCTAAAAATATCAACTTGCTAACTCATTAAGTTTTTGCGTAATAATAGTAAAACTTAGTCAAAAGCAAAAAGGGGCGTGATGCCGTTCCAAAAAGGAGAAAATCCCCACCATCCAGCCGCTGGATCAACCATTAAGGTGGAACCCATTTGAGATAAGAAGGCGATCGGTCGCATCAAAAAAGTGCTGGCAGATCATCCTCGTGATTTGTGTTTGTTCACGCTGGGCATCAACACCGCTTATCGAGCAAACGAACTGCTGTCAATTAAAGTCAAGCAGGTGCGATCTCAGCGAGTGGGGGATGTCTTGGAGTTGAAGCAGCGCAAAACGAACAAGTATCGTCCCGTGACACTCAATGGCACGGCAATTTTGGCAATTCAGAATTGGTTGGAAGACAGCCAGCTTCAGGATGAGGATAATCTATTCACTGGGCAGCGGGGTTGCTTGACCGTAACTACGGTCAGCATGATGGTGAAGGGCTGGTGCCAAGACGTAGGGTTGAAGGGAAATTATGGCAGCCATACCCTTCGTAAGACTTGAGGGTACTGGCAGCGAATGGAGCGAGGCACGGCTATTCCGCTTTTGATGGAGGCATTCGGCCATGCAACCCAGCGGCAAACGTTGGCGTATTTGGGAATTCAGTCCGATGAGATCGCCCAAATCTATGAGCTAGAACTCTGAGAGATGATTCGGCGTTAACCCATTGCCATTGGATCACGTTCTGCAATAGGTTTATGCAACGCCATAACACTTGATTGCTCGTTACTTGAAATTCGGTGCACAAACAAACGTTTTTGCAAGGACGTAAGCATTAACAGTTAGAGCCAACGGTTACATAGCTTCAAACGCAGCTAAAGGTGTCCATTAACCAGATGCACTGCTCCTATTTTCCTCAAGGCTATGTTAGGCTGCTGCCTTGAACCTTCACCAATCCTTATTCCCTCTGAGTTGAGCAATTACCTGTTTTAAGCATGGTCTAGCCCGAAGCTTTCGATTGAGTGGGGATTTAGTATAGTCTAAAATCTTACTGCCGAAATTGAAGGTTGAACGTATGATTTAGGCAAGGTTATTTGTTTCCTGACACGGCGTATGACGAACTCTGGACAGGGTAAGTACAGCATCAACATTGGGCAGATCACAGGCGGAGAAGTGCAGGTAGGCGATCGTACCTACGCCAATGCTTCACCTGCTAATCTGGCGCTCGCAGCAGGGGTAGAAGCTCGACAGCCTGCTCAACGGACTATTCTGGTGCTGGCTGCCAGCCCGGTTGACCGTAGTCATGAGCAGTTAGGTCGAGAGGTTCGGGAAATCGACGCTGGGCTGCGTTTAGGAAAACATCGCAACCTATTTCATCTGGAACAACGTTGGGCCGTCCGTCCTGAAGATCTGCGGCGATCGCTGCTGGAGATTCAGCCACAAATCCTCCACTTTTGTGGCGAAGCAGGAGAGACACAGGGGTTGGCGCTGGAGAATGCACTGGGACAAACTCAGTGGGCTGCCACAGATGCCCTTTCTGACTTGTTTAAGCTGTTTGCTAGTCGGGGTTTAGAGTGTGTCGTCCTGAACGCCTACCACTCAACTACTCAAGCGACTGCGATTGCGCAGCACGTTCGTTGGGTAATCGGCATGAGTGACGCCATCGAGCGCAGAGCTGCAATTCTGTTTGCGGTTGGCTTTTATGATGCGCTGGGGGCGGGCTGGTCTTATCAGGATGCCTATGAGCTAGGGTGTAATGCGATTGCGCTAGAGGGGATACCACAAGACCTGATCCCGGTTTTGCAGAAACGCGAATCCCAGCCCCCGTTATGATGCATGCTTATGATTCACGCTGACGAGCTAGCCGCCATCCTCAATCACATTCTGGTGGGCGAGCAGACCGAAGCAGAAATTATTAAGCTGCGCGACTCGATCAGTATGTCTGGCGATCGAGTACAAATTGCTGCCCAAGCAGAGGATCAACAAGACAGTCAACCGATCCGCCAGATCACAATCGGACAGATCAGCGGTGGAGAAGTGCATATCGGCGACAAGATTTACCAGGGCGCGGATGC
The DNA here is from genome assembly GCF_059504425.1 of Drouetiella sp. Classification (NCBI taxonomy): domain Bacteria; kingdom Bacillati; phylum Cyanobacteriota; class Cyanophyceae; order Oculatellales; family Oculatellaceae; genus Drouetiella; species Drouetiella sp. The sequence goes on from NZ_JCACIN010000083.1 coordinate 20,405, forward strand.
CGAAACGATCCGCAGCATTCTCCAAGAGGTCTTGCAGCCGCTCCACAAGCCGACAGCAACAGGTATTCCCGAGAATCTGCCGCGCAGTGGAGCAGTGCAGTTTGTGGGACGGACAGAAGTGCTGGAAATTCTGCACCAACAGCTCCAGCATCCTCAGCAGCTAATCACAGCGATCGCTGGCATGGGCGGCATCGGTAAAACAGAATTAGCCGTGCAGTATGCCAATCAGTACAAGGCGGAGTATCCTGGTGGGATTTGCTGGATTCACGCTAGAGGGTTGGAAGTCGGGACTCAAATTGTCCAATTTGCCCGATCGTACCTTCAGCTTCAGCCACCCGAAGACCTGGATCTGTTAGCACAGGTGGGTTTTTGCTGGACTCATTGGCCTGACGGAGACACGCTGATTTTGTTCGACGATGTTGTCAAATATGCAGTCATTAAGCCCTATTTGCCGCCGCACGATCGCCGCTTCAAAGTAATTTGCACCACGCGCCTGCGCTTAGGTAAGTCCGTCAAGCAATTAGAGATTGAGGTCTTAGACGAAGCCGCATCGCTAGCCCTGCTAAACTCGTTGATCGGGGCAGAGCGACTGCAAGCAGAAACGGAAACGGCGAAGCAGCTCTGCGCCTGGTTGGGCTATCTGCCGCTGGGCATTGAACTCGTGGGGCGCTACCTCGATCGCAAGCCAGACTGGTCGATTGCCACCATGCAGCAGCGATTAGAGAAGAAGCGGCTGGCGGAAAAAGCGCTGCAGCAGCCCGATGAAGATATGACCGCTCATACTGGCGTTGCAGCTGCCTTTGAGCTGAGCTGGGAGACCCTAAGTGCAGCAGCTCAGCAGATGGGGCTGTTGCTGAGCCTGTTTGCACTGTCGCCGATTCCCTGGTCACTGGTCGAGCGCTGCTGGACTGATGTAGATCCGGAAGAACTGGAGGAATTGCGAGATGACTACTGGATTAATTTGCACTTGCTCCAGCGCAAAGGCAATCAGTTGTATCAATTTCATCAGTTGATGCGAGAATTCTTGCAGGCTAAACAGCAGGACTACGCCGATTTGGACGAGCTGAGGCAGCAATTCTGTCGGGCGACCGTCCAGGCAGCAGTAGAGATTCCAGAGTTTCTCCCGCTACCGATCATTAGCACTGTCGCGCCTACCGTTCCGCACATTGCCGAAGCCGCGATCGCACTAACAGCAACACTACCATCTGCCGATCTGGTTAAGCCTTTTATCGCCCTGGGGCAATTTTACAAAGGTCAGAGCTTCTTTTCACAGGCTGCCCAATGGTATGAACAGGGCTGGCATCAGGCAACACAGCGGTTGGGCCACCAGCACAGCGATCTGGCATTGATCCTGACGCGGCTAGCAGGGTTGTATAAGATTCAGGGACGCTACGCTGAAGCTGAGCCGCTTTATCAACAGGCATTGCAAATCAGGCTGGCACTGTCTGACAGAGAACAGCCTGACAGCGAGCAAGCTGGCAAGCAACTAGAAGTGGCACTAACGTTAAATGAGTTGGCGATTCTCTACACCGAGCAAGGGCGATTTGCCGAGGCCGAACCGCTGCTGAAGCAAGCCCTGTCTACTCGCCAAACCCTGCTGGCTACCGATTGCCCAGAGATTGCCGAAAGCTTGGCAGCGCTGGCGATCCTATATCAATATCAGGAACAGTTCACTAAATCAGAAGAATTGTATCTCAGGGCTGCTGCTATTTATCAAAAAACGCTGGGAGAAGAGCATGAATTAACGATCGAGTGTTTCCATAATCTCTCCGTGGTCTATGCCAAGCAGGAGCGATTCGCTGAAGCAGTGGCTCTCACCAACCGGATTCTAGAGCGGAATCGGCGACTGCTGGGTGAGGAGCATTTAATGGTCGCCAATAACTTGAATACACTGGCTTCACTCTACACTTCGCTCGATCGCCTCTCAGAAGCAGAGCCGCTGCTGGAAACGGCGTTGCAGGGGTTTGTCCGCTGTTTGGGCAGCGATCACCCTTACGTTGCCTTTGGCTTGAGCAATCAGGCCAAACTCTATGCGGCTCAGGGGCGCAGCGCTGAAGCTGAAGCTGTGTATATTAGAGCGATTGCCATCCTGGAAGCAAAATTCAAAGCTGACTATGCAGATGTGATCGAGATCTTTCAGCAACAGCTCCACGAGCTGCAAGCCAGGATGTCAGAGCCACAGGAATCTGAAGAGCGCATGAAATAGTTTAAAATTTGTTGACAGCTTTTATCAGCCGCCCTATCGTGGTCGCAGCCCTGCTTAGCGCCCCGCATGAAGCTCAAACGATTTTTTCTGACGCTCTGCGTCGCGTTGTTTCTATTTGTGGGATGTCGTCCAGCGACTGATGCCTTGTTTTCTGGAAGCGCTTCACCCCCTCTACGCCGTCAACCTGAGGCAGCGGCACTCGCTTCTCCAGTCGCACTCGCTACCCCGACCGCACCGGTCAGCGCTAGCAGCGAAGACCAGCAGTGTAATGTCGTGATCCAAAAAGCGATCGAGCAGTTTGACTCGAAGCAGTTTAAGCAGGAGGTCGGTGGTAATGGAGCAGCGCTGGCTGAGTTTGCTCAGCGTCAGCAAGCAGAACAGCTTCTGAACTTTCTGGGGCAAGAAGCAGAGGAGAATAGCAAAGCAGAGTATCATCAGGACTCGCTGTGTCTGAGCCTGAAGCGGCTGGAGCTAGCGCAGCAGCTAGGAGACCGCCAGTTGCTGCTGGCGCTGTATGGTGTGGGCAATGGATATCGGGCGATCGGTGATTTTGCCAATGCATTGAGCAATTTTACTGGCTACCTGAAACGGGCGCGAGCTTTGGGCAATCAGCGTCACGAAGCCGTGGCGCTGGGTAGTATCGGTGAGATTTATCAGGAGTTAGGAGATTATGAACAGGCGCTGCAATACCACCAGCAGCGCCTGGGTATAGCCTACGAAGTTCAGCATTTTGAAAATGATCCGGATCAAGACGCTAATGGTTTTGATGGTTACACAGGATCGCAGCTTGTTGGCGATGCTTTGGGGAGCATTGGAGATAATTACTATATTCAACAGAACGGCACGAAGGCAATCCAATACTACGAAGCACGGTTTAAGATCATTAATAAGCTCAATAAGAAGCTGAAAGTGGCAACCACAAAATCTGGTGTGGATATGAGCTTGCAGCCTAGCTGGATTGCAACGTTGACTAGTCTGGCTAAAGCCTATGATGGAAATAAGGAAACTGAAAAAGCCGGAAAAGAGTACGAAGAAGTTAAACGGCTTATCGACAAATACCCTGTCCTTGCTCACTCCGCTGCGGCTTCGAGGTTCTACGAAAGTTGGATTAACTTTCTGCTCTCTCAAAAAAGATTGAAAGAAGCGCTCAAAATCGCCGATGGTTTCATTCAGCGCTATCAAAAATTGGTTCACCCGTCAAAGCAGCTAGATCTAATTACGCGTCTTTTGGCTTTTGACAAATCGAAGGATTACTGCGACAAAGTGGCTCGAAATCCTTCGAGTATCTGTGAAGATGAAAAGACGATAGTGAAGGACTCTATTAATCTTATTATCGAGTTTAAATCTGGGAAAAAATGGCTTTCCGAGCTGTCGGAGCAGCTGGACAAGCTATCGGATACTGCTAAAAGTGAGCTAGATAAAGCCTGTGAGCGTAAGCAGCTTGATTGTACGTTGCGCGTCAAGTTTCCCAACAACGATCGAAGTTTGGGACGGGTTTATAACCTGGCGGGTCTGGTGTATCTTCAACAAGGCATGCTCCCAGAAGCCGAAGAAAAGTTTAAGGCGGCGATCGACCTCCGCAACAAGCTGTCGAAGCAGCGCTTAAGCGATACGCTCAAAGTTTTTTTCTTTGATACTCAGCGCAACGCCTATCTCAACCTCCAGCAGACGCTGATTCAGCAAGGAAAGAATGAGGAAGCGCTGGTCATCTCCGAGGATGGCAGAGCGCAGGTTTTTGCAGAAATGCTGGGCGCGAATCGGGCTGCAAATCCCACAGCCAATGCAGACAGCAATTCCAACCGCTGTAGCGGCAAGGTGGCAATTGAGCAAATCCGGTGCGTTGCCCAAGAACATAAACTAACTCTGGTCGAATACTCTTTAATCGAGCAGCCGATCGTCGCCGATCGTCCAGCAGAGGTGCTGATCTGGGTGGTTAAGCCCACCGGAGAAATTGAGTTTCGATCGCAGTCAATCAGCGAGGCGTTGCAGGCATACAGCGCTCAGACTGCCACAAACTGGATTCATGAAGCGCGCAAACAGATTGGTCTCTATGGCTCAGATGGAAAAAATCAGCGTGCCACATTTCTAAAGGATGGGAGAACGGCAAACAAAGCTGCAACCGCTCCAGATGTTCCTTTCGACTCAAAAGCGCAGGCTGACACGCTCCAGAATCTCCATGCGCTGCTGATTGAGCCGATCGCCGATTTGCTGCCCACATCGCCTGATGAGCACGTCTTGCTGGTTCCCGACGGCAGTTTATTTCTGATTCCTTTCGCAGCTTTGCAGGACAAGACCGGAAAATCTCTCCTGGAATCGCATATATTGCAGACCGCGCCTTCGATTCAGGTCTTGAATCAAATCTACTCGCGCCTGCCCTCCAGAGATCGCCTATTTTCTAATCCACTGATTGTGGGCAATCCTCAGTCACCCTCAATCAACTGTCAGGGCGGAGATATCGTCTTACCGCCACTGTACGGTGCAGAATCTGAAGCTGAGAACGTGGCTAAGCTATTGCATGCGCAGCCCCTAATCAGAGACCAAGCGACCGAGAGTACCGTGAGACAAAAGATCAACAGCGCTAGCCTGATTCATCTGGCGGCTCACGGGCTGTTAGATAACTGCCCAGGGTACGCCGTGCCGGGGGCGATTGCCCTAACTGCCGATGGAGATACCGAGTCAGCTAATGGCTGGTTCACGTCCAGTGAGATTGCTGACCTGAAACTGACGGCAAATCTCGCGGTTTTGAGTTCTTGCAGCACGGGACAAGGTCGGCTAACGGGAGATGGAGTCATGGGGCTTTCTCGCTCTTTTCTAAAAACGGTTCCCAGCGTGATTCTCTCCTTGTGGAGTGTTGACGATGGCTCCACGGCTGAGCTGATGAATCAGTTCTATGAGAAGCTACGAGGCATGGATTCACCAGATAAAGCAGTCGCCCTGCGAGACGCAATGGTGGCAACGAAGGCAAACTATAAGGATCCTCGACAATGGGCTGCATTCTCTCTCATGGGTACTGCTGAGTGAGGTATCCCTTTCGGCTCTGTCGAAAAAACTATTGAGGAACAAACGATGGAATGGAGGCAAGCTCAATCAAACAACAAGTTCAAAGATTTGGGACACCACACTTAGGGGTCGAGTTAAACTCAGCGGAGCAGTCACCCACTCCGCTGAGTTTAACTCGACCCCTCATACACCAATTTCATCACGCCTAAACGGGTGTGAATAAGCAAAAGATTTGGCACAATTTGTAAATCACTAGCGCAATCCGTCAAAGCTTCTCTAGGGCAAGATGCTACTTTCTGATGACCTGAGATTTGCTACATCGGGTATGTTTAGCAAACGCGAAAAAAACAACGTTAAGGCTAAAACCTTCGCCTAGCAAGGATTTCAGCCTCTGTTTTTTGTAGAATTTAAGACATTCAAATCGTTAGATTCTTTGATGGGTAAAGCTTTCAGGCTTTTTCAGGATTATACAGATTTTGGCGTTCTTCTCTTGCCGTCAATAGCTCTGGACTAGATTTAGCTTAAATCACCGTTTAGTTATGGTCTAAAACCCTTGATTTCTCGTTGAGCTAAAAGTCTAGAACCAAGCAAAATCGTTTGAGTAGTTGCACTGTTAAGCAACTACTCTATTTCTAAAACTCAGTCATAGCAGTGCTTTTGAGCTTAGAGTTGTTTATTGTTCCGTTGCTAAATGAAGGCGATGTCGCGGGTCGGGTGCATGCCGTTGTTCGGTGGTGCCCGCCAGAGAGCAAATGCCCTCACTGGCTATAACGCACGCTCCATCAGGATGTCCCTTTGTGGGTCTGAGCCCAAATGAAACACGTGCTCGCCGACTGCGCAAAAGTTCCACTTGCGGTAGAACGCCTGCGCACGCCCGTTCCGCTCCCACACGCCGAGCCAAATAGTCTCGTACCCTACCTGCCGCGCCCCATCTACGCACGCGCGCATCAACGCCTCCCCGACGCCGCGACCTAGCCATTCCCGCGACACATACAGCCGCACCAGTTCGATGGGCTTAGGTCCCTCGACGCCCGCTGCTGGCTCGCCTGCATGCAGTTGGGCGTAACCCGCTGCGAGCCCGCCGACTTCCGCAATGAAGAAGGTGGAGGCGGGATCGTTCAACTCAGTTGTCTGCTGCGCGGGGTTGAAGGACGCGCAGAGGTAGGCAGCCAGATCTTCCGGGCTGTTATCGGCGGCGAACGTCTCGAAGAAGGTGTGCGCACCTAACTCGGACAGCAAGCCTGCGTCCTCAGGGTTAGCGCGACGAATCGTTAGGTCGGGATTTTGACTCATACCATTTACCCTCACGCCAATGAAGACGTCGAACGGTCGTGTTCAGCGGACGCAGATACCTTTTGCCACTCAACGAAGAAGACCAATACGTTCCGCTGCAACACAATTGTGTACGCCCAGCATGGGCGTGAACTAATGGGGTGAAAGTCCCCTGGAGGAGA
>NZ_JCACIN010000084.1:0-26208 GCF_059504425.1 Drouetiella sp.
GCTGCGTTCTTAGGGGAGGGGAGAGCGGTGACGCTCGAACCTTACCCGACCAAGCCGCCTCGGTGACGGGGTGGTTTAGTCTAACCCCTTGCTGAGTCGCGGTCAGTTCGAAATCCGTAATTTCTCGACAAGGAAATTACAGGCTGGACGTAGCTAGGTACATTCTCGGATCACTCTAACCTAAACATCGCAGGAGTCTTTTCTACTTGACGGCTCAAAGCCAAGCAGAGTGTGTTCCTTTCAGTAAAAATAGTGGGAACTCTAGTCTGAGACGAACCAGTTGATGGCTGATCCCAAGTTTGTAAGGCTTTGCTGAGTTGCAACTATGGCATTACGTAATTGAGTTAGGACGAGTTATTTTTTGAGAGCCGCGCTCCGCGCGGCTCTCAAAAAATAACTCATTGGATCTAAGCGCGTAGCGCCATATCTCGAAATCCGTAATTTTCTCGCCAAGGAAATTACAGGTTGGACATAGCTAAGTACATTCTCGGATCACTCTAACCACTGGAAACAATACACTCAAGCTCAAACGCCTCAACAAAGCCTTGTTGTGACAATGATTTTTTTGAATTGAGTGGGTGCGACTACATTGGCAGTGAAAGGCTCCTCAAGCCTGATTTTCATGTGTCTATTTAAACTGTCGTTCAGTCAACCTGTCTACGTGTAGCCTCTAGGAGTTTTAGATATATGGATTGTTCTGTTGCATTCATTGATGCTGCTCTTGTTCAGGCGGGTCTTACAATATCGGACTTTGATGGGGACGTCTATGTAATTCCATCGGATCAAGATGGCGTTCTCTACATCACAAATATCTTGACCCAGCACGACGCGATCGCCTCTATTCATCTGTTCTCCCACGGCGCAAACTCAACACTCGTTTTGGGAAATACCGTTCTTAATGCTGACGCGATCGCCCGTTATCAAGACACACTACAGCAATGGCGATCGGCACTTTCACCAGAGGCTGATTTTTTAATCTATGGGTGCGATGTGGTCAGTGACGAAAATGGTCAGGCCTTTATCCAGCAACTCGCGAATTTAACCGGAGCTGATGTCGCCGCATCCACCAACACCACTGGCACCATAAACGGTGCAGACTGGCAGCTTGAAGCCAGCACCGGAACAGTAGAGACGACCTTCACTCAACTCAATGGAGCGTCTGACATTTCGTTAGCTGTGATTACCGAAGATAACCCTGGCACAGTCCACGTCACAGACGATGACGATGACGCCTTTGATGACAATGAGGGCACTCGCTCGTACTCATCAACCGGGGACTATGGAGACCCTTTCGACAATGCGCCTGATACTGATATTGTCGAAGTTCCCGACTCATTTTATGTAACCGTTGGGGGGAATCAATATGGCCCTGGCTATCACGGCGGGGTTGATTCCGACATGACAGGCGGTGACATCCGCATCTATTGGAACACCAGCAACGATGATGATACCTGGAATGGCTCAGATAACGGGTCGGGAAACCTCCGCTTCTGGAATAGCGGCAACCCCGTTGATTTAGATGGCATTCACGTATTTGGTGGCAATGATACGGTCTATGCCAATGGGGGCGATGACTTAGTCTATGGCGGCGACGGTAGTGACGTCCTTCATGGTGGGGACAGTAATGATGAGCTGCATGGCGAGAATGACAGCGATACGCTGTACGGGAACAGCGGCAGTGATACGCTCTATGGCGGAAATGATAACGATAATTTATATGGCAATGAAGGCACCGATACGATCTATGGCGAAGCAGGCAATGATCTAATTGAGGGTGGAGCAGACAACGAGTATATCTCTGGTGGCAGCGGCGACGACACGATCTACGGCAACGCGGGCGATGAAACGATTGATGGCGGCGATGGAAACAACACGATCTACGCGGGGGATGGTGCGTCTCCTCAAAGTGGCACGCACACGATTACTAGCGGCAGCGGCATAGATGTCATCTATGGTGGGTCGGGGGTTGACGCCATCACCTCTGGGGGCAGCGATGACACCATTACCGCCCACGACGGCAACGACACCGTTCGCACGGAAGGCGGCAACGACCTGGTGTATGGTGGTGGCGGCAATGATTTCATTACCGATGATTTGAGCAATGGTGCCAATGCCAGCGGAAGCGATCGCTTTTATGGTGAGGCGGGCGATGACTTTCTGCGCGGTGAAGACGGCAACGACATTTTGGATGGTGGCGATGGTAACGACACCTTAGAAAGCGGCAACGGCAACGACATCCTAAGCGGGGGTGCGGGTAATGATGTCTTGATCTACGGGGATGTTGCCAATGGCGATACGCAGGTTGGCGGATCGATAGACCCCAATTCAGGGGCAAATGAAGTTCGCATTTTCAATGGCACAAGCTGGCGCGTGACCAGCGGCCAAACTACAGCAGACGGCGGCACTGGGCTGGATGTTTTGAAGGTGGTGGGGCAATATCGCGACTATGATATTACGCCGACAGTGCTGCCCTCTGGGCAGTTGCAGGTAACGTTAACTCGGCGAGCCAATCCCGCTGATCGGGTTGTGGCAACGAACGTTGAAAAGATCGAATTTTGGGACAACTACACGGTTTTCCCTGGTGAGCCGCAGCGCCGCGATCTGCACATTCGCAATGGCGAAATCTTACCGCTGCGCTACCAACTGAATGTGTTGCAGCATGCGTCGGAGCAGTTGTATGACGACGCTGCGGATTTGAGTGCCGATACCTCAACCCAGATCTTTGAAAACGGAGTGTCGTGGAACAAAAATCAGATCGGTCAGGTAGAAGTTCAGCTCAAGGACTGGCAGAACTCGGCTAACGACTATGTGATTGAAGGTGAAGATACCGATCCAGGGTCGAAGCGTGACAATTACGTGTTGCCCAACGGATTGGCAATTCGCTACGAAATTGTGGTGACGGGCAACTTTGGGCCAACGGAAGCAGAGTTTCTCAGCGACAAGCTTCGCTTTAAGCGCAACAATACCGAAACCGGGCGATCGCTCGACAAAACTGGCACCGGGCTTGAGTATGTCATCGAAACCTTTGTGGTGGTGCCTCCAGGGGAGAGTAAAGCCATCATCAACATTCTGCCCATTGTGGACGAAATCCAGGAAGGGCTAGAAACCGTTGAAGTTCGTATTGTCGCTGCCGATCGCGTTGAGCTACCGGCACCGGGTTCGGCGGCCACCAGCGCCTATTTTTACCAAGAGGGCTTTCTCTACACCGACCTGCAAGCCGCAGATAGCCGACGCATCGAGGCCAGCAATAATGCCGAAAACAACCTGCAAGACGGCATCAACAAAGGCTATGTGCTGCTGCCTGTAGCGCAGGGGGGCGATGCTGTTACGGTGGAAATTGCCGACTCTGGGCTGTATCAGGCAGGGCTGCGCTTGGTGGATGAATACGGCTTTGAAGTGACTGGCGAACTCAAGCTCGATTGGCAAAATAACCCCACCAAACTCTATGTTGGGCTGACCAGTCGCCCCACCGATAACGTTACGGTGACGATCGCCGGACAAAACTATGTTTTTACCAACAACCGCGACACCTGGAACCAGCTTCAGGAGGTGTCGCTGACGGGCTATAGCGATGGTCAAAGCGTAACGGTGGGCATTAACTCTAGCGACGCGTATTATGCGGCGCTGGCCGATCGCACCCTAACGCTGGTGGATGAACCCTCGGTCATCAACGTTCCAGAACCCGTTTCGGTGCTGATCGGCAACGGTAATTACCTTCAGCTTCCCGGCAATCTCACCCTGACTGGAGACTATGCGATCGAATTTTGGATGAACCCGACCGACAATCAGGGCACCATTCTTCAGAGCGATCGCGGCAGTTTGCAACTCGTTAACGGCACGCTTGAGGGAACGGGAATTTTTGCATTCACCCGTTACACCACAAACGTTGTTGAGGGCGAGGGTTGGCATAAAGTCAGCCTGATTTCTGTTGGTAATGAGTTCAAAATTTTCTTGGATGGTGAAGTCGCAGGACGACAAACCATTGCGTCCAATACGAGCGTCACGATCCAATCCATTGGTCTAGCCAATGCCGCGACAGGATTCCAAGGCTCGGTCAGCAGTTTACACTTCTGGGATCAGGTTCTGTCCCAAGATAATGACGTTTTGGTAGGAACGCTCAAAGCGCAATATAACGTTGACGAAGGCGCAGGCACGACGCTGCGAAATCAAGCCCCCCTCGCGACTGTGGGCAATGCGATCGCCAGTGTCACCAATCTAGAATTGCCGCTCTGGAGTCCTGGTCTACAGCTGGCAGAACCGGGCTATCAAGACATCTTGGCAGGTGAAGCCGACTCCTTTGCGCTGGTCAACCGCAATTTTGATTTTCCCAAGGTTTCTGTCAGTGTACCAGTCGATCAAGCGCGAGTCGCGGAGGGGAGCGATCGCTTTGCGGCCTATGAGCTGCTGCTCGACAAACCCGCACCTCAAGGGGGCATCACCGTCACCTTTGACCTGATTAACACCACCCTTAACGATGATCCCAGCCTGCGCCCTAGCGTTGATAGCAGCGACACCTGGAAGGCGGTGGATTATTTGGTCAAAACCAAGGCGCTAATCGACGGTACTGCGCAAGACGTCACACAAGCCGTAGAGTTTGGCAACAATTTCACCACGTCGATTTATATTCCGGCAGGAGAGCGCAAGGGCACCGTTTATATCAGTGCCGAAGACGACCAGCGCACCGAAAGCAATCAGGCAATTCAACTGCAACTGCAATTGGTCAGCAACGGCGATATCAGCCATTACCAACCCCACCCCACCCAAAACCAAGGCACCGTTACCTTGGATGACCCCGACACCTTGGGGGTCGAGATTCTGAGTCTTAAGAGCGGCTTTGACTACGACCAGACTCAACAGCGCATGGTCAACACGATGACGCTAGAGCCTGCGGAATCGGCGATCGTGCGGGAGGCTGATTCCGATGGGCTGGCGCTGCGGTTTAACGTTGACGATTTTCAATGGGATACGCAGGGGCTGCAAACGGCGCAGGTTCGCATTACCGACCCGGCGGGTTTAGAGGTTAGCACGACCGCGCTGGATCTCACCGTTGACCGTCGGTTTGGGGTGATTACCGTTAACGGTAACTACGCCGGGAAGCAACTGGAAGGACTGATCACAGTGGGGGGCGTCACTAGCTCTTTCTCGCTGACGCTTACCCCCAACCAGGAGTTGACCGACGCTGAACTGGTGCGGCTCAACCCGACTGCGCCTAACGCCGATGCGCTCAAAACCAACTTTGAAAAGGGTCATCTGCTCACTAGTGAGCAGGGGGGGCAAGTCTATCCAGTGCGCGTGCGTCAATCGGGCTGGGGGGAATATGTGTATGTGAAGCTGACCTCAGCCCCGCTGGGTGGTGCAGGAAAACAGGTCACGGTGGATCTCACGGCAACGGACAGCATTGTCGGCACGCAGGAGGTCGTGCTATCTACTCCATCGCTGGTGTTTACCGCTGACGATTGGGATCAGCCCAGACTGGTGGGCATTCGCGGGGTCAATGATGACTTTAATGACGGCAACCAGCAGGGACAAATCACCGCCACAGTTTCCACTGACCCGACAAAAACAACGGACACGGCCTATCTGCTGGGGGGAACGAGCGATCGCCTCCTTTATCTCAACGTGGGTCAAGCGGCAGAAACCGTGGAGCTTTCGAGCGAAGAGGTGGCCAGCCTCAGCCGTCCCGAAAATCCTGCTAAACCGACCTATGGCTTTGTTAAAGACCCGCAATCCACCAATCTGACGATTACTGAGGGGGAAAGCACGCAGATTGCGATCGCCACCAATCCCGGCGGCACCGCAGGTGAACTAAGAGGACGGTTTAAGGTTCTGGAAACCGGGGTGAACAACGCCCTAGTTCTAAACGGGCAGCAGGATCACATTAATTTCAACAAAGCCCTCAACTTGGGCAATGCTTTCACGGTGCAGATGGCCTTCCGGTGGGAGGGCACCAGCGACCAGGGACAGCCAATCCAACTGGTCAAGGCTCAAAATGGGCATGGCGACCTGTTCCTCACCAGTGGTGGACTGTTGCAAGCCAAATTCCTCGATGGGCAGGGGCAAACGGTTACGATTCAAGCCAGCACGCCGCTGAACCCGCAGGAAGAGTACGCCATCAACCTGGTCAGCACCGGGCAAACAGCCAAGATTTACGCCAACGGTCGGCTGATTGGGTCGGGAGCCATCAGCGTGACGCCCATCGGCACTGTGTCAGTCGAGGCGCTGTTTGGCAGTGCCGATGTGGCGCAGGTAGATGGATTTAAGGGCACCGCCTATGGGGTGCGATTCTGGAATCGGGAATTGCAGCAGGATGAGATTCGCAAATATTCCCAGGACTTGCTCAGCCCCGCTCCGGTGCAGTTTGTGCTAAACGAAGCTACCAAACAGGTGAGCGTCAAGCTCAACCCCGAACTGGTGACGCAAGCGCCCACAGGCAATATTGAGCTGGCCTTCCGTCGCTACACCTACACGGGCGGCGCTGACCCCGATGTTTCCCTGGTCAACGTCACCTTTAACCCAGGCAACTGGCAAAACAGTCTGGCGCTGCCGTTTAACTTTGGCAACGTGGCATCCCTGGCAGACGCTATTGACATGATCACGGTGCAGGGCACCAGCAGCGATCCGCAGGTTTCAGACTTCCTCTACAACGTTGGCACCGCCTACGATCTCGACAATCTGCAGCAAGACAATCTGTTAGGCGAAGTGATCTTGACCAATGTAAATGGGCTAGATCTCTCGGCAGATTTCACCAATCTGGAAGCGCAACAGGGCGCAGTCTTTGCGGGTTTGGCCACACCGTTGACGCTGCTCGATCGCACTGGCAACATCACCAACGGCACCGTCAAAGCCGACCTGCTGGGCAACCAGCTCACCTTCACCCAACTGACCAACGGCACCCCCTCGCAGAGCAGCGTGTCAGGGCTGCGGCTGGGCGATCGTGTCTACTTCCGTACGCCAACGATGGGCACCTGGGATGAGCTGCGCGCCTACGCCGACTCCGTGGGAGGAGAACTCGCCACAGTGAACGAGAAGGCGCTAAACACAGTTCTGTCTAGCACCTTTGCCAATGGCACCCCGATCATCATCGGTATGCAAAATGCTGGGGTCTGGGAGACGGGCGAAGCGCTGTCGCAAGACCTCTATTCCTGGCAAACCACTTGGACGCCCAACGCTCAACAGCCCAATGGTGTCAAGGTCGGCAGCAACGGTCAATGGCAAGCGCTTAGCGCCAGCGAGAGCGGCTACGGCCTAGTGGAATTGCAGGTGCCCTCGCGCGTCTGGAGTCAGGCCACCAATAGCCACCGTCAGGCTGAGGGCTTTGCGACCCAGGGCGATGACTTTGACCGGATTGAAGGGGTCATCGTTCGCAAGGGGCAGACGGCAGAGCTACCGATTTCGGGCAATCGCTATGTGGGCGACAAGGTCACCTTGATGGCAGCCGACTTTACCGGCGATCAAAAGCCTGACCTGCTGGTGCTTTCTAAGCAAGCTGGGGCGCAGCTATTTGAAAACACGACCGGGCCAGATGGCGTGCTGAAATTCGCGCCCGCCAGCCAATCCACCCTTGATACCACCGTCATTGGCAAAAATTTCAATGGATCAGAGGCGCGCTTAGTTGACGCCGATGGCGATCAGGATCTTGATCTAGTGTCGAGTGAAAATGGTGGCCTCGTGGTGCGGCTCAACCAGTCCACCGGAGCCATCGCCTTTGAAAATTCCGAAGCTGTGGTGCCCCTGCTCGACCAAAGCACCGCCGTGATGGGGTCGGGTCAGCCGGGAGCATTTGTCGGGTTTGATTTTGCCGACATCAATGGGGACGGCAATATGGATGCCGCCCTGATCGATGGCAATCAAAAAATCCAGATGTACCTCGGCAGCAGCGCATTCCCGCTGATGCAGGGCTTGCAGGCCGTGCCAGAGACCGAAAATCCCTTCCGCAACATTGCCCTACCGCCCGGTGTGCCGCTGTCGCTCAAGTTTGCCGATGTGGTGGGCGACGGCACTCCTGAACTGTATGTGTATGAGCGCAATGGCGGCACCAATTCCTACTTCCGCTTTTTCTCAGCAGACAGAGATGCTACGACGGGCGCGTTGACTTACAGCGATCGCACTTATGCCGACCAGCTCACGGCTCGTGCCACTCTCCTGGGCGATGTCGAAAGCCTTGCGTTCCTGAACAACAAGGGCAGCGATGCCATCTTTGTCAGCAGCAACAACGGTCACATTCAGTTTGGCAGCGTTACCCAAAAGAGCAGCGAAATTACCTTTGATGTCACCAATCCCCAAGTCGGAGCCCAGGCAGTGATCGACTTGGTAAGCCGTCAAGATGGCGTGGTGGAAGGGGACGAGCGCGTCACGCTGCAACTGCTGCCCACCGACGACCTCGCCCTCGACAATGCAATGGATCGCTCGGTTAATGTAATTATTCAAGACAATGATCAGGCAGGCGTTTCCCTGAAATTTGTCAGCAGCAACGGTCAGTCTGCCCAGGTGATCGCCAGCCACACCCAGTCGGCGACCAATCCCGATTTGACGCTGGTGGAAGGGCAGCAGAGCGCGGGCTTCTACGTCCTTAGCCTTGACTCACAGCCGCAGGACAGCGTTAACCTGACGATTCGCAACAGTGACAGCGATCGCCTTCAATTTGAGCGCATCCATCCCCTGGCGCTAACAATCAATGGCGACGGCAGCTTGACGATTCAGTCGCGCCTCTCCAATAGCCAAAACGACTACAACCTCAGCTTTAGATCCAGTCTGCTCCAGGGCACCCCTCAACGCGACGGGCAGGGCGCGTATACCATTCAACTGCAAAGCAGCATTGCTAGCCAGCTCCAGGGGGCGATCGCCGGAAAAACAACCGCCCAAATTCGCGACTCGGTGACGGTGCAAAACTTGTTGCGGCAAATCGGCATTCAAGTTGGCGGCGACGACCCCACTTATCGGGTGGGCGGAGGTCTCAACGCCAATCAGCTTTTGCAGGAACGCATCAGCGTCACGCCCCAGGAAGACTTAATGCTGCGGGTGCGCCCTTCAAGCTGGAACCAGAAAATCTTGCTGCGTCCCGTGGTGCCCGATAACTTGGTGGACCACAGCCAGGATGAGCATCCCTCCTTTGTGGTGGGCATTGATAGCACCGACTCGGTATATGCGACGCTGCCTGCGCTGCGGGCAACGGTGCCAATTACGGATAGCGATCGCGCCGGGGTGATCATCAATGGGCTGCGCGACATCCGTGAAGGCGTTGAGGGTGGCGAGTTTCAGGTCAGCCTTGCTAGCAAACCCGAAGGCACGGTGTTGATTACGCTGCAACCCGGTGCGGTCAAAGGCATTACGCCAACGGAGACCGACGCCAGCGGTAACCCCATCCTGCCGCCCAGCCGCTACGTGCTGGTCAACACCCCGATGACTTGGAGTGAAGCGCAAAAGTATGCCTGGAAGCTGGGTGGACAGTTGACCAGCCTCAACTCCGAAGAGGAGCAGCAATTCTTGCAAGATTCCTTTGGTGCCGAGCTCTCCGGGCAGAACCTTTGGATCGGGCTGCAAAAGCAAGACTGGCAGACCTGGACAGACGGTTCTGAGGTTGCCTACCAAAACTGGGCTAGCGGTCAGCCCGATAACCTCAACGGTCTCCAGCCCTATGGCTATGCCTCCAGCACCGACTGGCAGTGGCACGATGGCGCAGCCGACCAGGCGCTGCCCTTTATTGTGGAAATCGCTAACCCCAATGACAGCGCGATCGCCCTCGACAAAAAATACTACGGCGACGAAATCCAGCTCAAGTTCAACGAAAACAACTGGAACGCACCCCAAATCGTCACCGTTCGCGCCAAGGACGACATCTATGTGCGTGGCGAAACCCAGAGTTTCGTTTATTCCAAAGTGCAGTCCGATGATGCGGACTACGCAGGCATAGACGTTGACCCCGTCACCGTCAACATTCGCGACAACGACCTGCCCCAGATCAGCGCCTACACGGTCTTAGATGCCGCCGAACCGGGCACCATCGGCTTTTTTGGGCTGCGCCTCAACACCGACCAGGTCAAGAATCCCGAAGGGCTGCGCATCTACTACCAGGTGAAGGGTTGGCAAACTGCCCCTGCGACCCAGGGCGAAGACTACCAGAACTATGTCGATCTCACCCCCAGCGGCACCAACTTTATCACCATTGCGCCGGGTCAAGACCTGGCCAACGTGGTTATCTTCCCCATTGATGACTACATCGCCGAAGGATTTGATGTTACCTTCAAACCTAGCAGCGTCAACACCGCCGCAAACACCGTTACCCTGCTTCAGCACCGCCTGCTAGAGGGTTCTAGGGTCACTTTTATTCCCGATGGCACGGGTGATCTGCCCGACGGCATTGATGGGGATGCGGTCTATTACGTCAAACTGCTGGCTGAGGATGCGATCGCCCTCTACGAAGACGAAGGGCTAACCCAGCTTGTAGATCTGACCAGCGCCGGCACCGGCGTCACCCGACTATTAGATGCCACTGGTAAAACCGCCGCCGAAGCCCAGGCCAACCCCAGACGCTTTGAAGCGGTAGAGCTAGAGCTATTGCCCGACCCCAACGGCACCGCTCCTGGCTACAAACTCGCCCCCATCGAAACCAAAGCCTCCGTCCGCATATACGACAACGAAGAGGTCGGATTCCGCTTCATTTTGCCCGGTCAAGAAGTGCTCGACAGCAAGAGCCCCGCTGACAAGGGCTATCTCACTATCGCCGAGCATCCTAACCTCGACAACAACGACGAGTTTGCTTCCGCCGCCTTCCTCGTGCGTCCCCTGTCTGATCCGGGCAACACCACCGAAGGCGCAGCCAACTGGATCGCGCTGCGCTTTGACCCCCGCTGGGATCAAAACAACACCCAGCAGCTCCAGCTCCACATGATAGACAAGCCAAAGTTCGACGACGAAACGGGCGAAGCCGAAATCACCACGGCGGTCTACGACAACTATGGCCGCAAAATCCAGTTCTACCAGGTTGACCCAGAGGCTGAAGAAGGGAGCATTCCCGAACTCACCGACGAACTCACCCTCACCGTTACCGAAGACAACTGGGCGGAACCGATCGTCCTCAAAAGTGCCGTCTTCTTTGACGCCGATGGTGATAACTTCTGGGATGAAGGCGAACACCGAGGCGTCACCCTTAGCGACAACAGTTTCTTCTTCTGGGATGATGCCAACGAAAATGGGGTGTATGACGAAGGCACCGAAGATGCCGATTTGAGCAACTTTGAGCTAGGCGCCGATCTGGTCAATCAAACCGTCACCCTGGCTGATTTTGATGTGGATGGTGACGGCGTCCTGACACTGTTTGAAACCAACCTGCGCCCTGAGCAACAACCCGGCTGGCGACTGGTACCAGAACTCGGCTTTGCCACGGGCATGGTGGTGCAAAGCGGCGATGATGTCAGCCGCGTCGAGATCGCAGGGCAAAACGACATTTCCGTCGGTCGCTGGTCAAGCTTTGCGGCATTTACCTCCTTCCCATCGCTGCAACTCGACCCGCAGGCCAACCAAAACGTCCCCGATGTAGAAATCAAGCTGACGGCTGAGGATGGCGTCCCCACCGACACGATTCTGCCCATCGACTATGCAGGCGACCCCTACGCCGCAAACGATCTGTGGAAACAAAACGCAATCTACTTTGACAGCAACAACTGGGCACGATTCCAGCGGGTCAAGCTCACCGCTCTAGACGACACCAAATTTGACATCGATCGCATCCTGCCGCTCGACATGAAGGTGTATGAGGGCGAAGGCACCGACGGTCTTTACTCCAAAAAATTCACCAACTCTCCTTCGCCGCTGGTGCTGACGGTAAAGGATCGTCGCCTCGACAACTCCACCGTCACTGGGTCCCTTGATCAGGGCTTCACCAGCTTGGAAGAGAGCATCAACAATTATCGTCTGCCCCTGATTGGCAGCCTGTCGGGAAAACTGCCTCCCTTCCTCAGCGATTTCATCCGCGCCTTTACCGAAAGCCTCGACAAAGAGCGCTATATCACCAGCCCCGCCTTGGTGCGTGCCCTTAACGATGCCCTCAGCGAAGTGCTAGACGGTACCGATGTGGAGGTCAGCCTTGAGTACGACGCAGCGGAGCAGACGATCGCCCTGGATCTCGCCTTTGGTCAAGACTACGACCTGTTTGACGTGTCCCTCGACTCCGACATTGGTCTTCCAGCGCTGGGTCTAGAAACCGAGGGCACCCTTTCCTCCATCTTCCACTTTGATCTGCGGGTTGGCCTGTTCATCAACCTGCTAGAGGGCACTTTTGGCATCGACATCTCCGAAAACAACGAGACCCACGAAACCAAGACCGGAGCCAATGCCGATGTATTCCTCGACCTCAACAACTTTAAAGCCACGGGCAACATTGCCTTCCTCAAGGCTGAGCTGACCCAAATTCCGCTAGATGACTTTGTCAACGGTCACAAGCCTCAACTCACCATCTCGCTGGATGAAGACCCCATCTTTACGCCAGGTGAAACCGAGCAAACCGTCATCGTTCGCGCCTATGACGTGGATGGTGACCCGGTTGATCTCAACACCGCCTCCCCGGATGACTTTGCCTCCTATGTCAAAGATGAGGACACCTGGAAATATCCCATCATCCTCGAAAAACTGGGCTACGACGACATCGATCGCGTCACGGTAGAGTTTAACGGCAGAACTAGCGAATTTCGCCCCAACTGGCGAGGTGAACGCGAAATTGATGGTCTCAAGATCGATTCCCAACTGATCGAGCGCGATGCTCACTCCTTCTTCCAAAACTACAACGCTGAAAATGACATTCTCGACGATCTGGAAAAGGACACCGAATCTGAAAGCTTGCTGTCTAAGGGCGATACCCACAGCGAAGCCACTGCGGGCATTCAGTTTGCGCTGCTGGGCAAAGCGGCTAACTCCGTTGAAGTGGCGCGCAAATATGAGTTTGAGATCGAAGTAGACTCCGGTGAGCAGGCGATTCCTACGCTCTATACCGGAGATTTACAAGAAGGCTCCGACAATCTTCAGGCATTCCTCGATGGAGATGGGCCGCGCGAAGGTGAGTTAGTTCTAGCACTGGGTGGCGTCGAAAACAACTCCCCAATCCCCAGCTACTTTACGGTCGATCTGTTTAGAATCGCTGACCCACTGCGAGAGCCGATTCCGCCCACAGCCGTGAGAGATGATGATTTCTTTGACGGGAATCGGCTCATTCCGGTCAATTTTACCCTGAGCACCCCAACCCCCGATCCCGAAGACCCCTATCCCGAAGACCCGCGCAATCCGCAGCGCCGAGTTTTAACGCCTGGTGGCGGCACTAACTCCTACAGCTTCACTGAGTTCAACGGCTTTGCCATCGACTTTGCTACGGAAAACGGCTCCGCTGAGCTTCCCCCAGGGACAGAACTGGTCTTCCGGTTACGCAAGACGGGCGTGTCGGATGCGCTTCCCCCCGGAACGATGTATTACATCGAGCCTTTCAAAGAAGAGAAAAACATTCGCCAGGTAGTGGACTACCTGGAGGTTTCGGGTGAGGAGCCTGAAGCAGGGGCAACGGCACCTGTGATCAAGGTCAGCAACCCCCGCGTTGAAGGCGAGGAACAACTCCCGGATCTCTACCTGATCCAGGGCGATCATGTCACCCTGCAATCGGCAAATGGCACCCCCCAGACGATGGTGCAGCTCAAAAACGCCATCACCTTTGCACTCAAGGGAGCACCCGCAGCGGGTAGCACCGAAGAGCCAGAGGACACCTTCACCATCACTGAAGTGGGCACCCCAATTCGGGATGCGGAAATCACCCAGAAGGAATTCAGCAGCGCCAAGCTCAAGGAAAGCTTTGACTACACCCTAGGAGCCACGATTGGCGCGGCGTTTAACCTCAAAACCACCGTGTCTGGCAATACCTCCTTCCCGTCGGTCAGCGTTGACCTGGGCTTTGCAGGCAAGGCAGAACTGGCCAAGGGTGAAGATTTTGAGCCGTCTCTCACCATCGGCTTAAAGGATCTGGGGCTAGATATGGGCAGCTTCTTGACGAAGTTTGCCAAGCCTGTGATTGACGGGGTGAACGAGGTGATTGACCCGATCAAGCCCTTCATCAAGACCCTAAACACCGATGTGGAGTTGATGAAAACCCTGGGGCTGTCGGGGTTGTTTGACCAGGATGGCAATGGTCAAGCCTCCATCCTCGAAATTGCCATCACCTTGGCCTCCATTTCGCGCAAGCTGGGCTCCACCCAATATGCCGAGTTCTTTGAAACCGTGGTGAAAGTGGTGGACTTGATCGAGGCGATGGACAAAGTCAGCAAGAAGCTGGCTAAGGGGGATAACTTAGTTCTTCCTCTGATGGATGAATATCACCTGCAGCTAAAGCCCGGTGGCGATGAAGAAGAGGAGGGCGCAGGCGGTCAGGCAGGCGGCGAACCCGCAGACGACAAAGCTCTGCCAAAATCTCCGACGGAGAAATCGACCCTTGAGCATCAGGAAAGCGCGCCTGCAACACCAGGCGTCGATGGTCTGGGCGATGCTGCTGGCGAGTCAGATAATGCCGCTGGCGACGACATGGCTCAACTGGCTGGCAAACTGAACAACCTCAAGGGGCTGAAGTTCCCGGTGCTGGATGACCCAGTCAGCCTGGTCAACCTACTGTTTGGCAAAGATGTCAACCTGGTCACCTACGAGCTGCCGGAGCTGAAGCTGGAGTTTGAGATCGAGAAGAAGTTCTATCCTTTCCCACCCTATCCGGTCTATGGCAAGCTGGCGGGCAAATTTGAAGCGGTGGCCGATTTGGGATTTGGCTTTGACACCTATGGCTTTAGCCAATGGAGCGACGCCGACTTTGCGCTCAAAGACAGCTACAAAGTGTTTGACGGTTTCTTTTTGATGGACTGGACTGGAAAGAGCTATACCTCTAATGGCGAGCCGGACGATAAGCCAGAACTGTCTGCCACTGCCGAAATTGAAGCGGGGGCGGGGGCCAACCTGGGACCAGTTTCACTCTACCTAGGGGGTGGAATTGGGGCTGAAATTGCTCTTGACCTGGAAGATGTGGGCGAATCGCGCGACGACCTGGGCGATAGCGACGGCAAGGTGCGCGGCTCTGAAATTATCAAAGGCATTAGCAATCCGCTGTCGCTGTTTGAGCTGTATGGTCGCTTGTATGCCTTCTTAAAAGCGCTGATTGAGCTAGATGTGGGTTTCTTTACCATGCCGCTTTATGAGCAGCAGTGGGAGTTTGATCTGTTTAAGTTCCAGGTGGGCGGTGCGTCCCAGTCAGGGGCAGCCGTGCAGTCTGAGGTGATGGGGGCGACGGTCTTCTTTGACACCAACTTTAACCTCAAGTTTGACCCCGATGAACCGTGGGGCGTGACGCTGGGCGACGGCAGCTACAACTTTAGCGTGGATACAGCTGAGCTGGATATCAATGGTGACGGTCAACTGACCCTCGACGATGGCCAGATCGTGGTGATTGGCGGCATCGACAAGGTCAGCGGCTTGCCTATCGTTAGCCCGATGATTGCTAGCCCTGATAGCAGCATTGTGTCGCCGCTGACCACGATGGCAACCCAGATGGCGATCGCCAATGGGGGCGACCAAGCGGCCAGCAGCGATAAACTCAAGGACTTCTTTAACCTGCCGGATGCGCTGGATTTCAATACCTTCCACCCGATTGAGGCGATTCGCAGTGGCACTCTCGCGGATGCTCAGCTAGGGCTTCAGGTTTACAAGAGCCACATCATTCTCGACACGCTGATCTACAATCTGGCGCGGGTTGCCGGGGGCTACGAAGCCGATGGTCTATCTGCTGACCTGCTGATCAATGTGGTGGAATTTGTGGCCAATGCGCTCGCCGATGTGGTGGTCATCCCCGGTGAGTCGTTTAGCGATCGACTCTCTGATTTCACCGCCGATGTGGTGCAGGCTTATTACCAGCAGGAAATTCTCCCTAATCTAACGGGCACGGCCCTCACCGAGGCTCAGACCGAAAGCGGCACAATCCTGCAAATTCTTTCGGATGTTTATGCAGACGTGGCTGGGGAAGTCACCCCAAATACTTCTTTAGATGAAATCCGCCAGTCTTATGCCAACTTGACCCCGCTCAAAACGGCGCTCAAGACGGACATTCCATCCTTGCTCGACCAGTACCAGCAAACAGTGATCACGGCGGCAGATGCCATTCAGCAAGCCAATCAATCAATTACCCAGGTTTCTAACCAGGCTCCGACCGTAGACAGCGCCCAGATCAACACCGCCTTTACCCCCTATCAAGGAGCCACAGTCGGAGCGATCTTTGGCAACACGCTGGTGGATACCGACCAAGGCGATAGCCTCTATGGCATTGCCATTGTCAACTATGTGCCGCAGGCTAACCTAGGCAACTGGGCTTATTACAATCCCCAAACCCAGCAGTGGACGGTGCTCACCGAATCGATTACGCCCAGCAATGCGCTAGTGGTGCAATCGGCAGAGCAACTGCGCTTTATTCCTCGCAGCGGCGCAGCAGGTCAGTCCACCCCACCGCTGACTGTGCGTCTAATCGACGCTAGTGGCCAAGATCCGCTACAGCCGCTTCAGACGGGCGATCGCCTTAACCTCGACCCGGCAGACCCAGCGGCGATCGCGGTCGGTGGCACCTCACCCTACAGCAGCCAAACGATTGACCTCACCGTAACCATTCAAATTCCCTCCAATAGCATGACAAGTCCGCCTATTTTGACAACCTCGACTGTCGATATCGAGAACGCCGTTTCTGTGCTCGAAGACAGCTCAAGTAACCCGCTTACGGTGCCCCAGGGTGAAACTGTGGCGGATCTATTTGGCGATTACTTTGCTGCTACCGATGCGCTGTACCAAACCTTAGGTGGTATTGCGATCAGCAATTACAAGGTCAGCCCCAGCCAGGGACAGTGGGAATATTCCAGCGATCGCACGACCTGGACGGTCATCCCCGATGTCAACCGCAACTCATCTGAGACGCGACATGTCTTGCTCAGTGCGTCCACCTTCCTGCGCTTTGTGCCCACCGCTAACTATGCGGGAGCAGCCACGGCGCTGACGGTCAATCTAATTGACGATCGCGTCGCCGTCACCTCCGGTGCCCTGGTCAACATCACTACTGAACCGAACTTTGCCAACAGCTTCACCGGCACCTTGACCTATCAAACGCAGGTCTATGCCGTTAATGATGCGCCCACGGGCAGCCTCAGCTATACCTTTAGCCAACCCGAAGCGGTGCGCATCAGCGATCGGCGATCGCCATCCTCAGCCGAGCTGAATCCACCCGCAGGACAAGGGGATCTGTATCCTTCTATCCTTACCGTTCAAGGGCTGTTGGGCACCGTCCAAAAGGCGACCGTCACCCTGCACGGACTCAGCGTCACCAGCGCCAATAACCTGGATATCTGGCTCGAAGGACCGCAGGGTCAGCGGATCATTTTGATTTCCGATGCGGCAGACAGCAATGGCATCAACAATTTAACTCTCAGCTTTGCTGATGGCTTTGCCGATGCCCTGTCGCTCTCACCACTGCAAAACAACAACACCTATCGCCCCACCAACAACACCGTCGCCAATGATCTTGACCCGGCTGAGTTTGCTGGAGCGCAGACTAGCTTTGGTCAATTTGTCGGGGTCGATGGCAAGAACCTCAACGGCAACTGGAAGCTGTACATTCAAGATGACACTGACAGCGGCACCGACAGCTCCAATTTTGGTCGGCTGCTCAACGGCTGGAGTCTCACCTTTGACCGGCAGGACAGCGGCTTTAACGCCACCAACGAAGATGCCACCGCTTCACCCCAAGAACTGACGGTTGAGCAGCTGTTTGGTAGCCAATTTAGCGATCGCGATCGCGATTTGCTCAAGGGGATTGCCATCATCAGCAATGCCAGCACCGCTCTCCAAGGGGCGTGGCAATATTTTAACGGCACCGCCTGGACGAGCCTGTCAACCAGCCTCACCGAAACTCAGGCCGTGTTGCTCAATGCCGACACCAAGCTACGCTTTTTGCCAGGGCTAAACTTTAACAAGCAGCCCGGTAGCATCACAGCCCGGTTGATCGACAGTTCTTTCTTCAATTTCACAGCGGGGGCGATCGCCGATGCCCGCTTCCAGACATCGGGTGGCCCCTTTAGCCAGGAAACCATCAGCCGCACAATCAATATTCTGCCGCTCAACGATGCGCCGACCATTGCCAACGGGGCTCAAGTCGTCTTCCCCACCGCCCTTGAAGACAGCACCAACGACACCCAAACGGTGGATACGCTGTTTGCCACGGCCTTCCAGGATGCGATTGATGCAGGCAACAATAGCCAAAATGCCTTTATTGGTATTGCCATTGTTCAAGATTTTGCCACCCTGAGTGGAACGCGATCGCAAGACCAGCAATTTGCCTATGAGAAAGGGCATTGGGAAGTGTATGACATTGGTCAGGCGACTTGGATACAGATCCCCAGCGACATTAGCGCCACCAATGCCTATCTGGTTCCCAAAGCGAACAAAATTCGCTTTAAGCCCAACGCTAACTACAACGGTGAGATCCCGCCCCTCACGGTGCATCTGGTAGACAACGGAGCTGGCTCAGCCATTGGTCTGGGGCAACGGGTCAACCTGGTGCAGGTTGGGATTGGTGGCACCACACGCTATACCGCAACGACCCTTAGCATGACGGGGCAAATTGAGGCAGTCAATGATTTCAGCCCGGTGGCAAAGGATGTGGCGACAGTCGTCCGCATCACCGCCAATGGGCAGGATGACGGGACACCTGCTCCCGCTAAAACGGTAGAATCGCTTGTGTCTTCCCGCTTCTCGGATGCGGCTAATGGGTTGGCTGATGAGTCGGATGCTGATCAGGGAGCCTACAGCCAGCATGGAATTTTTGCTGATGCTGGGTTCTGGGGTATCTTTATCGCCACGGTGCCAGCCACGACCATCGGCATCTGGCAATACAGCGCCAACGGCACTAGCTGGACGCCCGTTGCAGACTGGTCGGCAGGCAACGGATTGTATTTGCCCAAGTCCTATCAACTGCGCTTTCAACAAACGACTCTTGGGCTGATTGGCGACGCCTCTGCCCTCTCTGTGCAGCTCGTCGATACCAGCATTAGCGACACGACCATCGGCAGTAGTTTGAAAAACGGGCAGGGGGGTGCGATTGCGGCGATCGCCACAGCTACACCCACCCCCAACCGGATTGGGGAAGCCAGCCCCCTCAGCACCAATGCCCTGACACTGGGTCAAACCATTACTCCCCTGATGCTCACGGGTCAGGGCGGCAACGACCAACTCACCGGGGGAGATGGCGACAACACCCTTGATGGTCAGGGCGGCAACGATACCTTGAGCGGTGGGCTAGGCAACGATACCCTCATCGGCAACACAGGGGATGACACCCTGATTGGCGGTGACGGCGACGACATCTATTACGTTGATAGTAATGGGGATGTGATCGATGAAACCAATGCCACCGGCGTTGAAACGGTCTTCTCAACAGCACCCAACACTATTTTGGGAGCCAATGTTGAAAACCTCACCCTTGAGGGCACCGACAACGGCAATGGCACCGGCAACGAACTTGACAACATCCTCACGGGCAACAGCGGCAACAACACCCTCAATGGAGAAGCTGGGAAAGATACGCTCAACGGTGGTGCGGGCAACGATATTTTGAATGGTGGTGCGGATAATGATGCGCTGAATGGTGGTATTGGCAACGATGCCCTAAATGGCGGCGCTGGGAATGACCTCATGATCGGCGGCGACGGCAACGATACCTACAGCGTGGATAGTAGTGGGGATGTCGTTGACGAGGCAAATACGACTGGAGTTGATGCGGTTTTTTCCACCCTGCCCAGCTATACGCTTGGGACAAATATCGAAAATCTTACCCTTGAGGGCACCGATAACCTCAATGGTATGGGCAATGCGATCGCCAACACGCTCACGGGTAACAGCGGCAACAACACGCTCAACGGTGAAGCGGGTGCCGATGTCATCAACGGGGGGGATGGCAATGACATTCTCAACGGGGGGACTGAAAATGACACCCTTGCTGGGGGCAATGGCAATGACACCTACTATGTCGATAGCATAGGTGATACGGTGAATGAAACCAACACCAGCGGTATTGATCTCGTCTTCTCAACTGCTCCAAGCTTTACGCTGAGTCAAAATGTCGAAAACCTGACGCTGCAAGGGTTGGGCAACTTTAGTGCGACAGGTAATGCGATCGCCAATACGCTCACTGGCAACAGTGGCAAAAATAACCTGAATGGTGGAGCAGGTGCAGATACTTTAAACGGCGGTGACGGTGACGATAGTCTTGTCGGCGGTACGGAAAATGACTTGCTTGCGGGTGGTAATGGAAACGACAGCTACTACGTTGATAGCAGTGCAGACGTGGTTGATGAGACCAATACCAATGGTGTCGATACGGTCTTTTCCTCCGCATTAACATTTACGCTTAGCGTCAATGTTGAAAACCTGACGCTTGAAGGTGCGGGCAATTTCAATGGCACCGGCAATGCGATCGCCAACACGCTCACGGGTAACAGCGGCAACAACACGCTCAACGGTGAAGCGGGTGCCGATGTCATCAACGGGGGTGAAGGAAATGACAGCTTGAATGGTGGCACAGGTAACGACACGCTCATCGGGGGGAACGGCAACGACAGCTACTACGTTGACAGCAGTGCAGACGTGGTTAATGAAAGCAACAGCAGCGGCGTTGATACGGTCTTTTCGTTGGCGTCAAGCGTGACGCTAAGCCAAAATCTTGAAAACCTTACCCTAGAGGGTACTGGCGACACAAGTGGTATCGGCAATGATCTGGCCAATACTCTCACGGGCAACAGCGGCAACAACATGCTCAATGGCGGCGCTGGTGCTGATGTGATGATCGGTGGCAGTGGCAACGACACCTATTATGTAGACAATTTGGGAGATATCGTTGTCGAAGCAGATGCCGATCTAGCGATCGGCGGTACGGATCTGATCATTACCAGCGTTGACTATAGTTTGAGCCCCAACCTCGAAAACCTTACGCTAGAGGGCACTGCCCTTGTAGGGATTGGCAATGAAAGCGCTAACACCATCACCGGTAACGCGGCCAACAATACTCTGAGCGGTGGCGGTGGCGGTGACCAACTGTTTGGTGGCGTAGGCAGCGATCGCCTGCTCGGAGATGCTGGCAATGACCTGCTGATCGGGGGAGATAACAACGATCGCCTGTTTGGGGGTGATGGCAATGACAGGCTCCAGGGTGAAGGCGGCAACGATACCTTAGTGGGTGGTCTAGGTCGAGATGTACTGGTGGGTGGCGCAGGACGCGATGTGTTTGTGCTGACCAAAGCAAAAGGTCGTCGATCTACGGCAGACCAAATTCTAGACTTCCGCGATCGCACTGATCGTATCGGCCTAACCAGTGGATTGAAATTCAAAGATTTGAGACTTGTTGGGCGCGGTCAATCAACCTTGATCTTTCACAACAATGACCTGCTAGCGAAGCTCAATGGGGTTAATACCAATCAAATCACTCAGGCCGATGTAATCTCAATAAAGGTTTAAAGCTTTCGCTACCATAAACTTACAGCAATTTTCAATTGCATAAGCCACAGTTACAGCGGTTTTCAAATGAATAAGCCACAGTGAGCGAACCAACCCAGGGCATCATCATCGGAAAAAGACTCATTGATAATCTGGGTTAACGCTTGATCAAGTGCTTCTTTGGTTCGAGCTTTAGCCGAACCAAAGAAGCTGCTTGAGTTTTGACCAACATAATTCAATGGGTGAAAGGTCAGGGGAGCAAGGAGGCAAGAACACAACTTTGGGTGAAAGGTCGGGGGAGTAAGGAGGCAAGAACACAACTTTTGCTCCGACTGCTTCGATTGCCTCTTGAATGACCGTAGCATGATGAACAGGTAAGTTATCCATGACATTGTGAGCCTTCTTTAGCTTCATATGCAGCGATAATTCGTTGTCGCAAATCAATAGATAAGGGAGCAGGCATCAGTGGATATTCTCTATCTGGCTGGGATGACTTAGCCTACCAAATTGTGGCTTACTCATTCAACAACCGCTGTATCTCGTGCGCCGAGCGAAGCTCGGCGCACGAGATACGTGCAAAATAGTGCCACACAGCCCTGAAAGGCTTGAAATCTCGTAGCTAAATCAGGCTAAATTGGTTAAAAGCCGCGATCGCTGAAGTCACCACTCCAAGGGCTTTTCAAGTTTTCGTGGCACTGTTTTACCCTAACCTCGGCTCGACCCCTACAAAAGCGAAAATGGAGACTCTGCTATGCTAAGCGACACGATTTTGCTTCCATTAACTATTCGCGCCAAGAAATTGACCGATCGCGCCCTTTACAGCCTACTTACCCACCCCTCAGCCACGATCGCGCAACCTGTCCAGCCCATCCAAAATAAAATCGAGACCAAACTCAAAGTTGTGTAGACCGTCATAACTGCCATCAATGATAAAAAGCGACAGTTGGTGCATGTAGAGGTATTGGTCTGGCGGGATATGCGAAATAAAGTTTTCGGCTGTCTCGGCATATTCTGTCGCTTCTACGGGAAAGTTTAATTCCTGGAGGGTAAAGCCGTAGATGTGGCTATCGATCGCATTCCACGCCTGATCCGCCATCTTCCATGAAAATCCTGCTTCCCGCAGGCAACCGATTGTTCTATCGATATAACGCAGCATCGCTGAACCTACATTGATTCGTGACATGATCGCCATTGCTGCCCAAGAGTGTTTTAGCAGCACCTCGTGAGCCGAGATTGCCCGTCGCCGCATTGCAGTTTTCCAATCCAGATCAAAGCGAGGCAACTCAATTTCGCTGACCACCAGATCCATAATGCCATCGATCATGTCGTCTTTGTTGGCAACGTGGTTGTAGAGCGACATCGCTTTCACGCCTAATTCTTGGGCAACCTTTCGCATCGAAAGCGCTTCAAGTCCTCCCTCGTCTGCCAGACGGAGGGCTGTTTGCAAAATCCGCTCCCGACTTAACGGGGTTGGAGAGGGGGTGTTGGATGTCTCTGTCTTAGCCATCTATTTGATTGCATATTGCCCTGTAACCGATCGGTTTAGCCTCCGCTGATGTGAGTTGCCACAGATTAAACTTGACAAACTTACAGCGTAAGTTAAACTGGCGTAATGAGTAGACGTACACTGTAAGTCTAGCTCAGAGATGACAAGTTTCGCTTCGCATCCATTCTCCTGAACTCTTAAAAATCTATGGCAGCAACATCCTCGCGTATCCCCAACACAGGGACGAACCCAGGCAATGAAACGACGAATGAAACAATGAAGGCGATCGCCCGTTCTGAGTATGGTTCAGCAGAGGTGCTGAAACTGGAAAAGATGAATAAGCCAGTCGTGTCGGATCAGGGCGTGTTGGTAAAGGTTCATGCGACATCAGTGAATGCGGGGGACTGGCACCTGATGCGAGGCACTCCCGTTATCGTTCGCCTCATCTATGGCGGATTGCGTCAGCCCAAGGTGAAAATTCTTGGCTTTGATGTTGCCGGACGAGTGGAAGCCGTGGGTCAAGCTGTTACCCAATTTAAGCCTGGGGATGAAGTTTTTGGCGATCTTTCTGAATGTGGCTTTGGGGCATTTGCCGAGTATGCTTGTGCCACAGAATCATCGTTGGTTTTAAAGCCTGACACGATCTCATTTGAGCAAGCCGCTGCCGTTCCTGGGGCTGCACTGGCTGCCTTACAAGGGCTCCGAGATTGCGGACACCTTCAACCCGGACAGAAAGTTCTCATTAACGGTGCATCCGGGGGCGTAGGATCGTTTGCGGTGCAGATTGCCAAAGCCTTGGGTGCGGAAGTGACAGCCGTATGCAGTACGCAAAAAATAGATAAGGTGAAATTACTCGGTGCTGATCAGGTGATTGACTACACGCAAGTCGATGTGACGCAACGCGGTATTGATTATGACCTGATTCTGGATGCGGCTGCGTATCGTTCAGTGTTTGACTATTTCTCTATTTTGAAACCCGGTGGAACCTATGTTTTGGTGGGGGGATCTATCGCGCGATTTTTTCAAATTTTACTCTTCGGATCTTTGATTTCGAGATTCAGTCGCTGCAAAGTCACCGCATTAGCCTCTACCCCGAACCAATCTGATCTCTTGACCTTAAAGAACTGGCTGACATCTGGTCAGATCGCCCCTCTGATTGACCACATCTATTCCCTGGATGAGTTGCCTGCTGCCATTGGCAAACTTGAACAAAGACAGGTGACTGGAAAAGTCGTTGTTCGAGTTTAATAGGGGGAAAGGTAGCGACGCTGCAACGAAGTGCCACGCAACAGCTAGAAGCCTTACCCTGTAGGAGTTATAGAAAAACTTTCGCATTTTTGCCTCAACATCCCAATAAACGTAAAAAGTTATGTCAATTAGCAACAAAGATAATACTCTGAGAAACGCTCGCAATGTTGGAACCCTAAGCGGAAGCAAGCGTATAGGCGGGTTTGTCGGTTCAAGAGATAAAATTGACTTCGCCAAATTTACTTTGTCTGGAGCAAGCGAATTTGGATTAACGCTAGGACGAGTAACGGGCAGAGCCAGTGCTAGAGTCACCTTACGCAATAGCAGCGGTGCTGTTTTAGAAAACTTTAAGAGCGGAGCCAAGCCCAAAACAATTGCAGCCAGCCTAGCTGCAGGCAGCTACTATATTTCAGTGCAGAGCCTCAAAGGCAACATAAACTATAATCTAGCTGCTTCAGCAACTCCGGCGACTCCCCCAACTCCTCCCGTTCCTCCTGTAGAAGGGCTGAGTTCAGCCGTTGATATTGGTGTTCTTTCAGGCACCTATACTAATCAAGATTTTGTTGGCACCACTAATCCGGTAGATTTTTACAAGTTCACCTTAAATGATGTTGCCAACCTGCAAGCCAGAGTCACAGGCTCCTCTGCAAACACGCGTGTTCAGTTAATTCGGGATGGGAATGGCAATGGACTCGTCGATAGCGATGAGATTTTAGCCTTAGGCACTAATTTTAGCTCTACCTTCCTGTCTAGCGTCACACAAGACTTGCCATCCGGCGCTTACTTCATCAAAGTAGAACCTTCAAGCACCAGCGCCTCTACCATCTATCAGCTAAATTTAGTCGCAACTCCCTTTGGGGGCAATGTCTCGCCTGATCCAGGCAATACGCTGCCAGCCGCGCGCGATCTGGGAGTATTTTCGGGCACCTTGCTGGCCAAAGATTATGTCGGCCAACTAGATGCAAACGATACCTACAAATTTACCCTCACTGACATTGCAAACCTTCAGATCAATGTCAAAGGCTCTTCTGCAAACACGCGCATTCAGCTAATCCGCGATATTAACAGTAATGGGCTAATCGACAATGATGAGGCGTTAGCTTCTGACTCTAATACCAGCTCTACTTTCTTGTCTAGCATCACGCAAGACGTGCCATCAGGGGCTTACTTTATCAAGGTAGAAACTTCGAATACCAGTAACTCTAGTCTATATGAACTAAATTTAGTCGCGACTCCCTTTGGGGGCAATGTCTCGCCTGATCCAGGCAATACGCTGCCCACTGCGCGGGATATCGGCGTGCTTTCCGGCACTTTTTCTGCCAAAGAGCATGTTGGCATCATCGATTCAGATGATTTCTACAAATTCACGTTGAATAACGTTGCGACTCTCCAGGCCAGAGTGACGGCTACTTCTACCAATACACGGATTGATTTGATTCGGGACACAAACGGCAATGGTTTGATTGATAACAATGAGGTCGTGGAATCTGATACTAACTCTAGTACCACCTTCCTTTCTAACATCACCGAAGACTTGCAGGCTGGCACTTACTTTGTGAGAGTTAGACCGCAAACCACGAGTCGATCCACTAACTACACGCTGAGCTTGACGGTTTAAGCAGGCTCCCTGACATCACTGTGGGAGCTACGCGCTCCCACAGTGAATAGTTTATGCCTTTTCGAGTTTATGCTTTTACTCGCTGATCCCATGCCTTCATCTTGCCGGGATTGAGCAACCCATAGGGATCGATCGCTTCTTTGAACTGGAGCTGGATAGGATCAATCGCCTTCTGACCGCCATCTTCTAACACATAGGTATGGGGATTGGCGATAAAGGCTCCTTGGTCTTCGTGGTACGTGATGATCTCCTGAAGGCGATCGGGCGTGCTCGCCTTCATTTAGCAACGGATGTTGTTGGCGAATTGTACTATCGGTGATAGAAA
>NZ_JCACIN010000085.1:0-26159 GCF_059504425.1 Drouetiella sp.
GAGGTGACCCACTCGCAGAAGCGTGACCAGAGGTCAGCGCTTTCGCGTCTTTGTACAGTAGTTGTCATGGTTGATAAGTCCAGGTTGGTGAAGTGGGATAGAAGTCGTATCTGTTGTGTATGCCGTTATCTTAACTGGAATGTGAAGAAATGTAACGAACTCTCGGCACAGTTTTCCTGATAGAAAACATAAGCGTAGCTTATTGAAGCTTTGGCAGCGATCGCCCTACCTCATCTATCTTCAGGTACTGGCTCTCTGGAGTGAAGTTCACGTTGGTTCTTTACAATAAGGACAGGTATAGGAACACCTGCCGCTCTCGGAGGTTCAACCATGACTGTCACCACTGCTAAATGGTCAGTTGAAGACTATCACCACATGATTGAGACGGGGCTGCTAGACGATCGCCCCGTCGAATTGCTCAATGGAGAAATTATTGAGATGACCCCAGAGCGGGAACCCCACGCCTTTTACAGCCGCACTTCAGCCAAATATTTAGAAGTCTTGCTGGGGGAGCAAGCTGAGGTACTTCAAGGTAAGCCGATTACCATGCCTAGCAACAACTCTGAACCTCAGCCTGACATTGCAGTGGTACAGCCTTTGGGGCGTGAATACCTGCAACACCACCCCTATCCCGAAAACATCTTTTTACTGATTGAGTTCTCTCACTCTAGCCTCAAGAAAGACTTAGATCCGAAGGCTAAAGCCTATGCTGCTGCTGGCATTGCTGAATATTGGGTGGTCAACTTGAGAACGATGGAGCTGATCGTGATGCGCGACCCGGTTGAAGGTGAATACCGATCGCAGGTGACTTGGAGGGAAGACACTATTAACCCCTTGGCGTTTGCGGATGTGTCGGTGTCGGTCAATCGGATGTTGAGTTAGGAGGGGCGATCGCCCTCTCCAGGAATGCTCGTTTGCTCTGGGGCTTGGATTGAGGGGCTTGGATTGAAGAGATGCAGCGATCGCCAACCGCAGACATCATGATTGAAGAAATCTCCTTGACTCAGTGTACCTAAATCCATGACAGACGCATTCCGCACTTCTCGACTCCAGCAGGCGATCGATATTGCAGAGGTTCTATCGCTAGGAGAGCGGTAATTGTTGCTGAAGATTTTAGCAAAGCGGCTGCGGAGGCAACAAGGTCAACAACTATGCCGTCGATGGGCTGATCGAAGCAGTAATAGGCAAAGGAGGAAGAGTGAGCGATTTACGGAGTCCTGTTAAATCCTGTCAACTACTGTCTAGTTGTGGGTTCTTCCACAGGACGAATAATTGTCGCATCTGGTGTAACTTGAGGTCTAAAAATGGCTTGCAATGCTTCTTCTAAAGTGGGCGACATAACAATCCGATTCTCGTAAGCAACAATTACCCGTACCAGCGTTGGCAGACTATTTTGAGTCGCTTCTAGGTACAGCGGTTCCACATACAGCAGCGACTGTTCGATGGGCACGATCAGCAAATTTCCCTGAACTGCCCGTGAACCCTGACGGTTCCAAAGCGAGATCTGTTGAGAAATCACTGGGTCTTGATTAATGCGCGCTTCGATTTGTTCAGGGCCATAAATCAACCGTTCTTTCGGGAAGGTATACAACAACAATTTGCCATAGTTCTCACCGTCCGATCTTGCTGCCAGCCAAGCAATCAAGTTAGTTCGCTGCCGAGGTGTATAGGGCAACAGCAAAATAAACTCTTCAAACGGCACGGCAGGCAAGCTAGTAATCAGATAATAGGGTTCAACGGGACGAGCCTCATCGCCATACACCTCATTGGGAATCTGCCACTGGTCTTCTCGGTTATAAAATACCTGTGGATCAGTCATGTGATAGGTCATCAACCGCTCCGATTGCAGCTTGAAAAAATCTACGGGATAGCGAAGATGGCTACGTAGACTGGCAGGCATCGCTGTAAGCGGCTTGAATAGGTTGGGAAAGATTTTTGACCAGGTGGTAATAATCGGATCGCTGGGATCAGCCACATAAAAATCAACAGAACCGTGATAAGCGTCAATCACGACTTTGACCGAGTTGCGAATATAGTTAATGCCTTCACTGCCTAGATCAGAATAGGGATAGCGATCGCTCGTTGTGTAGGCATCTACAATCCAGTAGAGGTAATTCTGGTCATTCTGCTCTGGTGTTTGCACATTAGCTGTTTGCACATTGGCTGTCACCAGATAGGGATCGCTGTCATAGCGTAGGAAGGGGGCGATTGCTTGAATCCGATGTTTGATATTGCGGCGGAACAGCACCTTTGTTTCTGGCAAGAAATCGCGGGTCACAAATAAGCGCCAATCGCGTAGGTAAACTGCAAATAGGCTGCGTCGCCACCAGGAACCCATGTTAATGCCGCCCCGCCCGTCGTAAACGTTGTAGGCATTGTCACTACCGCTGGGATAATCCAACTCCTGCGTTAGGGTTTGAGTCATGACATAGGTGTTAGGAAGCTCGCCATAGTAGATTCGGGGTTGCCCAATCGGAATACTGGCGCGGATGGCAGGACTGGATGTTGTCAGTGCCCCTGCTTCACCACTCGTAATGTCTTTGACAAAGTAATCTGGCAGCCCACCCGTGCCCACTGTATTCACTGGGCTAAGCGTGAAGCCGTACCCATGCGTGTAAATCAAATGACGATTTACCCAGGTCTTGGCTTCCTGAGGAACCGCACTGTAGTCCAATTCCCGTGCTGCGATCAACACCTGCCGTTGTTCAGTTGAAGCAAGGGGGGGCGGTGCTGGACGCTCCTGAGGAGTTGCAGGCGACGAACGGGCGGGCACATCAGTTTGGAAAGCATAGCGGTCGATGTCTGCGTCGGGAAAGCGGTAGTATGGACGAATTTGCTGCAATTGCTGATTTGTTTGCAGCAAGGGGCGCTGATCCCATAAGCGAATGTTGCGAATCGTCAAGTCGTTGGCGGTTAAATCCGCTTCTGTAAGTTCTCCTTGAGGGTCAAAGTTGCTGGACTCGATCACTTCTAATCCAAATGCCTGACGGGTGAGCGCAATCGTTCGTTCGATAAAAGGTCGCTCCTGTACTAGCTCATTCGGCTGCACAATCAAATACTGAACGACCTCCGGTGCAATCGCCCCTGCAACCACCGAAATTCCGAACAATCCCAGCCCAATGTTGACCCAGCGACGCGGAGATTTGGGTCGCCAGAAGATAGTGCGCCAAAGCAGATAGAGCGCGATCGCCAGAGCCAGAAGACTCACCCCTGTATAAATCGGGAGTTGAACCGTAACATCGGTATAGCTTGCCCCAAAGGCAACCCCCCGAAGTGAATACAACAATTCATATCGGCTCAACCAATAGCTTAAAGCAATGACACCCAACAACCCGCTACCCACTCCATACAAGTGTCGCAGTTGCGCTGATGAAAAACCCGGAAATCTGCCCTGACTCAGGCTATCTCCTGACAACAGATAGGTCAGTGCCACCGCAATAAACCCGTATACAAATAGCCCAAACAGCCACAGTTCCACCAATTCCAAAAGCGGCAAGGAAAAAATGTAAAAACCAACATCACGCCCAAACAGTGGTTCAGAGATGTTAAATGATGTGGGATGTTGATATTGCAGAACAACAGCCCATTGTTGTGACAGCAACCAGGCAAGTAAGATGCTGAATATAATGGCGATCGCCCTCAGCAAAAAGCGAGGATAAATTAGAAGGGCGATTGTAATCCCCAGCACTCCACCCAGCAGCCAAACTTGACCAATTAATTGCGGGATAATTCGCCAGAGGCTCTTAGGATTGAGACGAGACACAAATGAGCTGGAAAACGTCGCACCATTGTGCCAGTATTGGACAGCAAGTTGACCGTAGTACAGTAGTAACAGCCCCACTACTAGACTTAATCCGATCGTCAGGGGCAGGAGAACGCGCAGTCTAAGAGCAACAGTTGACGGAAGAGAAAATGGAGAAGAGCGCGATGGTTGTACTGAGTGTGAGGGTTTTCTGAGTTCCTCACGATGATGACCCTCTCCATGAAGAGGATGCTTCCATCGCTGAGCTATTGCCAGATTGCCCAGTAAGTAAACCGCCGTAAATCCTGCTACAGCGATTAGGATAGCCAGCCGAACCTGAAATTTGAGCAGGAATGCTGAGAGGTAAGTAAGTTCTTGAAACCAGAGCATTTCTGCCCCTAGTCGGGAGACTAAATCAAGCAGTAATCCTACTCCTAGGAGAAGCGTAAGCAGTTGAAATAAGCGTTTCCAGCCCACAAGCGTTACTAGCCAAAGTAGCGGCAGCGATAAGTTTTTTGGAAATCTTCAGGCAAGTCCTTATCTTCGCTCTTTTCTATTCTACTAAGCAGCTATGCCTGCCTAAGAATAGATTTCTAAATTCAGACAGCGCTGCTGATAAACCACCTTACTATCAAGCCTGCCGATGAAGTAGTCATCAATAGCCAAAATAATTTGACAACGCTGAAGCCATAACGACGTAGTTCTAGCCTGACCAAAGCCTTGGCTGAGAGGATGGCAATAACCTTCAGAAAAATATGTAGCCACACCAGCATAACGGAAACCAGCGCAGCACAGCCAGCGAGCAGTGTAAAGGCAAACATAGCTGTGTTCACCTGGGTTAGGGCGGGGACTATTATGAGTGGCATCGGCTGAGAACCGCTTCTAGAGAACCTTTAATGTTAGGACTTACGCATTTTTGTTGTGTGTGGTGGGCGCAGCCCACCACACACAACAAAAATGCACTACAGCTAGAGGGCTTGCGTAAGTCCTATGTAAATCATGTTGCTATCCGTTCCCTGGTGCAGCGTTGCCATGTACTAAAACTGCGACTCAAAGGGAATGACCACTCGTTTCCCATTGGCAAATGGTACAGCAATTTTTCGGGTAGTCCTTACCTCTTAAGGACTGCTCTTTTTCGCTCATAATGACAGCTGTAGACCAAACAAGACATGATGCAAACCCTGTGGCATTTTTTCGCAGTCAGTTCTCCATCGTTGCGATCCCTTTTCGCTCCCTTTCTGCCATCCGAGCCAGTGACCGATCCAGTGGCAATCTTTCTGGTCATCATCGCAATCATGCTCGTTGCACCCCTGCTGTTTGAGCGACTGCGGCTACCAGGCATTGTCGGCTTAATTCTAGCAGGCGTGGTTGTGGGTCCCCACGGCTTTGGTTTCCTAGAGCGAGACACCACGATCGTCCTGCTGGGCACTGTGGGATTACTCTTTCTCATGTTTATGGCGGGGTTAGAAACTAGCCTAGACGACTTGAAATTTAACGCCAGGAAAGCGGTAATTTTTGGCTTAGCGACCTTTGCGGTGCCGATGGTGCTGGGGATTATCGCTATGAGTCTATTGGGTTACTCGTTTCTGTCAGCCGTTTTGGTGGCATCGTGCTTTGCCTCTCATACGCTGCTAGCGTTACCGATCGCCAGCAAACTGGGGATTATGCGATCGCAATCAGTGACGGTGACACTAGGTGGCACTCTGATCACAAACGTGTTGGCATTGCTGGTGCTGGCGATCGTCGTCAAGGCACATCAGGGGAATCTAACCCTGAGTTTCTGGCTTTTTCTGCTGCCTTCGTTAGCTGTCTACACGTTTGTTACCTTGTGGGGCATTCCCAGGTTAGGACGCTGGTTTTTCCGCCGCTTTGGACATGATGAAGGCGCAGAATTTACTTTTGTGGTGGCAGCGCTGTTTGTGGTATCCTACTTCGCCAAACTGATTGAGATTGAACCGATCATTGGCGCTTTTTTGGTAGGCATTGCGATCACGCAACTGATTCCACAACTCAGCCCCTTAATGAATCGGATTCAGTTTATTGGTAATACGCTGTTTGTGCCGTTTTTCTTGATCTCGGTGGGGATGCTGGTCAATCCGCTGATTTTGTTTCAGGAGCCACGATCGCTCATGGTGTCTGCGGTGATGGTGGGGGTAGCGCTCGTGGCAAAGTTTTTGCCTGCTTGGGGTGCTAGCAAGCTGTTTGGCTTTGATTTTGCCAACATGATGGTGATCTTTGGGCTATCTGTTGCACAAGCCGCTTCGACCTTGGCAGCGATTACGGTCGCCTACAACATTGAGCTGGTTGATCAACTCACGGTCAATGGTACGGTCGCCATGATTTTAGTCACCTGCATAGCTTCTCCCTGGATCACAGCACGCTGGGGGCAGGGCATGAAAGACAGCAGCCCCAAGGCAACGCCACTGCAAAGCGGTAGTATGTCTCAGGCATCGATTCAATATCGCATTTTGGTGCCAGTGGCAAATCCCAGTACAGAAGATAACCTGCTGCAACTGGCGTTAATTTTGGCAAAAAGTACGGGAGGCACCTTGCTACCGCTCCATGTGTTGTCGGATGCGGATGCACCTATTTCCGCTGAGGCAAAACTACAACAAGGGCGGTTATTGGCCGCCGCCGAGACGATCGCCCATGCGGCAGTGACAAATGTGGAGCCAATTGGTCGCGTGGATGACTCGATCGACAAAGGCATTTTGCGAACGGCTCAAGAGCGCAACGCCAATCTGCTCATCTGCGGCTGGAAGGGTTACTCGACCTACCGAGATAATTTCTTTGGCAGCGTGATTGACAATGTTGCCCGTCGCACGCTGGTTCCTATACTGATTACTCGCTTTACGCAACCGATTTCATCCACGCGGCGGATCTTTTTAGCGATCGCTGCTACAGAAACAAAAACGGCTAGTTTTCAACAAACGCTGTTGCTCACGCGCACACTTGCAACAGAGCTGAAAGCCACCTTACAGATCTTACAAATAGTTTCTAATCCCCGCCTGGCAAATACGGCTCACGAGATTCCGGGTTTGAGTGCAGACATGCCCGTGCAACAAATACGGGGTAAGTTTGTGAATCAGGTTGCTCAGATCTTAAAGAGGGATGATCTGCTAGTTATCATGCACAATGCCCATCCAGAGCGGTTGAACGTGCCCACGCTAGGCGTTGAACCGGAGGCGATCGCACGGCAGCATCCTGAGCTTTCTGTGATCATTGCTTACTTTCCTCGTCTG
Organism: Drouetiella sp.; assembly: GCF_059504425.1. Classification (NCBI taxonomy): domain Bacteria; kingdom Bacillati; phylum Cyanobacteriota; class Cyanophyceae; order Oculatellales; family Oculatellaceae; genus Drouetiella; species Drouetiella sp. The sequence continues at coordinate 6,985 of NZ_JCACIN010000085.1, forward strand.
GTATGAGGCTTTTATCCCTTCTTCGCTCAGTCCACGATGCGATCGCCTAACAGTTATACATGCGCAAAACTCATGTATAACTGTTGGCTCCATAGCTGTTTCGGGGAGATCGACAGTAAAGTTTCTAACAGCACTCCCAGCAACGCTTCCCCTCGTTTTCTAGCATTGTGGGCAAACTCGAAAAAGCCCAGGTAGAGCGGCAATTTCTCCTGTGAGACGCCCCGATGAAGACGCAGCCAGGAACGCAACAGTGACCAAAATCCTTCCATAGTGTTGATATGCACCTCACAAAATCCGTCTTGGTCGTCGTCACGAGCCTATTCTCCAGAGCCATGACAAACGGTTTGGTGCTCATAGCCCCATGCCTTCAGCGAATTGTAGATGCCATATTCATTGGTGTAAACGGTTGCTCCTTGACCAAGGGTGCCTTTGATAATGGGTTCAATCGTCTGTTGTTGAACGTTTTCAAGCATCCGAATCACTACTTTTCCACCCCGCTCTATCATCGGTAACATTTAGCATCATCAATCAGGTTGTTAAGGTTGAACATAGCTTTGCTCAAAGCTTGTAGTCTCTTTGTATCTGATCAATTCTCTCTTGTACCTCGACCTCCCTGGAACAGCTATAGAGCCTTGCTTTAAAAGGCTCTATAGCTGGTTACAAGTCTTCCCGATCGCCCCTTAGAAGCTGGATTTGAGCAACTCACCGACCAGATGAATCTGTTTGTTTGTCCCGTAGTCCATCAGCTCAACTTACAGCTTATATTTTCATCCCAATGGAGTGATTAATGAGGGATACCTAAGAAACAGCATCGCAGTGTCGATCAAGCCAGTAGATTGACCCGTTATATCGAAGGATTCAACTGTACCTTGAGACAACGGGTATCCCGGTTGGTTAGAAAGTGTTTGTCGTTCAGTGATTAATGAGGGTTGAGCAAGGAGGTAGCTGAGCCAGCTCCTTTACAGCTCCTCTATAATCTTCAAAAGCCTTTTGTGCATGGCTTCCCAATTTCTGTGCTGTCTCAAAAGTCTGGCTAACTCCTATGTCTACTCGTTCAAGCTTCAAGATTGTCAAAGATAGGCGTGATTACAATGCCTGGATCGCGGCAGAAACTCTAGAAGACTACGCCTTAAGGTTCGCTCCTAAGTCCTTCCGAAGATGGCCAGAGTGGTTGGTTGCCAGCACATCAATCGGGGGACTTTCCTTTCTGGCGTTGGAAGCGATCGGAGGATCTCTCGCAATCCGCTATGGATTTGCCAATTCTTTCTGGGCAATCATTGTCGTCGGCGTGATCATTTTCCTGACGGGACTACCGATCGCCTACTATGCTGCAAAATACAACGTTGACATTGATTTGCTGACGCGAGGTGCCGGATTTGGCTATCTGGGTTCCACCATCACGTCTTTAATCTACGCTTCATTTACCTTTATTTTCTTTGCGCTAGAAGCCGCCATCATGGCGCAAGCCCTAGAGCTGTACTTTCACCTGCCTCTGTATCTGGGCTATATCGTCTGCTCTTTAGTGATTATTCCGCTCGTATTTTTTGGCGTGACGCTGATCAATAAGCTTCAGCTTTGGACTCAGCCTATTTGGATCACGCTGATCGTGCTGCCCTACCTCTGCATTTTCTACAAAGAGCCGGATGCTCTCACAAACTGGGTACAGTTTGCGGGTGAGACGGGTAGCGCTTCCTTCGATCCACTCCTCTTTGGTGCCGCCGCAACTACGTCTTTCTCCTTAATTGCCCAGATTGGAGAGCAGGTTGATTATCTGCGGTTTCTGCCGGATAAACAAGAAAGCAACAAGGGCAAATGGTGGCTAGCTCTAGTTTTAGCAGGGCCGGGTTGGGTGCTGATTGGCTGTGCCAAACAGTTAGGCGGCGCTTTTCTGGCATCCTTAGCGATCGCCCATGGCGTGAGTCTTGCGAAAGCCAACGAACCCACCCAAATGTATCTGGTGGGGTTTGAGTATGTCTTCTCAAATCCAGAGGTGGCGATGGCTGTAACGACTTTATTCGTGCTGGTTTCTCAAATCAAAATTAATGTTACTAATGCCTATGCTGGGTCTCTGGCTTGGTCAAATTTCTTTTCTCGGCTAACCCGTAGCCATCCAGGGCGCGTGGTTTGGCTCGTATTTAATGTGTTAATTGCCCTGCTGATGATGGAGCTGGGCGTATTCTCTACGTTAGAAGCTGTTTTGGGGCTGTACTCAAATGTGGCGATCGCCTGGGTCGGTGCCTTGGTTGCCGATTTGGTTGTCAATAAACCCTTGGGTCTTAGCCCTCCCTATATTGAGTTCAAGCGGGCGCATCTCTACAGTATTAATCCTGTCGGATTTGGCTCAATGCTGATCGCCTCGTTGGTGTCCATGGCGGCTTTTGTCGGTGCATTTGGGTCGGTCGCCAAAGCCTTTGCGGCATTCATTGCTTTAGGGCTATCTTTTGTGTTGGCTCCCGCGATCGCGGTGCTCACTAAAGGAAAATACTACATCGCTCGTGAAGATGACTATGCGGGTTATAATCATGCGGATCACAATCACGCAATTTCCTGCTGCATCTGTGAGAAAGAATATGAGCCGCAAGATATGGCATTTTGTCCCATCTACAGCGACTCTATCTGTTCACTGTGTTGCAGCCTCGATTCTTGTTGCCACGACGCCTGTAAGATAACCCCTATTTCTGATAGCCAGCCCTCTATGCCAGAAATGGCACAAGTTTTTCAAGGACTTTTTCAGGAAAAGCTCTCCCCTAAGCTGGGTGCAAAGCTGCTAATCTATCTAGCACTTTTCTTGTCTTTATGCGGTCTACTCGGAGCCATCTTCGGATTTGTCTACTACCAGAGAGTGGTGACTGCGTCTCTGCTGCCTGAGATCGCCACTCAGCAGATCACTTCAACTTTAGTAGAAGTGTATGCAATTCTCTCCGTCTTGATTGGCGTGGGAGCCTGGTGGCTCATACTCACTCAAGAGAGCCGTCAGCTCGCAGAAACTCAGCTCCAGGAAAAAGCACAACAGCTTGAACAAACTCTGCACAATTTGCAGCAAGCAGAAGCCCAGCTGATTCAAACTGAAAAAATGGTGGCACTCGGTGGATTGGTAGCTGGGATCGCCCATGAGATTAATACCCCCATTGGCATTGGAGTCACTGCCGCTTCGCTGCTGATGGAAAAAACGATCGCCTTCTCTGAGCGCTTCCAGAACGGTACAATGAAACGCTCAGAGTTAGAAAGATTTTTGGATATGGCTCAACAGAGCAGTCAGATGACGCTCTCTAACTTGGAGAGAGCCGCAGAGCTAATTCAGAGTTTTAAGCAGGTTGCAGTCGATCAATCTAGCGAATCAAAACGGCTGTTTAATTTCAAGACTTATTTAGAAGAAATCCTGCTGCAACTTAGCCCCAAACTTAAAGCCACAAAGCATAGTGTTGATGTGCAGGGCGATCCGCATCTGACTTTAAACAGCTATCCTGGCGCACTCTCTCAAATCGTCACAAACCTGGTGATGAACTCCCTCCTTCATGCTTATGAGTCAGAGGAGCAAGGGCATATTGCATTAACCTTTAACCAGACAGAAGAAAACGTCATTTTTGAGTATGCTGATGATGGCATTGGGATAATTTCAGAAAACCTAGGCAAGATATTTGAACCTTTTTTTACCACTAAACGCGGACAGGGGGGAAGTGGGCTAGGCTTACATATCGTCTACAATCTCGTGACTCGAAAACTAGGAGGAACAATCCAATGCAAAAGCCAGCCTGGAAAAGGAACAACGTTTGTGATCAAATTACCCAATATTCAAAATCAAGCCTAAAACCCTGAACCCACTCACAGCGGGTAGCACAGAGGCTTAGGATCTGATTTTCATTTAGGTTAGACTACTTTATGTCAAGCAGTACACAAGATGTTTTTTCTGATGCTCAAAATGATAAATCCATTTTCACTCAAGAAAGTGAAGAAATCTCTTTTGCAGACGAAACAGAGACTAGCCAACCTGCCAAAAGCTGGAAAATACTAATTGTAGATGATGATATTGAAGTCCATAAAGTGACTGAGTTAGCGCTGAGCGATTTCACATTTGAGGAAAAATCACTCAGTTTCATTAGCGCTTACTCTGCCCAAGAAGCCAAACACTTGATTCAAGCCCATGCTGACATCGCCATTATTTTTTTAGATGTGGTGATGGAGACAGAGACGGCAGGCTTACAGGTGATCAAATATGTTCGAGAGGAGCTAGGAAACCTACTCGTCAGAATTATTCTACGAACTGGGCAACCTGGTCAGGCTCCTGAGAATGTTGTCGTGGTGAACTACGGCATTGATGATTACAAGACAAAGACCGAGTTGACCGCTCAAAAACTGTTCATTACAGTCATCACGGCTCTAAGAGCATTTTCTACCCTGATGCAAATGCTGGAAATGAGCCAAGCCCTAAAGCTAGAGCTAATTCACTACAAACAAGTGGAGACAAATTTACAGAGCAGTGAGATTTTGCAGGGCAAGCAAAACCCAAAATCGCTCAAAGCCGGACTGTTGGAGCGATCGCTCCAAGTGTTTCAGCAGGATTCACAGCAATTTGGGCAACATGAAAAAATAGAGGTTTTAGGTCAATTAGTTACAGAAATTACCCATGGAGTTGTCCAGGAGCCGAATCAATCGTGTGCGGTTTACACCATGTCAATCATCGCCCGCATCGCCCGTATGGTGCTGCGAATTACCGACGAACATTCTGCCAAATTAGGCATCTCACAAAGTAAATTAGCGGTTTTACTCTACCTCAGCAGCGAGTCTGAACCGGGTGCAAGTCCATCGTCGATCGCCAAACACTGTGGCGTTTCCCGCGCAGCCATGACGGGATTACTAGACGGATTAGAGCAAGATGGCTACGTTGAGCGCGACGATCATCCATCCGATCGACGGGCTTTGAGGATCAAAATGACTCAAAAAGGTCAGCAATTCTTAGATTGGATTGCACCCCAAGATCAGTATTGGATGTCTGAGGTGATGGATTCTCTAGACGAAGCTGAGCGCAGGAAGCTGATTGATCTGGTAGTTCGGGTGATTAAGCTATTCGATAAAACGGTAGCCCCTGACCCGTAAAAGGGCGGCATTAATGAATTAGAGGATAGATTTTGGTGTAAACAGTGCGCAGGGTAATCCTTTCGCGCCAGAGTTTATCTTGGCTTCGAAGGCTTTAAGAAGGAATATCCCGATTAGAAAAGTGCTTTAGACGACCCAAAGTAGTTAAGCGCTTAATTATTTATTTGTTTAATGTAAGTCCTGATACAAACTCTCTTTTCCCTACTCTCTATTATTCACTCATGCAGCCAAAGGCTTAGAAGCGATTCTGCCATTGGCGTGAGCTTGAAAGACAAGAATTTAGTTAATTCAGCGCGATCGACGGTCGGAATGGTTCGGAGTCGTCAAAAAGATTCACTCAGGTGATGTCATTAGGGTCAGTTCCCTGATTTCAGAGAAGTTTTGATCAGCTATCAGACAGTACATAATATTTATTGGAGGTTGCAATGTCTTATCACGGCGATATTTCGTCTAGCGATGATGCAGTGGGAGTTGCGGTTGTTAACTACAAAATGCCGCGTCTTCACACGAAGGAAGAGGTGATTGAGAACTGTAAAAAGATCTCTACGATGATTGATGGAATGAAAGTTGGATTACCGGGAATGGACTTGGTGATCTTTCCAGAGTATTCCACACATGGCATTATGTACGATGCCAAGGAAATGATGGAGAATGCAGCAACAATTCCTGGTGCGGAAACCGAAATCTTTGCTGAAGCCTGCATCCGGAACAAGGTCTGGGGTGTTTTTTCACTCACGGGCGAGAAGCATGAAGATCATCCCAACAAAGTGCCCTACAACACTTTGATCCTGATGAACGATCAGGGTGAAATTGTTCAAAAGTACCGCAAGATTATGCCTTGGACACCCATTGAAGGATGGTATCCCGGCAACTGCACCTATGTCTCAGATGGCCCCAAGGGATTGAAGATCAGCCTGATCATTTGTGATGACGGCAACTATCCTGAAATCTGGCGTGATTGTGCCATGCGGGGAGCTGAGCTGATCATTCGCTGCCAAGGCTACATGTACCCTGCGAAAGAGCAGCAGGTTCTTGTCTCTAAAGCGATGGCATGGATGAATAATATCTATGTAGCCGTTGCCAATGCCGCAGGGTTTGACGGCGTTTACAGCTACTTTGGACACTCGGCGGTGATTGGCTTCGACGGTCGTACCCTGGGTGAGTGTGGCGAAGAAGAGAATGGAATTCAGTACGCAGCCTTGTCTAAGTTTGCCATTCGAGATTTCCGCAAGAACTCTCAATCTCAGAACCATCTGTTCAAGCTACTGCATCGGGGATATACCGGGATGCTCAACTCGGGTGATGGCTCTGAAGGTATGGCGGAATGTCCTTACCAGTTCTATCGTGACTGGGTTCTCGATCCGAAGAAAGTTAAGGAAAAAGTGGAGTCACTGACGCGTCCTACCGTCGGCACCGAAGAATGTCCGATCGAGGGTTTACCCACACAGAAAATTAACGCCCCAGTTGAAAAGGCTAAGTCAGCAGCAGTTTCAGTCACGGTCTAAGGCTCTGCCTAACTAAAGAGGAAATTGACTATGGTTGATCCACAAGAAGCGCTTCGGATCAGGAAGCGATTAGAGGCGCTCAAGCGGGGAGGAGTTCACCGCGTTAAGGATAAAGATCCAATGCCCTCTGCTGTGCATGTTGTCGGCGTGGGTAAGGCGGGGGCTGATTTCATTGCCCAGATGATTCAGCAAGCTCCAGATGATTTTTTGACGGATAGCCGCACCCGATTTACAGCTCTGGCAGTAGATATTGGTGATCAGAATTTGCTCCAGGTGCGAGAACTAGCTGAGACCTTGCCCAGTGATCGCGCCCAGGTCAGAACCTTGGCTTTAGAAGTGCCTAGTCGGGATGAACTCTTTGGCTCACTCCGGCGATACCGCGAGTACCTGAAGTTAGAATATCCTCGATACTACTGGAATCCTAATTACGAACCCTGGTTGCCGGACACTATCGAGATTCCTAATGCAGGAGAATATTTTCCTCGGGCGATCGCCAAAGCTATCTACGGTAAGGCTTATTACGAGGGCGATCGGTTGATGGATCAGGAGCTACAAACGTTCGCTGAGAGCGTGGATGCTGCAACCTGTCAGTCGATCGTTTGTGTGGTTTTCGCCTTGGGAGATGGTACCGGAAGCGGTATCGTGGTTGATCTAGCGCGGCATCTGTCTAACGTGAAGTTTGGACGCAGAGCCTTGGTGCTCGGTATTGGCATCGCGCCTTGTGACGGTGATCCGGCTCACGAGCGCGATGGTAGCCTCTTCCCCACGCTCAATGAACTGGACTGTATGTTGGATCAGGACAAAAACCAGGGTGTCATTCAGGTTTGGGGCGACCTGTATCGCAACCCATTCACGGCTGGATTCCTCATGGTTTCTCAGAAGTCAGTTTGGCAAGAAACGGGTGATTTGGCGGCAACCCAGCAGAAAGTGAACGGTCAATTAATATCCTTTTTCACCCGCAATCAGGGGCTAGATGTCTATGAGACGCTGCGACTTCTGAACTGGGTGGGTGCGCCACCCTCGCAGCACATGGCGGCACGTAGCCAGTATGGGGCACGTTGGGCACACCTATTTGGATTTACCAATTTTGAATCCTCCATTGATGACTTGCCTAGCAAACTCGGCATCATGGCAGGCACCTTTAACCCGGACTTTTTTGAAATCCGCGTTTCAGCTCCAGAAGGCGCTGCTCTAGGTGAAAAACTTGCTGATTTGGCGAGCAAGATGAACAAGTCTTTCTCTCCAATATTGGAGCCAGAGATCATCTATTCTCCGGGCGGTAGCGAAACCTACGTGCAGTTTGTCATCCCAGGGGCGCGCAAGACGAATCTAGATATTTTCTATGACGCTCGACTCGCCTATGACGAACAAACCTGGGACGAAAAGCTGCTTCAGCATTCCTGGCTGCTAGAGCTAGGGGTGATGCTGTCGGAGCCAGCTATCCGGTTTGAGGGCATGGCGGGTGAATGTCTCTGGGGTTGTGCTTGCTGGGTTGTGGTGCCCTATAGCGACATTCGGGGAGAGGATCTGGAGGGCTTGAGACAAAAGCTCGAAGAAGTTGTCAAAACGTAGGGAGGGGACGGTATGCCATTGGATTGGGCTTTGGTGAACCAGAAGTACGGCAACGGTGCTGAGGTTCCGACCGTAGCGGGTAACAAGATACTTCAGATCACCGGAGTTGATGATGAAAGAATCTACATTAAATCTCCACTTTGGAAGGCGAGTCTAAGCCGTTCAAACATCGAGAAAGGGGTTGAACTGATCGAGGAAGGCGTGATCGATCGCCAGCCCGGTCAATTCGTTGAAGATTACAAGGTTTACGTTGCGGATGAACGCGCCACCTCGGTTGCCCACATTCTCAAGGATTTAGGGTTTTTAACTGAAGATTTAGGCTACTACCCAACCTGTTGACTTCGCACTCGTTGAGGTTATGTATTCAGTTCGGGATTAAACGTTCCATTCATTGCTTTCACCACACTGAGCCGCGCACCTGCGGCGATCGCGATTTACTAAATCACAACCTACCAAAAAGGAAGCTGATCAATGTCAAAATCCATGTATCACAGTGCTTCAGGTTCTCAGTCTCCCCACTGCATCCATTTCTTGGGTATCGGCAAGACTGGGGCAAATATGCTGGATTCCATGCTGCGCCAAGGCGATTTAGAAGATCAGCTAGCGGATCCCCGTGCTCGGTTCACCGCGCTGCTGGTGGACATTGGTGAACAGGATATGTACCAGGCAAAGGACTATGCTGAAGGGTTCCTGAAGCGGCTGGAAGAGAGTGGCATTCCGCCGGAGCGCGCTCAGATTCGGTTTGCTGCGTTAGAAGTCCCTACTCGTGACGAGTTGTTCACCTCCTTACGCCGCTATCGTGAATTTCTGAAGCTGGAGTATCCTCGCTACTACTGGAACCCCAACTACGAACCCTGGCTGCCTGACAATGTGGAAATCCCCAAGGCAGGCGAGTATTTCCCCAGAGCAATCTCCAAAGCAATCTATGGCAAGGCATACTACGACGGCGATCGCCCCCTTGAGAAAGAGCTGGATGATTTCGCTAAGAGCATCGATGCCACGAAACTGCCCTCCATGGTGCTGTGCTGCTTTGCGATCGGGGATGGCACAGGCAGCGGTATCGTGGTTGACTTGGCGCGCCATCTGGCTAACGTCAAGCTTGGACGACGCATTCCGGTAATTGGAGTCGGTCAATTGCCCTGCAGCGGCGATCCAGAGACGCATCAGGACGGCAGTTTCTTCGCCACAATGAACGAAATTGACTGCATGCTAGATGACGATAAGAATGCGGGTGTGACCACGGTTTGGGGCGACCTCTACCGCAATCCTTTTACAGGCGGATTCTTTGCGCTGGCGACCGAAAATTCCTACCAGCGCTTGAGCAAATACACCTCAACGGGTGTGCCTACTGAGCGCGATCGGATGCGTTTGCAAGTCACCCACAAGTTCGTCGCTGATGCCTTCATGCGGATTGCACTGGATGATTACGGTCGCACGATCTTCAAGGCACTGCGCTTGGTTGGACAAACCACTGCGCCCCACGAGGCGATCAGCACCAAAGCTCGTAGCTGGACGCTATACGATGTTGCTAAGTTTACTCACCCTGCAGTGCAGGTATTGCCCGGTGAACCCCTCAGCAAGTGGCGCAGTGTAATCACCGAGTGGATCGGTCACATCCCTGATTATGCCGGGTTAAAACCAGGATTCAAGACTGATTACGCCGAGTGCATTATCCATGCACCCCGCGAAATGTGGAATGACAAACTGGATGATGAATTTAAGAAAGTGATGGCAACGTTCCTAGTAGAGTCGGAAGATTCTGCGATCAACATCAGCCACCGCGAGTTCTTTGATCACCTGACCGCCTTTGCTGACATTATGCTGCCGGGAGTTGCGAAGGTAGATTTCATTGATTTCTACAAGAGCCGTGACCTGTATGATACCCTCACCTGGGATCAAAAGCTGCTGCACCACTCTTGGCTAATGGATCTGGGCGTGATGATGTCTGAGCCAGCGATTCGCTTTGAAGGGATGGCAGGAGAATGTCTCTGGGGCTGTGCTTGCTGGATTGTAGTTCCCTACGACCAGCTCCGGGGCGATGATGTTGTACCTACTAACCGCCGGGACATTCTAGAAGCAGGAATTGCGGCGATGACCAAAACGGTTGTCTCTATTCCATCGGATGCGGAGGCTGTGAAAGCAATCTAGTCAGAAGAGCCGGGTATAGCTCTCGCTAGAGTTGACAGTAACGGGTAGTTGGTGAATTGCCCGTTACTTCATTCGATCATGTTTGAGATTGGGGCGAATACAGAACATGATTGCAGTTCAATGAGCTAATTGCTTTATCAGGAGTTACAACGATGGTCATGCAACAGGTTCGCCAGGGAAGCCTTAAGCAACGAGTTCCAGTTACCGTGATCACTGGATTTTTAGGGTCGGGCAAAACGACGCTAATCAACCATATTTTGAAGGGGCAGCATGGTCTAAAGGTGGCTGTGATTGTCAATGAGTTTGGTGAGATTGGCATTGATGGTCAGTTGATGATTTCCGATGATGAAGAGCAGCTCGTAGAATTCAACAATGGTTGCCTCTGCTGCACTGTTCGAGGGGATCTCGTTCGCACCCTAGAGGACTTAACGCAGCGAGCTGAATTAGATGCTGTTCTAGTAGAAACAACAGGACTTGCAGATCCTGCTCCAGTAGCTTCGACGTTCATTGTTGCCGATGAAATCAAGTCAAAATTCAACCTCGACGCATTTGTTACCGTAGTCGATGCGCCTAATTTACAGCGTAATTTAGTCGATAGTCATGAAGCCCAAGAGCAGGTTGCGTTTGCTGACATCATTTTGATTAACAAAACCGATCTTGTTTCACCGGAAGCGATCGTCAAAATTGAGCAACAGATCCGAGGACTCAATCCAATCGCCAAAATCTACCACACAGAATTCAGCGTAGTTGATCTGCCGCTGATTCTGGGAACTGGCTCTTTTGATCTGGAAGCTAAGCTAGAGGTAGATCCTCTGTTCCTGGACGATCTGGAGCATGAGCATGATGCGGCGATCGGCTCGTTTGCGCTGACTACGAACAAACCCATTGACATGAACAAATTTATGCTGTGGATGAATGCTCTAGCGCAGGAAAAAGGAGAAGATCTATACCGGACAAAAGGCTTGTTCTATGCTCAGGGATTCCCGGAGCGCGTGGTGTTTCAGAGCGTGAGAATGCTGACCTCTATGCGACGAGACAGACTGTGGAAACCCGATGAAGAGAAACTAACGCAGCTCGTTGTGATTGGTCGAGATCTCAATCGAGACGAGTTTACGGAAGGGTTTGAGAAATGTATTGTGTCTGGGAAATAGCCCATCAGTTGATTTGTAGTGCTTGATTTGTAAACCTAAAATGTTGCGAACAGTCTATGCCAACTAGCCAACTTCTAGATAGTGACAGAGCAGTCAAAGCCAAAGCATTGTTCACAGAAGGCGTAGACCAGTCTCGCCAAGGAGATTATGCAGGAGCGATCGAAAGTTTTGATCAGGCATTACAGCTCAATTCAGAGAATGCCGATGCCTATGGTCATCGGTGCGTTGCCCGCCATCGGCTAGGTAATTGCCAAGGTGCGATCGCTGACTGTCAACAGGCAGCGATGCTTTATCTAAAGCAGGGAAAGCCAGAGAAGCATCAGTATGCTCTTAAGATGCTGCAAAAGCTTCAGATGTCAAGATTAGAACAAAATGTTTTTTGAACATTCTCTCAGTATCTTCTTTCAGTCTGGTATTCTGAGTCCACGACTCGGTTCTGACGGGGAGCAGCCGTCAGAGGAAACAGGGAAAGTGTAGTGCGATTCTACCGCTGTCCCGCAACTGTAAGAGAGAGTTTGAGTTTTAAGTTAGTCAACACAATTACAAAATTCAAAGCTTAAGCTTCAAAGCTCTCTAGAGCCAGAATGCCTGCCAGTCGCAAACAACATCGTCTTATCTGCGAGGTACAGCATGAAGACACGATATCGGAAATGGCTAAGCCTAGGAGTGATGGCTAGCCTGAGTTGCTATATTTTGCTTGGATCAGCTACGCCTGCTTATGCCATGCACATCGCGGAAGGATTTTTGCCTGTGCGGTGGGCAGCTTTTTGGTGGGCTGTGTCGCTGCCGTTTTTTTGGGTGGGGCTGAGATCGCTAACTCGCATCACTAAGCAGAAGCCTGAGTTGAAGCTCTTGCTGGCATTAGCAGGCGCCTTCACCTTTGTGCTGTCAGCTCTAAAAATCCCTTCGGTCACAGGCAGTTGCTCTCATCCAACCGGAACGGGATTGGGTGCGGTTTTATTTGGGCCTTCCGTCATGTCTGTTTTGGGTGGATTAGTGTTGCTGTTCCAAGCTGTTTTACTGGCGCATGGGGGTTTGACAACGCTGGGTGCAAACATGTTCTCAATGGCGATCGTCGGGCCTTTCGTAGCTTACGGCGTTTATCATTTGATGCTGCGCATCGGCAATCAATCTGTTGCAATCTTTTTAGCCGCAACATTGTCAGATTTTGTTACCTACTTGACTACGGCTGCGCAGCTTGCCTTTGCATTTCCAGCCCTACAGGGCGGATTCTTGGCATCGTTCTCTAAGTTTGTAGGGATTTTTGCGGTTACCCAACTGCCCCTAGCCCTTTGTGAAGGGCTGTTGACCGTGCTGGTTTGGAACTGGCTGCAAAAGCATGGCCAGCAGGAATTGCAAACGCTCAAAGTTCTTGAGGAGCAGTAGACGATGTCTAAGGTATCGAGTAACTGGCTGTTGATTGGGGGAGTCCTCGTTTTAGCACTTGGGCCTTTACTTATGCTTCAAGGTACAGAGTTTGGCTCAACTGACGGCAGCTTTACAACCGCAATTGAGGCAGATCATCCGAATTACAAGCCCTGGTTTGAACCCGTGATCAAAGACTCTGGGCCTGAAGTACAAGCCTTTTTGTTTGCTGCTCAAGCTGGGATTGGTGCAGGAGTAGTAGGGTACATTCTAGGATTGTACAAGGGGCGATCGGAGAGACACGAGAGGGATGAGCATTGAACCAACAGCACGTCATGTTCGTTTGTACAAGCTGTGAGAGTGCCCACCGCACCAAACAGGCGATTCGCACCAGCGGCGGTGAGCGGCTTCTCAGGCAGTTACAGGCTCTCCATGAAAGCGAATCGTTAGACGCATTTTCAATTCAACCGACAGAATGCTTAGGAGCCTGTGAGCAAAATTGCGCGATCGCTCTTAGTGCTTCTGGAAAGCACACCTACTTGTTTGGTAACTTGCCTGTAGATGACGAGCATTTAGAATCAACCGCTGCAGCTGTCATGGCGGGTGCTGTGCAATATCACGCTAAGCCAGACGGTACGCTCTCCTACATCAAATGTCCTGAGCTATTGAAAAAGAACGTGTTGGCAAAGATTCCGCCTCTGCCAGAAAGTCGTTCTAACATCGCAGGAGCGTAAGCCAATGTCGTCGCTGCAAATTGATACCTTGGCATACAGCAGTCGGCTGCGACAATTGCCGCCCGAACATAAGCTGCTATTTGCGATCGCTCTGCTGCTGATCACCTATGCCGCTGATGCTCCAGTGCAGCTTCTCGTTGCAGTTTGGCTCAGCATTTGGACGGTAGTTTATGCTGGCATTCCGACCTCCGTTTATTTCCGTTTGCTCTCGATTACCACTGCATTTTGGCTCACTAGCCTGCCTGCTTTGATGGTTAATGAGATCGACTTATCTGTTCTACCCTCTGTACAGACAGATGTTTTTCAGGGGTTCACCTGGGAAAACTACTACATTTATCTGAGCCATCGCGGAATACAGCAAGCAGGAGAATTAGGGGCAAGAGCGATCGCCTCAACTTCCTGTATTTATTTTGTTATTTTAACCGTTCCCTTCACTGAGATTTTGAATGTTCTCCGACGTATCGGCTGTCCAGAGCTGCTCGTTGAGTTGATGATGTTGATGTATCGTTTCATCTTTGTCCTTTTACAGACCGCAAACCAGATCTGGACTGCCCAACAGTCTCGCGGGGGCTACCGCACCCGTAAACTCTGGCTCAAGAGTTTAGGACTCTTGATCGGGCAGTTGCTCCGGCGCACCTTAGAAAACTATCGTCAGGTTTCGCTCACCCTCACCTCGCGGGGTTTTACAGGAAACTTTCGCGTCTGTCACTCGCGTCAATATCGATCGTCTAGGCGATATAGCTTTGAAGCGCTGTTGGGCTGTGCAATATTACTGATACTCACGGGATGGAACTATGCTATTAGAATTTGAGAAAGTCGATTACACCTATCCCAGCAGCCCTCAGCCTGCTCTCCAGAGCCTAACGCTACGCATCCCTCAGGGAAAACGCTGTGCGCTGTTGGGACATAATGGCTGCGGCAAAACGACGCTGTTTCTCTTGGCGAACGGTCTATACAAACCTCAAGGCGGTGCAGTGCATTGGCAAGGTTCACCCCTGCGCTACGATCGAAACTCCCTGATGGATTTGCGACAAAAGGTGGGACTGGTGTTTCAAGACCCGGAGCAGCAGTTGGTCGCGTCTACAGTCGAAGAAGATATTTCCTATGGGCTGTGCAACCTGGGTTTATCAGATTCAGAAGTGAATCAGCGCGTAGGTCAAGCTATTACCGCGTTTAATCTATCTGAGCTAGCCACACGTCCAGTACATCACCTGAGTCTGGGGCAAAAGAAACGGGTGTCTCTGGCAGATGTGATGGTACTCCAGCCGGAGCTGTTGCTTCTTGATGAACCTACTGCCTATCTCGATCAGCTTCAGACCCGCGATCTGATGACAAAGCTGCGGCAGATTCAAGCCACAGGCACCACAATCGTCATGGCAACCCATGATCTAGACCTGGCATATTGCTGGGCAGACTGGATTTTTATTCTCAACCAGGGACAACTGATTCTGGAAGGAACGCCTCAAGATGTATTTGCTCAACGGGAAATCCTAGAGCAACTTCATTTGGGAGTTCCTTTAGTCTTTGATGTGCTAGACAAGGTTGCAGAGGCATTGTCCAATAATTCTGAGCAAGCTGATTATCAGGTGATGGGTAATATTCCGGAACCTCTGCGAAACCGAATTTTGGATGTGTTTAGGTATAGCTAAGTAGCAGGATTTAATTAAAGCGAAGATAGACTGCCCTGAAAGGCTTGCTGCGTCTAGACAGCATCTTATATTTATTTAGATTTACCTACTTAAGAGGCTCCAACTAACCTCATGAATCAACAATTAATGAACAAGGAGTTGCACAATATTGTTTTTCTGGAAGGCGAAAAAGCTGCGCTGCAAGCGGATGTGGCTTGGAAGGGTGGTTGGTACGACGAACCACCCACAACTGGGCTGCGGGCTGTGGGGCGAGTCTACGCGGGCTGGGGACTGCTCAGGCATGTTACCGGGGGAAAGTTTACTTGCAACAGGGATAATCATCACTCGAAGATTTTCTCGTGGAGTTTTGGGAGGGACTTTTTCTCAAGAAAGATGCCAATAATTTACTGACCACGCTGTGGACTCGGCAAAACGGCAATATCGGTAATACTCCCGGCTTTGAGGGCAATTTTGAGAAAGCGCTGAGTGCAATCAAAGCAAAAGCAATCGTCATGCCTGCTGAAATGGATCTTTATTTCCCGCCTGAGGACAACGAGTATGAAGTGAAGTTCATGCCAAATGCTGAATTTCGCTTCATCAAATTTCGCGTCATCAAGTCAGTTTGGGGACATTTTGCAGGTGAGGGTGTCAATTTAGTTGATACCCAGTTTATTGATGAGAGTCTCAAGGAATTGCTTGCGCGTTAGGGGATGGCAACCGACTCAAGCAGCCTCTTTAAAGCATCCTCTTAATGTCTGTCTCATGACCACAATTTGGCATTGTCTAATAGGAGGATGATTTTTTGTTGGAGCGTTTCTCTCCAACAAAAAATCATCCCAGAAATCAGCAAAGCCTACGACTTGAGTAGCTTCTCCTTCTTATGAATCATCTTGCCTACGCTCAGAGCCTTTATCTCCGCAAGCACGCCGAAAACCCGATCAATTGGTGGCCTTGGTGCGATGAAGCCTTGGAAACCGCAGAACGAGAGAATCTACCGATTTTTCTGTCGATCGGCTACTCAAGCTGTCACTGGTGTACGGTGATGGAGGGAGAAGCATTTTCTGATGAGGCGATCGCCGCCTACATGAATGCCAACTTTTTGCCGATTAAGGTCGATCGGGAGGAGCGCCCCGACTTGGACAGTATCTATATGCAGGCGTTGCAGTTCATGACAGGTTCTAAGGGGTGGCCGCTGAACCTTTTTCTTTCGCCCGATCGCATTCCGTTTTACGCAGGAACCTATTTTCCCTTAGAACCCAAGTATGGCAAACCTGGTTTTCTAGATCTGCTTCAGCAAATTCGTCACATTTATGATACTGACGCAGAAAAGGTTTCTTCAATTACAGGTGAGATTTTTGGTCGGCTCCAGCAAACCGTCACGTCTGCCGCCAGCGACCTGTCTGCCGAGCTGTTGCACCAAGGACTTTCCTACAGCGCCGACCTGCTGATTTCTAAGGGTACAGGACCCAGTTTCCCAATGATTCCCTATGCCAACGCGGCATTGCGGGCAGCCCGATTTGATTCGCCTAACACGCCCTATGGGGCAGCCGGAATCTGTCAACAGCGCGGGCTAGATCTAGTTTTAGGAGGCATCTTCGATCATGTGGGGGGTGGGTTTCACCGCTACACGGTTGACCCTACCTGGACGATTCCCCATTTCGAGAAAATGCTCTACGACAACGGGCAGATCGTGGAATATCTCGCTGAGTTGTGGAGTACGGGAATGCAAGAGCCTGCAATAGAACGGGCGATCGCTCAAACTGCGAACTGGCTCAGACGGGAAATAATCGCTCCTCAAGGCTATTTCTATGCGGCACAGGATGCTGACAGTTTTGTTACACCTGAAGATACTGAACCAGAAGAAGGCGCGTTCTATGTCTGGAACTATACTGAGCTAGAGCAATATCTAACGGCAGACGAATTGCAAGCCTTAACTCAAAAATTTACCGTCACAGCTTCAGGTAATTTTGTTGACGAAGCTAATTCTCAGAAAATGGGCAAGAATATTTTACAGCGGTATCAACCGGGTCATCTATCCCGTAAGCTGGAGGCAGCACTCGCTAAGCTGTTTACCATTCGTTACGGTGCTGCACCAGACGCTATTTCTACTGTTTCTCCTGCTCGTAACAGTCAGGAGGCAAAAGCGTATTCTAGGACAGGACGCATTCCGCCCGTCACCGACACTAAAATGATCATAGCTTGGAACAGCTTAATGATTTCAGGTTTAGCAAGAGCAGCTACAGTGTTTCAAAGTCAAGACTATTTAAATATTGCTACCGCTGCTGCAAAATTTATTTTAGAGAACCAGTGGCACAACGAGCGTCTTCAACGAATCAACTACGGCGATTGCCCCAGCATCATTGCTCAGGCAGAAGACTACGCCCTGCTGATTAAAGCTCTGCTGGACTTAGAACAAGCAGAACTCTCCATTTCTTCAAGCTCCTTAAGCTCTCGGTGGCTCTCCCAAGCCATTCGGGTTCAAAGAGAATTTGACGAATTCCTCTGGAGCAATGAGCGATATGGCTACTACAACACCGATGCCACCCGTAACTTAATTATGCAGGAACGGAGTTGTGATGACAGTTCGCTGCCGTCAGCTAACGGCGTGGCGATCGCTAACTTGGTTCGCCTTTTCTTGATGACTAAAGAGATGATATATCTTAATCGGGCTGAACAAGGCTTGCACGCTTTTAACGATGTCATGATCAAGACACCCCAGAAATGTCCTAGCTTATTTTTAGCACTAGATTGGTTCCGCAATCAGACTTTGATTCAGACGGGAAGTGAAGCGATCGCTAGCTTAACTCTCCGCTATTTTCCAACTGCCGTTTTTCAACTTGAAACAGATCTGTCCGATGGTATTGCAGGTTTAGTTTGTCAGGACTTAAGCTGTCAGGTACCCGCGCAGAGCTGGGAGCAACTGCAGCAACAAGTTCAGCAAAGTGTAGTTAGAAGCTAGGGCGTGTTTTAAAACCCCCAAAACTAGAATAGAAATAGCCGTATTTCAGAGATAATTAACAGACATTGGTTGCCCGCAATCCAATCTCACGAAAAAACTTAAGCGATTCCCAATGGCAACGGCTCCAACCCCTGTTGCCCAAACCTAGTCCAAAAGGTGGACGACCTGCTAATAACCACCGCCTCATCATCACTAGACCTGTTGGGAAATAAGGGATGACCGTCGGCAGTTGCAATGATGCTCTACCCCTGCTGAACTTAGAACGCATTCTCCGGGATGACCGCCTGCTGCGGGCAATGACAGGACTCAATCGCAAAGCATTTGAGAACCTCTTGCCCAGTTTTAGTGAAGTGTATCGGCAAAGTCAGATGAAACCCGATGTAGAACGTCAACGGGCACCTGGAGGGGGCGAAAAGCAACCTTACGAACCCGTTGCGACAAGTTGTTTTACATTTTGTTGTACTGCAAATGCTATCCTACCTTCGACTTAATGAGTGTGTTGTTTGGCTTTGACTGTTCCTGTGCATGGGACTGGGTTCATGGTCTGCTCCCCGTTTTTGAGCAGGCTTTAGGAGTCAAACAGGCACTACCAGAGCGCAAGGTGCGGAGCATGGAGGAATTTCTAGAACACTTTCCAGAGGTGAAAGAAGTGATTTTCGATGGGACGGAGCGTCCAGTGCAGCGCCCCAAAGACTCCGACAAACAAAAGGAGCATTACTCTGGCAAAAAGAAACGGCATACCCGTAAGCACATCACAGGCAGTACGCGAAAAAGCGAGTCATCCTCCTGACGAAGGCGAGAGGGGACATTATATAGCGCTACGCATGTACGTTAGGACATTCTTTGAAAGCAGCATCAACGCAATCCCGAAAGGTATCAAACTCATCCCATCGCTGTCGCATCCAGTTCTTTAGTACGCTCCACCAGTGTTCAATCTGGTTGAGGTCAGGAGAGTACGGTGGTAGATATAGCGCTACGCACATACGTTAGGACACTCTTTAAAGGCAGCATCAACGCAA
>NZ_JCACIN010000086.1:0-25889 GCF_059504425.1 Drouetiella sp.
TATTGCGGATTTGCGGCACAGTGGGTACCCGTATCATGCCAAACAAGCTCTGAGCATTGCTGGTGCCGTGATGGCTCTCCAGATGCCGTTGATACTCTAGAAACGATTCGCTTTGCATGAAAAACACTGAAAAAGCGGCTAAGACTGCATCCTTGAGGCTGTATTGAGTCGCGTTACTCGCTTGGCGTGGGTCTTTCATCGCAATAATCCCCCGATTCAGGTAGGCAATCAACGCCCCAAAACTCAGCTTCATTGGCTCCATCAAGTTTCTCTTTTGGAAGTCTCCTGATTCTCCTGCTTGCCCTTACCACCTGTCAAAATCTGAATTTGGAATTGCTGTAGACAGAGCCATGTCAATAACCACACTCAAGCTATTTTTTAGGAACTAGATATGTCTTTTGAAAGATTGATATGAACTTAGTGTGAACTAGCTATGTCACTTAAAACTCTTCACGAAATTACCGCCATTAAGTTCCTAAATCTGTGACAGTTCATGAACAGACCATTACCAGGTTAGACCCTTTTTACTCAAGCTATAACTAGAAGAACAGAGTTGAACGTATCGCATTCAAGCCTTTCATTTAAGTCAACAACTTCTAATCGCAAAGCTTCATTTATCACTAATCTCGATCGCCCATCCCGCCGTGAATTAAGCAAATTAAGCGGATGGCACAATCAGGATTTTGTAGCTGAAAGATAGTTGAAATTAACTGAGTTTGAATGCCGATCGAGCACGCTAGTTTCATTCTGCTTCTATTCAAGTTTAAGCAATGAGAAAAAGCGATCGTCAACCTAAAACTCTGATCTTAATCGCCTAGTTTCTATTCCCTTCAACGACACACAAAGGAAGTTCCTGATGAAATTCTCTCTAAAAGCTGCTGTGGTTTCTGCTTTTTCCGTTTTGGTTGCTTCTCCCTTGATCATGGCAGGTTCTGCATCCGCTCAAACTGCTCCTAACGGCATGTCGGGTAGCTACATCGGCGGCGGTGTTTCTGCTGGTGTGACCAACGACGCTACTGTGGGCGGCAACGTGCAGGTGCGGCTCAACTCCTCAGAGGCTCCCGTTTCCTTCCGAGGCGCGGCTCTAATCACGGGTGAAAGCACAGCGATCGTGCCCACCATTACCTATGATGCGGCGATCGCTCCCAACACCAACCTCTATGTGGGCGGCGGCTACTCCTTCGTCACTGACGAGAATGCAACCTCTCCGCTGGGCAACAAAGATGCTTTCGTGCTGACGGCAGGTGTAGAGACGGCTGTACAGCGTCACATCACCCTGTACAGCGATGTCAAAGTCGGTCTAGATGCGTTTGAAAACAATAACGATGTGGCTGTTGCGATCCAGGCAGGTGCGGCTTACCGCTTCTAGCCTTATTGCTTCTAGGCTTATCGCTTTCAACCGTTCGGGGCGACTGCTGAATCTAATTTAGCTAGCTGAGGGAGATTGTCGTTTCTTGCGAAACGACAATCTCCCTATTTTTGTAAAGCGGGCTGAATAAAAATACGCATCCCTTAGCCCCGATCGTAAGATGGTAGAGGGAAGCAGCCCTATAATAATTACTCGGCTACTGTAGTCTTTGGCTCTCAAAAGTCCTTGGCTCTCAAAAGTCTTTGGCTCTTAAAGAAAAGCTGCGGCTGCCCCAGAATGCGTTTAGAGAAAAGATCCTATGTTTGATGCCCTTGCCGATCGCCTCGACTCTGCCTGGAAACAGCTTCGAGGACAAAACAAAATCTCAGAATCGAACGTTCAGGAAGCTCTGCGAGAAGTACGTCGTGCCTTGCTGGAGGCAGATGTCAACCTCCAGGTGGTCAAAGATTTTGTTGCAGAGGTGCAAACAAAGGCGCTGGGTGCCGAGGTGATTTCGGGGGTTAACCCTAGCCAGCAATTTATCAAAATTGTCTATGACGAGCTGATGGCGGTGATGGGGGAAACCAATGTTCCTCTGGCAAATGCCGCGACGGCTCCCACCGTGGTGCTAATGGCAGGTCTGCAAGGGACGGGAAAAACCACCGCCACGGCAAAACTGGCATTACATTTGCGTAAGCTCGATCGCACGACCCTACTCGTTGCTACAGACGTTTATCGTCCGGCAGCGATCGACCAGCTAATCACCCTAGGCAAACAAATTAATGTGCCTGTGTTTGAGCTGGGTAAAGACGCTGACCCCGTAGAAATTGCCCGACAGGGCGTTGCAAAAGCCAAAGCCGACGGCATCGATACCGTGATTATTGACACGGCAGGGCGGCTACAAATCGACCAGACCATGATGTCAGAGCTGGCGCAGGTCAAAGCTGCCGTTCAGCCCCACGAGGTCTTACTGGTGGTGGATGCCATGACGGGGCAAGAAGCCGCCAACCTAACGCGCACGTTCCATGAGCAGATCGGCATTACAGGAGCCATCCTCACCAAAATGGATGGCGACACGCGCGGCGGTGCAGCGCTCTCGGTGCGGCGAATTTCGGGACAGCCTATCAAGTTTATTGGCGTAGGCGAAAAAGTGGAGGCATTGCAGCCTTTCTATCCCGATCGCATGGCATCCCGAATTCTGGGCATGGGCGATGTCTTGACGCTGGTAGAAAAAGCGCAAGAAGAGGTCGATTTGTCCCAGGCAGAGGAGCTTCAGGAGAAAATCCTCACGGCAAAGTTTGACTTTACCGACTTCCTGAAACAAACTCGCCTGATGAAAAACATGGGATCACTGGCGGGGATCGTTAAGCTGATTCCCGGCATGGGCAACAAAATTTCTGAAGAACAGCTTCAGCAGGGCGAATCCCAAATGAAGCGGGTCGAGGCGATGATTAACTCCATGACTTTGGAAGAGCGGCGCAACCCTGACTTGCTCTCTAGCTCTCCTAGCCGCCGTAAGCGTATCGCGAGTGGAGCGGGCTACAAGCTAGATGATGTCAGCAAACTCGTGTCCGATTTTCAAAAAATGCGGACAATGATGCAGCAGATGGGGCAAGGCAATTTTCCGGGTATGGGGGGCGGCATGGGCGGTCTAGGCGACCTGTTTGGCGGTGGCGCTCCGGCAATGGGTGGTGGACGCAACGCTCCCCCTCCAGGATGGCGCGGTCATCAGACTCCAGTCTCTTCTAAGAAAAAGAAAAAAGACAAGAAAAAGAAGGGGTTTGGCTCACTTTAGGGTGGTCTTGAGCTGAGTCAGTAGCTGAGTCAGTTTGCGACACTCAACTCGTGATAGGCTCAGATGCAGGGCTGTTTGTGGTTCTCTCTGCTCTGAGACGACTTAGACGACTTGGGCACAGAGAATTTTCGCTGAGCTTGCTATGTTTTTGACTCGCTGTTTTTTGATTTTATAAAAGTATCCGGTTGGGGGCGATCGCAATCATGATTCTCAAACGTTTGGGCATTGGTAAAAAATCTGAATATTTTCTGGAAGCAGAGCCGCTTTCCTCTGAAGAGATACAGGCGCATACAGAAGCTGAGGCCGTGAAGCCTGCCGCTGCTGTGTTGGCTGAGCCTGTCCCTGAGCTTAGTCCGAGGGAGGCTAAGTCTGTCGAACCCAAGCAAAAGAAATCTAAAAAATCTAAGGCTGGTGATTCAGCCGCTTCACCTAGCGCTGCGGCTGAACCCAAGGCGGCTCCTGCGCCCAAGGCTGCACCTAAGCCCGAACCTGCCGTGGTGAATTTTGCAACAGACTATTTGATGCAAGCTAACACGCCACGCCGTCGTCCAGGTCCTAGCCTCAACATGTTCAAAGACATGGCGAAGCAGGTTAATCCTCGCAAGTAAGTCTCAGTAGATTGCAAAGCTCACAATTGATCCCCCCAACCTCCTTTAAAAGGGGGCTTCAGAACTCAAAGTACCCCCTTTAAAAGGGGGATCTAGGGGGATCAGACACAGGTATTTTTAGCGTGAGCATTGGTTTGAGATCTACTGAGTCTAGGGCGATCGAATTTTGCAGAGGCATGGAACTCCATGCCTCTTTTCTATGTGATTTGTGCAATTCAGGACAGCCGCTTTGCCAGAAAACTGCCAACTTCTAAGCTAATCACGCCCAAAACAGCGCTGCCAGCCCAATAGAACAATCCATATCCAAAGGTGCCGTTACGAAACAGTGTGTCCGTATCCAGGGCATAGGTCGAAAAGGTCGTGTAGGAACCCAAAAAGCCCACGGCAATGAGCAGACGCAAATCGGGAGAGGCGATCGCTCGCTCCAGCGTCAGGGTGACAAAGAATCCCATGGCTAGCGCCCCCGTCAGGTTGATCAAAAAAGTGCCGAAGGGAAAGCCAGCTCCTAGCCAGCGGGTGAACCAGAGATTGAGGTAATAGCGACACAGCGCCCCTGGAACCGCTCCGAGCGCGATCGCCAGAGGGGCACGAATGGCGGGATCGATCGAAACTAAAAGACCTAGAATCTTGCTCAGCCCCGCCCAGACAGAATTGAGTAAACTCGCTAACACCTGCAACTCCTGGAAAGATGGGTTTTAGAAATGTTTTAGATTCGCTGTTTATTTTTGAGCGGTGCGCTCTGCGCACCGCTCAAAAATAAACGATTTGAACTGTGACTGGAGAGAATCTAGAGCGATCGCTCAAAAACCAGCCCGCTATAGAGCTGAAAAGCCGTGTCCCAATGAGTCGGGGCTTTGCGAAACAAATCGATATGGGCAGGGAAATCTTTGACGAGATCCAGATGTTCTAGTGCTGTCTCAGCAAAGGGCGTAAAGTCTGACTGAATGGGCATCGTCGTCGATCGCTCTTTCAAAAAGTCGGTGAGTTGGTTCCAGCGAATCCGCAAAGTTGCTTGAATAGCCGAGAGTTCGCCATCTTGACTGGCATCAAACACCACTCCGTTTTGAAACTGATAGGCACGATCGCAAAATCGCAAAATGCAGTTTCGCTGGGGCAGATGCAGATCGACAACCTGGGCGTAATCTTGGGTTTCTTCGCGGTGGGTTAGCTTGTTGCGAATGCCCACATCCACGACATCTTCAAAAATGGGCAGTAGCCCCTCAACCCGATTCGCTACTTCTGACCAAGCAAAGGTGAGAGAGCCGAGTTGATCGGTTTCATTTTTGCAAAGAACAGTTGGCTGGGGCGAAGCTGCCTGAAAATACTGCACTCGAAACACCCGAATTTTTTGGATATCTGCCAGCGAAACCCAAAACGCAGGAATGTTAGCCTTTTGCAGCTCTTGACCATATAGCCCCAATTCTCCGAGAGCACCCGTCCGATAAAGTCGCCAGCCGCGACTGGGCAAAATCATTCGCGCCATGTAGGCATCGAGCTTCATGATCTGGGCAAAACTTTGAGCCGCCTCTGCCTTAGCTTCTGCCGCGATCGGCTCCAAAACCAGAAACCCGACCCCAGCACTAGCCGGATCGGCAGTGGCTTGGGCGATCGCTTCCTGCCGCTGCGTCTTGACCTCAGTCTCAATTCGCTGAAGCCCCTCGCGCGCCTGAGCCGAGACTTTGGGATTGGTCGTTTCCTGCAAAAGCTGACGATAGGCGATCGTCGCGGCTTCCCACTTACCCGAAACTTCCTGAAGCCGCGCGATATACAGTCTGACCCACACATTGTCTGGAGACTGCTGGCGAAGTTGTTTCAAGAGCTGGGCAGCAGTTTTGTAATCCTGGCGATCGAAAGCAGCGGCAACCTGGTCAATCATATTTTGGACTTCAGATCTTTGCGATCCATACCTTTTGTTTAGACTTACTTTACCCAGACTCAGGAGGCTTGGAAAGGTTTGGCGTTGATTTGTATAGCTGTCGCCAGTTTGCTTAGGACATTTAGGGTGGGGTGCTTCGCGCCCCTAACCGCCAAGGCGGTTGCCATAGGCTGATTCGGATGCTGATTCAAATACGGAAGCAATCAGCGTCAGCGCTGCCAAAGGAGCCGTGACCGCGCGTAAAATTCTTGCCCCCAGAGAGACAGGCTGATAGCCTACCGCGATCGCTGCCTCAATTTCTGCCTCCGTCCAGCCGCCCTCACAGCCTGTAGCGATCGTGATAGCAGACGCAGTTGCCGACTCCCGACTCCCGACTTCCAAACAGGTCAGCAAATGCGATCGCGCTCCCCGCTCTGCGCAGAGGTAACAAATCGAGTGCTGCGCGTTCCAAATTTGCAAAGCTTCCCCCCAAGCCTGAGGCGACTGAATCTCCGGAACGATCAGCCGTTCACACTGCTCGGCGGCTTCTTGAGCGATGCGCTGCCAGCGATCGAGTTTTTGAGGACTGGGCTTGAGAACCGTACGATCGCTCAAAATCGGCACAATGCGATCGACTCCAAGCTCGGTGGCTTGCCGCACGACGTCATCCATCCCGTTTTTGGGCAGCGCCATGAGCAATGTTACAGAAATAGGCAGCTCGGTCTGGGCTTGAATGGGTTCCAGAATTTCTACAGTTGAGACATCGGCAGTCAGAGCCGCTAGCCAGCCCTGCCCAAAGCCGTTTATGGCAATGAATCGATCGCCCGATCGCAGTCTCAGCACACGTCCCAAGTAATGCTGCTGGGGAAGCGTTAAGGTAATCTGCTGAGCCAAAATCTGTTCTGGGGCGACAACTAAGCGTTGAAGTTGAGCCATGAGCTAAGTGACTTAAGACTCCTGGAAAGGACATTCTCTAGCATTCTTAAAAAAACACTGCAACAATTGTTGCGGTTTTGTAACAGTTAATGTTATGTTTCTTTACATAAGGTTAAGGAAAGCGTCAGACCCTCCGCACCTTCTTGAGAAACCCAGTTTACAACTCTCCAACTGGGAATTTTCAGAGAGAAGCGGAAGGGCTTTGAATCTGCTTTTCAAAGAAGCAAAGATTACACAGATAAGGTTAAGAGGTACTTACTATGACAATGTTTATTCTTGCGTCTCTGTTTGTAGTGGGTTGGGTTGCTGTCGCTATCGTGGGCACTCAAGTCTATTTTCTAGGTGAGCAATCTAAGCCCATTCATGAGCGTAACTGGAATTCCGAGTCCTTTGAGGCGATCGCCGTATCGGTGACGGGTACTGAAGCTGACTACCGCACTCGCGTTCCAGGATATCGAGTTTAGTCACCCTAACCTCTAAAATTTCAGCGGTTCCAAAAGCCAAAAGCTCCTAGTGGATTTATTCCTAGGGGTTTTTCTGTTGAGAGTCGATAGCTGACGCTGTTAATCAACAATTTATAGTACAATTGTTCTATTGTCAGCCCTATCCTCAAAAATTCTATGCCTCAGCAACTTCAGCTCTTCTCTGAAACGCTTTCATCTCAAGAGGATGCCACAGATCTTCTGCCAACTGATTTGTTGCTCAATGAGACTAGGCTTCTTTTTCGGCACCAGGGTTCCAATGCAGAGCTAATCGAACGTGTTTTGACCGCAATTAAGGCAATCCAGTCCCTCCGTGAAAAATCTGATGTTGGCGAGTCCACTGCCCCCATCGGTAGATAGTGCTTTAGAATTGCGCTCCTCTCAACTTCTTTCCTAGAGCGGGAGAAAGAGTTGAGAGGAGTATGGGTCAGTCAACCCATTGGTCAGCTATCCCAGAGATGCGGCTCCAAGAAATAAACAGATTGAGCAATGCCACAATTGAAATCTGGGTAGTCCTTAAGAGGTAAGGATTTTTAGTGGCGTGGGCAAAGCCCACGCCACTAAAAATCCTTACCTAAGTACCACTACCGAACTCTGAAATGCAGAATTTTCTTTGAGGACAATAGGGCAATGGGGCTTTTTCATGATTTATGGATATCCAATGTCTCAGTTTTAGAAAAGATAATTCGTCCCATACTGGTCTATTTTTTCCTGCTGATTGCACTACGGCTTGGTGGTAAGCGAGAACTCGGACAGATGACGGGCTTTGATCTAGTGGTGTTATTGATGCTCTCAAATGCCGTCCAAAACGCCATCATTGGGGACGACAACTCAGTTTCGGGAGGGCTGATTGGCGCAACGGCTCTGCTGATCACCAACTATGCTGTTGTCCGGTTGGCCTATCGGTATCCTAAAATTGAGCATCTCGTTGAAGGAAAATCAACGCTGTTGGTAAATAATGGTCGCATCCTTCATGAAAATCTAGACCGAGAAGTGATTACAGAGGCTGAACTACGGACAAATTTACGCCGCCAAGGGTTTGAAGATCTGGCGGATGTGAAAGCGGCAATTCTGGAGACGAGCGGTAGCCTGACCGTGGAGCGCCAAACCGCCGATCCTGAAAATAACTACCAGCGAGAAATCCTCGATCGCCTCAGTCGCATTGAATCCGCCCTCTACCAACAGCCTCATGCTCAGTAGATAAGTTCAGTAGATAGAAGTTGGCTTTAGGTTTATCGATCGCATCACCCGATCAGACTCTCCCATCGGGTGATGGCAATTCTTTCCCGATCAGCTCACACTTACTCTGTGAAGATAAGTAAAGACTCGCATCAATAGGGAGGTCACGTCAAAGTGAACCAAAATGAACGCGATCGAGAGCAACTAGAATCCGCCTGTGTGGCTATCAGTCAAATTTTGCGTGACTTGCTCGAAGAAGGCAAAATTGATGCCCTAGAATTTCTCAGCGCAGTCGGGCATTTACCCGTCAAACTCTCTGAGCTAAATCCTCACAAATGGACTTTTTAGGGGTTATAAACTAGATCATGCAAACTAGAGCACTACAAAAACGCAGTAAAATCTTGCCCTAGGAACAGTGCCCGCTCAGCCCGTCTGCGCCGAGTAAGACCTGGCAATTCGCCTCGATCGCCCCTATTCCACCGCAGAAGCTGATCGGCAGCGCCCTGAAAATCACCCCGATTGAGCAAACTCAACAGCGTTGATCCGCCCAGTGCCCCTTCGCCGACATTGTACGTAAATGATACCAATGCCGAGAACTGATCTTCATTGAGCGGAACTTTGACTAACTTCCTGACGGCATTTTCAAATCTTGTCAGATCGCGCTTCAAAAAGCTTTCAGCTTGGGCTTCAGTAATTCGCATTCCGGGCGATACCCCTGTGGTAGTGCCATAGCCGATCGTTAGTACGCCAACCGCATCAATGTAGGCCTCTAGCACCAGCCCTTCAAAAGACTTCAGTAGGTTTAAGCCCTTGGCATTAATTTGACCCGATGCTGGAGCGGGATTGCTGAGGGCGATCGCCTTTCCATCTTTGAGGATGCGTACCGCAGGACGATAGACATACCAGGTATTGCGACCCTTGAAAAATATCTGTTTGCCTTGAGCATCTAAGCCAAAGGTCAGCTTAATGTGGTCATTCTCGACCCAGTCATAGCTAGACAGGGGCAGAACTTTACCAGCGCTCACCAGCTGCTTTTGCTCGCTCGACAGAGCTGAGCCTTGTACCGCACTGACTTTTAGCCAGGTATCCAGCACCGTCTGAACGGTATAGACTGGCGCAGGTTTTGGTGCTGCGATCGGCTGTCCGTTTCTGAGGAGCTGAACCGCTGAAAGATAGACATACCAAGTATTGCGACCCTTGAAAAATATCTGTTTGCCTTGGGCATCAGCTCCCAAAGTGAACTTGATATGATCAGTTCCCACTAACTCAAAGCCTGACATGGGTAAAGTTGTGCCTGCGCTCACAAATTGTTTCTGGCTATCCGGTAATGCCGAACCTTGAGCCGTGCTGATCTTGAGCCAAGTGTCCAAAACGGTCTTTACTGCGTAAGCCATAGTCTCAGTTGCGTGCGTCACAGTCCTAATAGTACCCGTGTCGAAAGGTTAGGGTCTAGTATTCCCAGAGCGCCCAGAGGTATAACCCAGAGGCTCAACAATGCACTTTCATCGACTTCGGAGGCTAGAGCCTGGAAAATCGTCTAAGATAGCGCCTCTGGCTTTGAGGTTGCTGCGATCGCCCAGGGTCAAGCCTAGATTATTGCCAAACTTTGCCCCCTTCACCAGTACGACGCTGAAATCAACCTGGCTGACATTAACCCCGTTTAAGGTCGCCTCTCGAAAGTCGGCACCATCTAAATCAGCTCCCCGCAGATTGGCGCCGTTGAGCCTTGCCCCGCTGAGGTTTGCCCAGCTCAAATTGGCACCGCCTAAATTAGCCCGACTCAGCTTTGCCCATCTGAGGTCAGCAGCACTCAGGTTAGCCCCTTCTAGCAAGGCTTCTCGTAAATCTGCGCCGTTCAAATCCACATTGCTTAAATCAACCTGACTCAAGTTTGCGCCTCGTAAAATGGCTTCCCGCAGATCGGTATCGCGCAAATTTGCCCCTCTAAAATCAACATGGCTAAGATTAGCTCCCCGCAGGATACAGCCGCGCAAATCGCTGTTTTGCAAATCGGCGCTGGTGAGGTTGGCATCGCGGAAGTCAGCGCGACTGAGGTTAGCCTGACTGAGGCGAGTTCCGCTCAAATTGGCATCACTCAAATCAACTCGACTAAGAACCGCCCAGAGAATAAAGGCAACATTGGGATTGAGCCAAATAATCAGGCTGCCATTGGTACGCGAACCAATTAAAATTGCCCAAACCCAGATCGCCCAAATTAGCGCAACACCCACTAGAACAGTATTTCTGAGGCTACCTGTGCGCAAATCAGAGTAATGGAAACTCGCCTCTCGTAAATTAATCCAAACTAAAATTGTCCAGAGCAGATTTGCCCAGATGAGGATAACGCCCACTGCACCCGCTTCAGGAAGAGAAGTCCAGAGCAGAATAGACCAGAAAAAATTTGCCCAGAGGATGAGTGTGCCAATGAGATCTGCCCGACTTAGATCAATGCCGCCGAGGTCAGCGCCGCTAAAATTCTTCTCGCTTAACCAAACTTTGAGTCGGACTTGTAACCCGACAAATAGCCGCCACCGATACGATTTTTGGTGAGGAGCCGTATGAGTATGCGAGGGCTGGAATTTAGGCAGAGTCATGAGAGCTAGGGCTGAAGAATGCAAGTAAAAAGAACGCCGTTTGTATCCTAGAGCATTTAGGAATTGCTTCTACCTTACTGAAATATAAGGTTGATGTCGAAGAGACGCTTCTGCCGATCGCCCCTCCAAAAATCTAAGGTAGTGGTATTCAGGTCGTGATTGTTTGCTGTAAGAGCTTTGCCCCCATAACAAACAATCATTACCCTAGACCATTAAATAAAGACTATTAAAACTGGTGATGAAAGGCGATCGCGCAAGGTTTATCTTGCCATTCTTCTTGCAAATAGGCATCCTGATTGGCAAGCCCTCGCGAGGATTAAGAGACGCGGATCAAATGCTTTTCACAAGCTCAGTGAAGAGACTGTAAAGCGCTTGTGAAGCAAACTTCAGACGACTTATTCCGGATTGGTATGAAAAAACAGGTATCAGTGATTAGTCTTGATGATCTACCTAGATAGCGATGAGTGAATCCTCAATAGATTCAATTTCAACCGCTTTTCTTGCACTATACTTTACTGATTCTGGCTATGCAAACCAGCTCTATCCGCACTTCCGCAATTGCCCTCTGCGCTTTGGCCGGTCTGACCGCCTGCGAACAGAATAATTTGATTAGTCAGCCCAATTCTCTCCCTGATTTAGACTCAGAGACAAGTACCTCTGCTAAGGAAGAGGCTGCTAGAGATGGAGCTGCGTCTGCACTGGCGGCAACTCAGCTAGCCACCCAGGGCAATCGTCCTGAAACCCTCAAGCCGGAATCAACTCGCATTAAGACTTCTTTGGGAAGCGTACCCACGTTAAACTCTCGCCGATATCTGCCTCTGCCTCGGACTCAAGCCGTCTTGCCACGTCTGAATTTGGCACCTGCGATTGTACCGCAATCGACCTGGAAGCCGCCTGCTAGCCTTGGCATGGTTACCCAGATGCCCACCCTGCCTACAGCATCTGCTACCCGCCAGCCCGGACTAATGGCAGCGACTCCGAGCCAACTTGGAGCAACCAACCCAGCGCTTGCTAGTTTAGGCAATGGCGCTAGTCCTGCCGCCACCGCCAGCCTTGCCTCACCTCAGCCTGTCGGATCTCAGCCTGTCGTAGCAGATATAGCCGATGTGCAAGATCACTGGTCACAGCCGATCGTCGCGGCGTTGCTCAACGCCAACATTGTCCAAGGCTTCGCAGACGGCACCTTCCGCCCTGATGCACCCATTACACAGGATCAGTTTGTGGGCATGGTGCAACGTGCCTTCCCCGATGAGGCAATTAGCTCAGACGCAGTCCGTCTTCGCCCCGGCATGACCCGCGCTGAAGCTGCGAAAGTTGTCTATCAAGCGCTGGCTGAGCAGGGAAGAGTGGCTCCTCTAGCAACCTTGGTGGCATCTCAAAGTCAGCCGTTGGAGTCAGGGCAGGTCACGGCAGGGCAAGTAACGAATGGAGAGCAAAGCGCAGGGCAAAGCAATCCGTCGATCGCGACTTCTACTGCGCAACCGGATCAAACGGCAGTTGCAGCCTTTCCATCTCCCTCTCCGCAACCTGTAGGTAATGTGCCCATGAGTGACGCACCTGCAAGTGATGTGCCTGCAAGTGATGCGCCTGTGGCGGCTACTAATGAGGGCGGAACCTCGCTCCGTTCAGAAATTGCTCAACCGATGCTTCAGGCAGCCGTTCTTGCGGCTGAGGCTATGCAGCCAAATCTTGCGGATGCTAATGCTTCTGTCTCTGCGGATTCTAATCGGTCGAGTCCAGGAGTCAGCGTAGCGGTGATGGGTGAAGTTTCTCGTCCCGGAGGCTACAGCCTTGTGGGGACTGACAACAAGCCTACGCTGATTCAAGCTATTCAGATGGCAGGTGGCGTTACTGCTACCGCAAACATTCGCCAGATTCAAGTACGTCGAGCGGGTGCTATCTTGACCGTTGATCTGTGGCAGGTTTTGCAGACGGGAGACTTAGACCAAGATTTGGCGCTGCAATCGGGGGATACGATCGCCATTCCTAGAGCCGCTGATCTGGCGGTAGAAGGCAGCGCATTAAGCTCCGAAGCGCTCGATCGCATTCAGGTGAGCGTAGTCGGTGAAGTGAATAAGCCGGGTGTGTTAGAACTGCCGCCTAACGCTCTGGCGAATCAGGCGATCATGGCATCAGGTGGTTTTAATCGCCAAGCCCAAAAAGCAGATCTGATTCGGCTCAATGCCAACGGCACGATCGTCCGTCGGGCTATTGCCATAGACGTGGCTCAGGGCGCAAATGATGTCACCAATCCACGTTTACAAAATAATGATGTCATTTTGGTTCAACGCTCAAGTAACATAGCGATCGCCGATCAATGGACGGCATTGAATCCGTTGATGAAAATCTTGCCAACTAGCACTGCATTTTAGGAGTACCGCCACACACGAAATATGGGATGATTTGTCTGCTCTGGAGTTTGTTCTAGAACAGAAGCAATGTTATCCCCAGATTTAGAAAAGATTTTCGCAACCCATAGCCAGCCAGAAGCAGTCTTCACAGCGCTTTTACCTGAAATCTGTGAGGCGCTGCAAACCGATCGCTGTTTCCTTCAGGTACGAAATCCAACTCAGCGGCTGTATCGCATTTTTTGCTGGCGACGCAGTTCGCAATTTCCGGATGTTGGCACCAAGACTTGGCAGCCGGAAGATCCTTGGGAAAAGGATGATCCGATGTTTGCAGCCGCTTTGCGATCGGATCCTTCTATCTTTGTGGAAGATGTGGAAACTGCCGCACCAGAGGTTTTGAACCTCAACTTTGAGAGAAATTTTGGGCATCGCGCTTTAGTTCACGCCCATATTTGCCAGAATGAGATGCTGTACGGGATTTTGCAGCCCTGTGTTTTTGCCCATCCGCGAGTTTGGAGTGAGGGCGATCGGGCGATCGTCGCTCAGTTGGTTGAAAGACTGCGACCCTGGGTTGTCCGATATGGAGAGACTGCCAGTAAACCAGAACACTAAGGATCATGTACAAAACAAAATCCAATAGTTTTTTGAAAGTGTCGCGCGGAGCGCGACACTTTCAAAAAACTATTACAGGTTAATTAATTTTTGATCCTAAGGCACGAATTTGAAGATTCAAGGTGCTGCGACGGCTGTACCGAGCTGTAGCGCATAGAGATTAGCATAGACTCCCTCTTGAGCCATCAGCTCAGCATGGGTGCCTTGTTCTGCAATTTGTCCCTGCTGGATCACCAAGACCTGATCGGCTTGAGCGACTGTGCTGAGGCGATGGGCAATCACAAAGCTAGTCCGACCTTGCAACAGACGGGCGATCGCTGACTGTACCAGTGCCTCTGTGCGAGTATCGATGCTGCTAGTCGCCTCATCCAGAATCAGAATGTGCGGATCAACCAGCACAGCCCTAGCAATGCTGACCAACTGCCGTTGTCCTTGGCTGAGGGGGGCACCCCGTTCGCCTAGCTGCGTTGCATAGCCCTGTGGCAGGGAGGTGATGAACTCATGCACATTTGCTAGCTGAGCCGCTGCCTCAATTTCGGCTTGGCTGGAGTTCGGTAAACCAAAGGCAATATTTTCAGCAACAGTGCCGCTAAACAAAATATTGTCTTGCAGCACAATGCCAATCTGACGGCGCAAGCTGTTCTGCGTGACGCGACGCACATCGATGCCGTCAATTTTGACTGCTCCTCCCGACACGTCATAAAACCGCAGAATCAAATTGATAATCGTACTTTTCCCGGCTCCTGTCGGCCCCACTAGCGCCACCATCTGACCTGGCTGGGCACACAGATTCACGCCTTTCAACACAAGCTGCCCAGATGTATAGCCAAACTCGACGTTCTCGAAAGTGACTTCGCCCTGAATCAAAGGCATTTCCGGAGCATTTGCCGCGTCTTTGAGCGCCGACGGCTCGTCTAATAGCTGAAAGATCCGCTCTAATCCAGCGAAGGCAGATTGTGCCTGCGTGTAAAACTGACTGAGAATCTGAATGGGGCGAAAGAACTGCTGAACATAGAGTAAGAAGGATGTGACCACACCAACCGTAACAGCTCCTGTAACGGCAAGATAGCCACCATACGCTAGCACCCCCGCAGTTGCCAGAGTGTTGAGAAAATCGATCGAGGGCAAGAAAGCAGCCGTAATGGCGACTGCCTGCACGTTAGCATCTCGGTTAGCGGCATTGAGGCTGTCGAATTCTTCGATGTTCATCTGCACGCGATTGAATGCCTGAGCCTCCCGAACGCTGGTAATATCTTCTTCCAGCTTTGCTGACAGCTTGCCGATCGTCTTGCGAGTCACGCGAAATCTGGCTCTTGCCCAGCGTGCAAATAGCCCTGTGGTGAAAATCATCAGCGGTACAGCTAAATTGCTGAGTAGACCCAACTGCAAATTAATCGCCAGCATGGCAATCACAATGCCCACTAAACTGAAGGCGTTACCCAGCATTTGAGCGATCGTCTGTCCAAATGCCTGATTGACGGTATTGACATCGTTCAGCAGCCGACTCATCAAGTCTCCCGCTTCACTGCGATCAAAAAAGCTAAGGGGCAAGCTCTGAATTTTGGCAAAAATATCTTGTCTAAGCTGCGCCAAAACTCGCTGCATAATCCAGCCGACGCGCAAAATCTGTCCTCGGATTGCCCAAACTCCGGCAAAATAGATGAGCGCTAGTCCGCCCAAGAGCTGCCATAGTCCCTGCAAATTTCCCTGAGCGATCACATGGTCAATTGACCAGCCTAAGAGGAAAGGCCCGATCGCCTGGGATGCTGCACCGATTGTGACTAAGGTGAGGGCGATCGGAATTTCTTTGCGGTAGGGTCGCAGATAGCCCAAGAAACGCCGCAGAGTAGGAATTTGCCGCGTCGCCTTTTGATCGGATGCCATCACAGGACCTGCAACTCTCATGCCTTCTCCTCAAAGCGACCTTGCTCTCGCACTCTACCAGCACTCGTACTCTACCAACATATAGAGCAGCAAGATGAGGTCATTGCAGAACTCATCAAGCGGGATGAGGCGATCGGCTGTTTCCATTCGCGATGTTGCCGATTCGTTTTCTGTAGAATAGCAGTCAGGGTAACGAGCCTAATGCTCCTCTTAAGAGAATCTCAAAATGGTACAGACTCCTCCTAAATCCCTTGCGCTAGAAGAGTTTTTACAGTTGCCAGAGACAGAACCCGCCAGTGAGTACATTGATGGGGTGATCATCCAGAAACCAATGCCACAAGGAGAACATAGCGCAATTCAAACTGAATTAGCGCCTGCAATCAACCGAGTCATAAAACCCAAGCAGGTTGCACGAGCTTTTACAGAGCTACGCTGTACTTTTGGTGGACGCTCAACTGTACCTGATATTGCTGTGTTTCTCTGGAGTAGAATTCCACGCAAGGAGAATGGTGGAGTCTCTAACGTTTTTTCAGTGGCTCCAGACTGGGCGATCGAAATTCTTTCACCCGACCAGAGCCAAACTAAAGTTACCAAAAATATTCTGCATTGTCTCAAGCATGGAACTCAAATGGGATGGCTGATTGATCCAGATGAACAATCTGTTTTTGTTTATCTACCGCATCACCCCACTGCTGTTTATGACGAACTGGGAATGCGGTTGCCAGCCCCAGAATTTGCCAAAGACTTTAATCTCACGGTAGAAGAGCTATTTGACTGGTTGATGGAGTAAGTTAAGTTAGAAGCCGTCTTAAGATATTTTCTCCCTGACAGGTTCCTGAAACCTCTGAACTCAGGAGGTTGCTTTTTCAATCCCGTTACTCAACAGCTAACTTTTGCGCCTCAACCAATAATATTCGCTGCCATTATGCTGCTTCCTACACTGAACCTCTGCCTTTCCGAATAAGAATAGGCGTTAAGTGTTCGGAAATACTCTCCAATCTGATTTGAACACACCCAAGCTTGTAAGCCTTCTCAATTGTACAACCTGCTCCTAGAGCTTGGTAAAAACCTATAGCAAAAGCTATAGCAGCATGATCACCAATTGCCTGATTCATTCCGATAACGTAATCGATATGTTTAGCAATAGCAACTGCTTGGATTTCTGAGTAGCAAGAATTCAGCAGAACACAATTTACTTGACCAGTGAATTGTTCAAATAGAGCTGCCAATGCGTCTGGCATTATTGGATGAATTTCTCCCGATCGATTTTCAAAGCATAGCGAACCACTTGCTGCACCATGACCTGAAAAATGTACAATATGTGGCTGTATATCCAATAATGCTTGACTTATATCTGTCGGTCGCACGGACGTTCTTTGAGCCAGTATAAATTTCTCTCGCAATCTGGCTCGTTGAAGTTTCTCTTGAATCTCTCTTGACTCCTCTCCAATTCTTAGCCGGGAAGCATTAGTTGGATCAGCCGACAAGAGAAGAATGGAAATTGTCTGAACCTTTTCAATACTGCTTATAGCCTTCTCAGATGATTGCTCTTCTTGAATCACGGCTTGCATAAGTCTCTCTGGAACTTTGGAGCAATCATTATATAGAGCCTGCTCTAATTGACTTGCCTCTATATCATTTATTAACTTCTGCATTTTCCAATGCTCCAATAGATCCAAAATCAGTTTCCCGACAATGTGATCCGACTCTTGATCCCAAAAAGCCCTTAGTCGATTAGCTTTAGAACCACTTGAGTAAGCATATTTATCATCGTATATATCAATATCTATACTCTCAATAACGAATTCTTTAAATGTCCTGTTTGAAAAATCAAGAACGTAGCCGCTGCCCATTTCTAGCAATTTTTCAATTTTTCTTTTTTCAATACTTGATAAATTCGACATTCTCAATAACACACTCAACTGTTTTAGAGCTGTAACCAGCCTAAAGATTAGTGCACGCAACCGTACTTTACAACCGAAGAGAGTAATCATTTAGGAATGACATCCACATAATGACCCAATTTAGGTAGATAAGTAGCATTTTCTCTACATAGTGTGGCAACTCAGGTGGATAGACTGAAATTTCCTACATATGCCTAGTTATAAGACAGCAAGTCTACCGTATGTAATACAAAGCACATTTTATGGGCACTGATTCCGATATCTGTGAATCTATTCATTTATTCACTGACTAAAGAGTATGCCAGAGCATTCTGACCCGCAGAGCCATCTCCATTCTTCATCTTGCCCTCATTGCGGTGCAAAAGGAGGTGCCTCAGCTCAGCTATCAGACTCAGTGGAGTTGGAAGAATCAGACAATCCTGCCCATCACCCCTCCCAGTTTCTCTCCAAACAGTCGCGGCGGGCTTTTCTGGCTTCATTGGGTGCAGCAACGGCTCTCAGCACCAACATGATCGGCTTTCTCCGCAATCCCCAGGAAGCCAAGGCACAAACTTTACAAGCTGCTGACTCAATTCGAGATGCGGGTAATATTCACATCCTCAAAGCCACGCCTGAAAACTGCTTCTGGGGCTTCTTTGATAAAGACCTGCCGCCCGTAATGACGATTGACTCTGGGGATATTGTCTATGTGGAAGCGTTGACCCATCATGCCGGAGATGCGCCCGATCTGCTAATGGATGATGGGGTCAGAGCCGTGTACGAAAAAGTGACCGATCGCGGGCCAGGGG
This sequence comes from Drouetiella sp., assembly GCF_059504425.1. Lineage (NCBI taxonomy): Bacteria > Bacillati > Cyanobacteriota > Cyanophyceae > Oculatellales > Oculatellaceae > Drouetiella > Drouetiella sp. Next base: position 18,334 of record NZ_JCACIN010000086.1, read on the forward strand.
TACACATCATGACGGGACCGATCGCCGTGCGGGGAGCTGAAGTGGGCGATACGCTGATGGTGCGTGTGCTCAAAACCCAGCCTCGCCTCGCCTATGGCAGCAACATTGCCGCCAACTGGGGCTATCTCTACGACAGCTTCAAAAAAGAGCGGATCACCATCTACAAGATCGATGCCGAAGCCAACCTGGCTGAACCTGCCTTTGCCTACGACTTCAAGGGCAGGCCTGTCTACGACACGCCAGGATTTATCACCGCTCCCGATGCCAGCGCGCGGGAAGTGATTAAAACCAAGGTGGCGATTCCCATGCGTCCGCACTTTGGCGTGATGGGGGTTGCGCCCCAAGAGAGTGGACGGATCAACAGCATTCCTCCCGGTGCTTTTGGGGGCAACATTGATAACTGGCGAAACGGAGCAGGGGCAACCATGTACTATCCTGTCTTCAATCGGGGGGCAAACTTCTATGTCGGTGATACCCACATGGCGCAGGGTGACGCGGAGCTATCTGGAACGGCGATCGAGGCTTCGATGAATGCCTATCTCCAGATCTTTGTAATCAAAGACTTTCCCATCACCAATCCGATCATGGAAACAGAAACCCATTGGATTACCCACGGCTTTAATGAAGATCTCAACAAAGCCATGCGCCAATCGGCAGATCAGATGCTCAGCTTCCTGCAAACCAAACGGAGCATGAGTGCCGATGAAGCCTACTCACTGATTTCTGTTGCTGTGGACTTCAGCGTGACGCAGGTTGTGGATATCCGGCGAGGCTGTCATGCTGCTCTGCCGAAAAATGTGTTCTTACCTGCTCCTTACTCAACATAGATCAAGTTGAGGATCAAGTTGGGAGGTGCGCCTCCCAACACAAAATTTATAGCTAGATTGAATCATGGGCGTTGCTGAATAGAGGTATGGCACGCGCTTGATCCAAATGAGTTATTTTTGGATCTAAGCGCGTAAAGCTACATGACTCATTGAGGTATAGATTACTCCTGAAGCAGGGCATCAACTATTAGCCGAAAGACCGCCTCAAATTGATGTTTTGCCCGATCGAACTCTGGTACGTTCCAATCTGGTACAAAAGCGTTATCTAGTTGTTTAGTATTTAGATATACCGGATAGCGAACTTCAACTTGCAACGCCTCTACTTGCGGCAGATCCCCATAGTGTTGGGTAATGTATCCACCGCTAAACACTTTATTGCGAACGACCTGATAGCCGTTTGAGCAAAAGGCATCCTCAATGATTGTGATGAAGCGATCGCCGCAGGTCTTACCATTGCCATTACCCAAGCAAATTTCATCCTCAATCAAGCCAAAGAAACTGTGCAAATCCAGTAGGTAAACTTTGCCAAATTGATCGATCGATTGATTCAGCAAGCATTGAAGCTGATGATGATAGGGATGATAATATTGCTCAACCCTCTGCTGAATTTCCGAATGAGAGGGAGGCGATTGATACAGAGATACGTTGAAGGCAGTATTTTCAGCAACTATCGATCGCCAGAAGTTCCCAAACAGCGGCGCTTCGGGCGATCGGTTGAGGTCAACGACGTAGCGGCTATGGGTGGCTTGCAGCACCGTAATTCCCAGACCTGGCAGGAAATCATAGAGCTTATCGAGATGCCAATCTTGATTAGGCAGATGAGATAGGTTTAGCTGCGTAGCAATTGCTTGGGGGACGAACAACCCGCTATGGGGCAAGTTCGCAATAATTGGAATAGCCTGAATAGTGGGCAAATGGAGCAAAAAAGGGGTTGTCATTACTGACCTGGTAGGGTGATGAATCAAATCATTACCGTGAATCACGACAAATTAAAATTAGACCTCTTGCAAACTATGCTAATTTAGCGTCCAGAGACAATTCAAAGTTGTACAAAGCTAGCAATTAAACTACAGCGCAGCCCATAGCGACGACGGTTACGATAGCGCTCAACCAGAATTCTAAAGATCTTAAAGCGGCGATTGACATGTTCAATCCCCATCCGTTCAACCGCAAGTTCGCGATTTTTGGCTTTGTCTGCTGCACTGAGAGAGCCACCCTTGGTTTTTTTAATCAGCAACCGACTGTTGGTATAGCGCTACGCGCTTAGATCCAATGAGTTATTTTTTGAGAGCCGCGCCCCATAGGGGCACTCAAAAAATAACTCGTCCTAACTCAATTACGTAGGGCTATATGCAAATTTTGGATGCATTGATACCCCTTATCTTGCAAACTTTCGGTCAGAGGATGTAGACGTACCCCTGAGGCTTGAAACAGCTTGAAATTGTGCCGACTGCCTTTGCCAAAAAACAGGAAAATCACCTCTTGGGTAGACGAGTCAATCAGAACTTGGCACTTGAGCGTATGCCGTTTTTTCTTGCCAGAATAGAACAACCGTTGACGCTGCTGGGGACGTTCAATGGAAGTCTCGGTGACATCTATGAGCACGACCTCTGGGCGACCAAAGCCCTGCACCAAGCGTTTCTTGCCTGCTAAGCGGAATTTCTCTGTCCTCGTCAAGTGGTCTTCAACCCAATGAACAATCCGGCAGACCGTCGATTCACTAATGCCCCATACTCTCGCCAATACTCCAGAGCAACCAGCACTCGATCCCCAAGATCAAGTTTGGGTTTGGCACCCGGTTTAGCCATTGCCCTCCACTCACGTTTGATTTTTTGAGCCAACAAAGGTTTCCAACTCATTCAGTTCCCCGACCCCAGGAATCGTCTCAGGTGAATAGGTATCTGGAAGCCGTTGCCCCACTTGTCCAACACAATCAATATCGCATTACGTAATTGAGTTAGGACGAGTTATTTTTTGAGTGCCCCTGTAGAGCGACAAATAATTTGTCGCTCTACAATCGCCAAGCCCGTGATGAGGATTGAACTCATGACCTCACCCTTACCAAGGTTGATTCTAGTACTGCAGAAACCAGAGATAATCAGGGTTTTCACGCTTGATGGTACTGGTATACCAATTGAATACCAATATGATCTATGTGAGGATGCGATCGCTCTTTGTGGAGTTGCTATCAACATGGCTATTTGGGCATCGGGGAATCTACCCGTACCAGATTGAAAGTTAGTTATGTGCGCTTCCGTTTTTGATTGCTAGGTAGAGTGGCTTGATAGGCTTCAATCGCTCGGAGATGAGCAATATAATCATGCCGATTCACCATCCAATCTAGGATTAGCTCTCTGTTGTAGAGGATTTTCTGTACTGGTTGAACGTAGTGGATGCCTAAATACCAGTGCTTCTCCCGGTATCGAGCGAGGGTACGCTCTCCCACTTTGAGGAATTCGCAGACTTCACGCTTGTCGATAAAGGTCATCATGCTACATCCCCTGCTTTAATCAGCACCAAATCTGACAAGGGAAGCAATCGCCTTGGTATACCAAATGTCCAGTCGGGGTGAGAAACAACTGCTTCACTGCCCTTGATCTCCTCCACAATTAAGGGTTTCTGCCCACAAATTTGTTTGTCAGAGTCAACATTCCCGGAGTAGCGAACTCGATCACCAGGAGCCAGAGTTCGCATTTGCACAGAAGCCATCCAGCGGGAATTCACCTCACGCTTTGATTCAGTATCGACCTCCTGTGTAGGAGTTACCTTTTCTGCGGTTACTGCGGTGACTGCGGTTACTTGGGTTTGAAACACTTGGTTTTTCGAGCTTTCTTCAGTAACTTCCTCCGGGTTACTTAGAGGCTTGTTCGACTCAGAAGAGGTTACGTCACTACTTGGACTGTTTGAGCCAGATGCAATCGCTTCGTCACTTTGTCCTGCCTCCCAGATCTGGCGAACTAAATCGTATGGGATCAGCAGGGCTTTACGGGTATCTATTTTCGGCGGCTTGGTTGGTGGGTTGTTGCCGCCCTCGCCTCGTTGGTGAGCTGCTGCTGATTTCAGGTACTCTATCCACTCCAACTTTGAGCCTACAAACTTAGCTGGTCTATTTGCCTCGCCGCCGTGCTCTTTGGCGAGGCTTGTGATCGATTGCTTCGAGTAGTTGACTGAGAATTTTCGAGCAAATTCTTCCCACACCTCGGTCATGCAGATAGCAAAATATTTTCCAGATTCGCGTTCAATAGTTGTGACATTCCATTCCCCGATCAAGGTTTGAGATTTAAGTGATTGGAGCTTCTCAAGAAAATCGCTTAAAGAATCCACATCACTATGAGCATCGTCAGCGGATGGGCAAAGATAATCAAGACAATATTGCAACGCATCAAATTCGACCTCTGCCAAATCACAGAATTTCTGAGTATAGTGTGTGACGATCGCTAAGTTGCGACTCATTCGAGCATGGGAGGAGCGGAGCTGCTTACTTATCCGATCCTCAAGTGCTGCAATATCGTCCCTGGAATAACCCAGTGAGATTAGCTGAGAGATACCTCCCGAAGCCTGCTTCATCGCCCGCCTCAGTGTCAAAAGGGAGCCTTTAGTCGGTTTCACCGCGAAGTAGAACTTGATAAGTCGTGACTCGACAGCGGCATTATCTTCCCCTACAGCAGGATTAGTGGTCACTAAAACAGCCGTATGTGGTACTTGTTCGTTCCCTCTGACTTTTCGAGCCGCCCCGTTATAGAGCTTCCAAAGATAATCATCTAACTTGTCTCTATCCTCTCGCTTCATTCCCTTCTTAATAGGGTCATCAAAAAATAGGACAATTCCACTGAGCGATTTGGCAAGCTCGTAGGCTACGCTTTCAGAGAATTTGGCAATTGGGTTGAACATCCCCACCAATGATGATGCAACACTAGCGGCTGTGGTTTTGCCACCGCCTGCATCGCCAAAGTTGCTGCACTGAGGGAAGCACGCCTCTTCTTGATAGATCTGCTGGCGGTGCAGCACGGCAGTTGCAAAGCCGCAGTTGAAAAGCACCAAGGGTAGAGTTTCAGGATGAAAGAATTCTTTGCAAACTGCCGTCAAATGCTTCAGAGCCGCTGGATTCTGAGGTGCAATCTTAGGAGAGGGAATTTTCTCGACTTCCCCTAGCGAAGGATTAAATACCCAACCTGATTCTTCTTCGGTCGTCAACTTTCCTGTGCTATTGAACTGGATATTCTCGAACACCCAAGTGCCGTCTTCCTGATGACCAATACGATCGATTAACTTATAGACGCGCCCGCCTCTGAGTAAATACTCATTAGTCCGAACATTTATCAAGCGCTGTAGGTCATCCAACTTCAGTAGACATGAAATGTTACATCCCAGCCCTTTTTTAAGGGCAGTCAGGCAGTCAGAAACTGTGTTTAGAGCGATTGAGGGAATAATCACTCTACTCTTAGTAATTTGCTCTGCTAGCAATCTCTCAACCGTTAGCACCAGCCCACCGCCGTCTTTCGACTCCAAAATACGATCGACGTGAAAATCAAAGTTTGCTTTTGGTTCAAACGCCTGAACCATATAGCCATCTACAATTTGCGTTCCCTCGTTGGTTTTGACTTTGACTTTGCTGGGAACGGCTCTGAACCCTGCGCTGAGCATCTGCTCTGGAATTTCACTTTCATCCTCAAACATCTTCATATTTTTCCAAACACCTAACTCATGGTTGTAGGATGCAGGGCAAGACCAGCGATTATTCTGCTTGAGTTCACTAGCGTTGTTCTCAGCCACCACTTTACTGCTGTCGCTCTCACCTCCTGGCTGCCGCTCATTTTGTTTCCTCTGCTTCTGGATGATGGTGCCTTTGAGCAGCTCTGGGCACTTCTCATCAAACGTCACTCGATCAAGCCTGCGAATCTTCAGCCAGCAGGCTTCTTGTTCGCCTTTGTACAATGCCGCAGGATGGCAATCCGTAGGACTGATAGTTTTCAGAATTCGCTCAACTCGATCGCTATCAATACCAAGCGCTTGACCCGCATAATGTGCCAAATCTTCAGGACTGCCGCTTACCGAAATGTTGTTGGACAGCGCCCACTGCTGCCAACCATGCCATTCCCGAATTGCTGTGGTTAGGGCCGCTGATCTATCCCCTGTGGCATCTTCTCCATTCAGAATGGCACGACTTTTAGGGTTGCCTAATTCTTCTAGGGCGAGGGAGCCGAGAACGGGCGAGGGAGGGCGATCGCTTCGACCACGAGGAGTTGGATGAGCGCTCTGCCGGGTACTACTGGGATAGATGCCAATCAATTCAAGGCTTTCGATCTTCACGGGTTCAGCTCGACGCATGTTGACGTAGAGCTTGCCAGATACGCCAATTGTTGGAGCCAGCACTGAGAAACTTCCTGTGGATTGTGCCTCGCCACGATGCCTGCCACTAGGTTCTAGAGCAAAGTTTTTGAATTGGGGTTTTTGAGCGCAACGAACAGCAAGCCGATACCCACCGCCTTGTGTTTGCTCCGACCAAGATTCCGTCAATTCAGGATGGGCTGTCAGAATGCTGTAAAACGCTTGATTACATTCATCTTGAGAGTCAAACTGCTTTCGGTCAAAGTCCAGCCATACCAAATCCTGCCACCCACCCAGTGTGCCAATACCATTGACAGGATTAGCAAACCAAGTTTGACACTCCACTTTTGTAGGAAGCCGATTTTGGTAGTCTTGATGCCTGACTAGGTGTGGCTCTCCTGCCGCATCAAGATAGCTTGGATTCTTTCCTGTATAGGCAGGGTTAGGCTTCAAGTCTTTGGTTAGCGGGCAATGCTGCCAAATTCCACGATCGCCTTTATCGCTGACAACACGGGGGTACTTGTATGGATTTTTAGCTGGAGCCACGGGAAGAGGCGGTAATTGAAGGCGAACTAACCAATCGATCACTTGTCCGCGCTCATCTATACAAGGTGGAACAGTCATTGCCCCACCTCCCGTTCCCGCAACACTTGTAGTTGAGCTTCGCTCACCCACTTCAGGAACCGATTACAATTCCCACATTTCAGTGAGGCAAGATGATGAGCCTTGCCCACGCCAATCTTTAAGTTCGTGGAATCACAATGTTGGCAGTTGCAGATCCCGCGCCATTTTTCTGCAAAGTTTGAAGTTAGTTGCTTGGCATCTTCGAGCCGAAGAGCGCTAAGCGACGCTGATACAGCTAATTCTTTAGATTGAGTGTAGCCAGAATCATCTGGCTGCCCGATCGCCTCACCTTTCCACGCTACCCAGAACCAGCGGGATCTCCTACTGGAGCCAACGATTGAAAATGTGAAGATGGAAGCAGGGCAAAAGCCCGTACCTGTCTGTGAACATGGCAATTTGCCATGCTCTAGCGTGTTCTTATTCATGCTATTCTTAGGTAGAGTTTAATTTTTACGTAAACAGTTTGAAAGAGTCACCCGTAAAGTCTCGTGTACGGTGACTTTTTATTTGTCGTAGTACCAAATTAATGTCATCGAGGTTGTGGTGTCTTCACCTTCTAACGATTAGCTTCGAGCGCGTACAGGGAACGGGCAAATTGCATCAACCTCAATCGCTGTAAGAATCAAGAAATCAAGCTTTCTTGATGATAAGGATTTGTCCAAATGCTGTTTAATGTGGCACTGTACAACCTATCTCCCAAACTTCGAGGAGAAAATAAGATCGGTAGTGCCCTGAAGGGCAGGATAGAATAGGGAATGGCACTAATAAAGTTTTGAG